>CALWCR010000144.1 GCA_944376445.1 uncultured Clostridia bacterium | reverse complement strand
TATATCCGCCTCGTGCAGTTTTCGGGCAATGCGGCGGCGGAATTTGCCGCGGCGGCGCGCCAATACAAGGAGGACGGCTGCACTTCCCTCCTTTTGGATCTTCGCAACAACGGCGGGGGGAGCCTGTCCGTATTGCAGGGGATCGCGCCCTATCTCGCCAAAGACGCGTCCGGCCGCTTTGCCGTTTTGTATGCGGAAGGATACGGGACCTATTACGCCGAGAGCGGCGCATATGCCGCGTACTTCGCGGGCAGCGAAATCTGCGTTGCCGCCAACAGGAACACGGCGTCCGCTTCCGAGGCGCTCATGGGGCTCATGCTCTGTTACGGCACGGTAGAATATGAGGACATCTATCTCGTCAGGGCGGGCGGCAGCGATCCCGCGCGCACCTACGGCAAGGGGATCATGCAGTCCACCTTCGTCAACAGCTTTACGGGCGAGGCGGCGAAACTGACGACCGCGCGCATCTATTGGCCGGACGGGCTCACCTGTATCCAAGGCCGCGGGATCACTTCCGACGACGGCGCGCATTGCATCGACGCGGCGTCCAACGCCGATTACGGCGACCCTGCCCTCGAGGAGATCCTGCAAAAGATCGCCGCGCGCGGATCCTCTCTTTCTGCGTGAAGGAAGGACAGGCTTTTTCAGATAAATCAGCTTGCGCCCGACGGGCTTATCCGTCAAAAAAAGAAGGGAGCGCCCGCCGAACGGCGGGCGCCCCCTTCTTGCGCGTTTCAGGCGAAATATTTCCCCAGCATCCGCTCGATCTGTTCGTTGGCGATGGGCGAAATGGGGGAAAGCCCGCCGTCCGCCCCGGCTTCTTCGTCTTTTGGGCGCGCCCCTTCGCTTTGCGGGGGCGCGCCCTTTTCGCCCTGCAGGGAGGAAAGGGCCCTCTGCAGGCTTTGGGCGGCGGATGTAAGTTCGCGCGGGGTCATGCCGAACAGGCGCACGCCGCCGAACAGCCCCTCGAGCGCCTCTTCCCCCTTGCCGTCGGCAAAGGCGGTGAGAAGGGAGACGAGCTTTTGGGGCGGGATGCCGCCCCGTTCGGAAAAGAGCAGCGCGAACGCCAGGATGAGAAGCAATTCCATAAGCCCTCCGTGATGTCAAGCTCCGCCGCCGCGGCATATACTGTAAAGAGGATCGGCGCGGCGCGCCTAAAATCGGCAGGCGCCGCCCGGGCGGAGGATGACATGAAAGATTTTGATTCGTATTCCAAACAAGAAGCGCCCGAAGACGTGACGGAGCTCGCCAAAAGACTGACGGGCGCCTTCCGCGGCAAAGGGGAAGGGGATATACTCCGCGCCATCTATGCGGAAGCGGAAAAAGGGCGCAAAAACGGCACCCTCTCCGATGCGGAGCTGGACAATTTTTACAACGCGCTCGCGCCCGTTTTAGACGGGGCGAAGCGGAAAAAGCTCGCCGCCGTCATTGGCAGGCTCAAAAAGATGTAGCCGCCGCCGCGATCTTTTCGGCGGCGTGCAAAAAGACGCACACCTCGTGCGGGGTGTTGAATTCCGAAAGGCTCACCCGCACCAGCCCGCCCGCGCCGTGCAGGGCGCGGTGCATGAGGGGCGCGCAGTGCAGCCCGCCCCGCACGGCGATGCCGTAGCGGTCGGAAAGTTCCTGCGCGAAAAGCTCGGAAGAGAGCGCTTCGCAGGCAAAGGCGGCGATGCCGAAGGGATTGGGGCGGGAATAGACGCGTAGGTTTTTGCGCCTTGCCAGCCCGTCGCAGACAGCCTGCGTCATCTCCGTAAGATATGTCCCGTTTTCCTTTATACGTCCCGCAAGATGGCGCGCCCCTTCCGCGAGGGAGAGGGCGGCGGGGTAGTTGAGCGTCCCCGCTTCGAGTCGGTCGGGGTAAAAGGCGGGCATATCTTCGTTCTCGCTGTCGCTGCCCGTTCCGCCGTAGAGCAAGGGGGCGGGGGAAAAGCGGTCGGAAAAGAGCAGCGCCCCCGACCCCGCGATGCCGTGCATCCCCTTGTGCCCCGCGACGCAGAGGGCGTCGATGCCCGCCTTTTTCATGTCGACGGGGATGTGCCCGCACGCCTGCGCCCCGTCGCAGAGGAGCAAGACGTGCGCGGGCAGGGCGGCGCGCACCTTTGCAGGGTCGACGGCGGCGCCCGTCACGTTGGAAGCGAGGGTAAAGACCGCCGCCGCCGTGTCCTGCCGCACGGCGGCGGCAAAATCCTCCGCGTCGATGCCGCCCGCCTCGTTCAGACCGAGCAAAGTCAGAGAGATCTTCCCTGCCCGCTCGAGCGCTTTTAAGGGGCGGAGCACGGAATTGTGTTCCATCACGGTAGAAATGACGTGCGGCTTGCCCCGCGCCGTGCGGGCGAACCCGAAGATCGCCGCGTTGAGCGCTTCGGTGCAGTTTTTCGTAAAGACGGTGCGTTCAAACCCGTACCCGCCGAAAAAGCCGTCCAGCGTCTTTCTGCATTGCAGGAGGGTCTCGGCGAAGGCGACGGACAGTTCGTGCCCGCTTCTTCCCGGGTTTGCGTTCATGCCGCAGACGGCGGCGCACACCGCCTGCGTCACCGCGGGCGGCTTCTGCCCGCCCGTCGCCGCGTTGTCGAAATAGATCATGGGCTGCCTCCGTTTTGCCGCCTTCTGCGGGCGGCCGTATAGTATTCTATGCGCCGCCCGGGCAATTTATGGCGCTTTTTTGCACGGCAAAGAGCGTCCGCGCGGCGGCACGCCCGTATAAAACAGATAAAGGGCATTTGCCCGTATAAAATAGCGCGAAGGGCGAGGCTTTGCCGTTGCGCCCCGTATAAAATGCCGCAAAGGGGGCGAGGCTTTGCCGTTGCGCCCCCGAATAAAATGCCGCGAAGGGGCAAAAAAGTTTTGCCTTTGCGCACGTTTGGCATACCAAGGAGGAAAGAGGATGTCGATGTATCTTGCTGTGTTCCGTTCCCGTGCGGAAGCCCTCGATTTTGCTTCCCGCCTGAAAAGAGAGGGGGTGCCCGCTTCCGCCGTTTCCACCCCGCAGGAAGCGGGCGCAGGCTGCGGCCTTTCGGTGAAGGTCGGCGCCTTCGACCTTTCCCGCGCGCGCCGCGCCCTGCGATCTGCCCGCTATGGCGCTTTTGCGGGTTTTTTCCGCGTGGAAACGGGTTTTGGCAGGACGTTTGTGCGCCCCGTATGAGCGCGCGCGGGCAACGGGGCGGGATAGGGGCGCAAAAATAATTGTCATCGCGCGCAAAGTATGCTAAAATAAGCATATGGACAAGCAGGCACGCGAGAGGGCGCTTTTCGTCCTCTCCGAAGTTTACGCGGGCGCACGCCCCGCCCTTCGCTATACGACGGCATACGAGCTCCTCGTGGCGGTCATCCTCTCCGCGCAGTGCACGGACGAGCGGGTGAACAAGGTCACCGCGGAGCTTTTCAAGGAGCATTCCACGCCCGAAACGATGTTGACCCTCTCCGAGGAGGAGCTGGGAAAATACATTTATTCCTGCGGGCTCTATAAGAGCAAGGCGGCGCATATCCTCTCCGCTTCCCGCGATATTTTGGAAAAATTCGGCGGCAGGGTGCCGGGCGACTTCGCTTCCCTCAGATCGCTCGCGGGGGTCGGGCAGAAGACGGCGAACGTCGTCGCTTCCGTCTGGTTCGACGAAGACGCCATCGCGGTGGACACCCATGTCTTCCGCGTGAGCAACCGCCTCGGGCTTGCCGCGGCGAATACCCCCGCCAAGACGGAAGAACAGCTCAAAGAGGCGATCCCCAAGGCGGATTGGTCCAAGGCGCACCACTGGCTCATCTGGCATGGCAGAAAGGTCTGCCACGCCCAAAAACCCGACTGCGGGCATTGTCCGCTCGCAGACGTGTGCGATCATTTTCACGGGCAAAACAAGGAGTAACGATGGCATCTCTCTTTACCGATAAAGTCAAGATCACCGTCAAAGCGGGCGACGGCGGCGACGGGATGAATTCCTTCAAAAGTTTCAAAGGATACGCGCTCGGCGGACCGGACGGCGGCGACGGCGGCAAGGGCGGCGACATTTACGTCGTCGGCGACAAGGATAAAAACGATCTCGTCGATTTCCGCTTCGGCGCCAAATTCACGGCGGGCAACGGCGAGCGCGGGGGCACCAACAACCGCTTCGGCAAGGGCGGGGAAGACGTCGTCATCTCCCTTCCGCTCGGCACCCTCGTGCGGGATGCGGAGACGGGCAAGATCCTCTGCGACGTCTATACGGACGGGGAAAAGAAGTGCATCGCCCGCGGCGGAAACGGCGGCAAGGGCAACGTGCGCTTCACGACGGCGCGCCGCCATGCGCCCCATTTCGCGCAGAAAGGGGAAAAGACGCAGGTGCATACCCTCATCCTCGAACTCAAAGTGATCGCGGACGTGGGCATCATCGGCTTTCCTAACGTCGGCAAAAGCACCCTTCTTTCCAAGATCAGCGCCGCGCGCCCCAAGATCGCCAACTATCATTTCACCACTCTCTCGCCCAACCTCGGCGTCGTCAGGTATTATGATAAGTCGTTCGTGGCGGCGGATATTCCGGGGCTTATCGGGGGGGCGGCGGAAGGCGCGGGGCTCGGCCATGATTTTCTCAGGCACATCGAGCGCACCCGTATGCTTCTGCACGTCGTGGACGTTTCGGGCTCGGAAGGGCGGGATCCGTATGAAGATTTTAAAAAGATCAACGCGGAGCTCAAAGAATACAGCCCTAAACTTGCCGCGCTGCCGCAGCTGGTCGCGCTCAACAAATGCGACGTGTACGGCGCGGAGGATAACGTCAAAGCGTTCCGCAAAAAGTGCCGTAAATACAAACTTTTTCCCATCACCGCCGTGACGGGCGAAGGGACGAAGGCGCTCATCGAAGGGGTCTTTTCCGTGCTCGAAACGCTGCCGCCCGCCGAGCCCATCCCCGCGGACGAGTTTGAATACGACCGCCCCGACGTCAACGAATTCGAGATCTATAAAGACGAAGAGGAAAATTGCTGGTACGTCACGGGCGGGCTCGTGGATATGCTTGAACGCAACGTCGTCCTCTCCGATCCCGATTCGATGGCGTATTTCCAGAAGGTTTTGAAGGACAAAGGGGTCATCCGCGAGCTCAAAAGACAGGGAGTGGCGGAAAACGACGCGGTCGTGGTCGGCGGCGTGGAATTTGAATTTAAGGAATGACGCACTGCGGCGGCGCAAACAAAAAAGCGCCGCCGCGGCGCGCCCGATCATAAGGAGTTTTTTATGACGAGCAAACAAAGGAGCAATTTAAAAAGTATCGCGGCGAACCTTTCGCCCATCGCCCAGCTCGGCAAGGGCGGCATCGGCGAAAATATGCTGCGTTCCCTTTCGGACGCCCTGGAAGCGCACGAACTCATCAAGATCAACGTGCTCACGAACGCCGAAGAGGACGCAAAGGCGCTCGGCGCGGAGCTGGCGGCCTCGCTCAAAGCGGAATGCGTCGCCGTCATCGGCAGGAAGGTCATTTTATACAGGCGCTCTTCCCGCAAAAATTTCGAGCACATCGTCTTCTGACCATGCCGAAGCCGATCGTCTGCGGCGGGCGGGAAGATTTTCTCGCCTGCGACAAGTACGTCGATTTTTGCGATCCCGCCGTTCTTTCTCTCGCGCGGGAGCTTTCCGCGGGGGAGGACGAGCAGGGCAGGATCCGCCGCGCCTTTCATTTCGTGCGCGACGGGATCGCCCATACCTGGGACGCAAAGGACGCGCGCGTGACCGTCTCCGCTTCCGACGTCTTGCGCGAAAAGGTGGGTATCTGCTGGGCGAAGTCCAATTTATTGGCGGCGCTTTTGCGGGCGATGGGGATCCCCGCGGGGTTTTGTTATCAGCGGCTGCGCCTCGGCGCGGTGCCGGGGAAGTTCTGCGTGCACGCGCTCAACGCCGTCCTGCTTCCCTCGGGGGAATGGAGGCGGCTGGACGCGCGCGGCAACAAAAAGAATGTCTTCGCCGAATTTTATGAAGATCGGGAACAGCTCGCCTTTACGGTGCATGAAGCGCTCGGCGAATGCGATTACCCGTTTATCCGCCCCGCGCCCGAGCCCTTGCTCATGCGCGTCCTGGAAGAAAATACCGACGCGCTGTATATGTATCTGCACTGTTTGCCGCAGTCGCTTATCTGAGCGCGGCGGCGGATAATTTTTGAAAAGCCGCCCTTCGGGGCGGCTTTTCGGGCCTTAAAAAGAGATCACGTCTTGCCGAAAAGGCGCACAAGCACCGCCACGGCGAGCAGCAGGGCGCCCGCGGCGACGTAGTAGGCGGGGAACACGGTCACGGTGCTGAACAGCAGCAGGCCCGCGCCCGAGAGGAGATAGCCGCGCGCGCTCGCGCGGCGCAGCCGCAGGCGGAGCGCGTCTTTGAGCCCGCGCTTTTTCGCTTTTCCCGCGATGTATTCCTGCGGCAACGTGCCCGTCCGCCGCAGGAGCGCGTAGAGAGCTTCCGCGTCCATGCGCGGCAGGGAAAAGGCGTCCGCGAGCGCTTCCGCTTCTTTGGTGAATGAAAAGGCGATCAAAGTAGGCGGCTGCGGGCGGAGAAAGGGCTTGATCTCGTCCGCCGTGACCGGTTCCAGGCGGAAGAGGGGGCGGTATTCTCTCTCCTCCGTATAAATGCCGTCTCCGCAGACGCGCGCCTCGGTACCGTCCGCGGTGAGGGCGGCGGCGACGCGCGCGGCGCTTTGCGCGGGCGGTTCGAGCGCGAGGTGCAGGGCAAGTTTTTGCACTTCTTCCCTGCCGGCGGCGATGCCGTATTTTTTTTGCCGCCTGCGCATAAGGAGCAGATGGCATAAAACGGCGAATGCCGCCGCCGCGGCGAGCGCGGCGAAGAGTGCGGGCAAAAGCCCCGCAAGATAATAACGGAAGATACAAAAAAAGAGCAGGAACGCCGCAAAAAACAAAAAGGCGGTATCCGCCCAGACGGTGATGAGAAGACGCTTCATGGCAATGCCGCCGCCCGCGGCGGATCGGAATATATGCGGGCGGCATTTTGATTTTGTCCTTTTTTTTCTTTTTTAAACGTTGCAAGTCGGGGCGGGGTGTGGTATACTGTAAGCGGACGATATGGTCCTGCCCGAAAAAGCGTATCGCGGGGCATAAAAATGTTTTTCCGCGCGCGGGAACATACGCGGGCGGTATGATAGGAAAGAAAACAGGCAAAATATAAAGGTGTGCCCGAAGGGGCGGAAGGATATGAAAATTGCGATCTTCGGGGGAAGTTTCGACCCCGTACACAGCGAACACATCAACATCGTCAGGGCGGCGCAGGCGGCGCTGGGTGCGGACAAGGTCATCGTCGTGCCCGCCTTCATCCCGCCGCACAAACAGGGCAAGTCTTTGGCGGCGCCCGAAGACAGGCTGGCGATGGCAAAGCTCGCCTTCGCGCCCCTGAAAAACTGCGAGGTGAGCGCATACGAGCTCAATGCGGGCGGCACGAGCTATACCTATATGACCCTCGCGTACTTTAAAAACAAATACCCCGACGCGAAGCTGTATTTCCTCGTCGGGGCGGATATGCTCAAAGATTTTTACAGCTGGCGCGAACCGGAGACCATCCTTTCCCTTGCGGAGCTCGTTGCCTGCAACAGGGAGGGGGAGCGGGTCAATTTCGCCGCCGAGCAGCTGCGCTTTTTCGCCAAATTCAAAAAACGTTTTCTGAGCATAGAATATACGGGGCGGGATATTTCCTCCACCAAGGCGCGCGTCCTTACGGCGTTCGGCGAGGACCTCAAGCCCTATCTTCCCGAGCCCGTCATCGACTATATCGAGGCGAAGGAGCTCTACCGCGTGGAGCGGGTCAAAGACGCGCTCGCGTATCTTAAGCCCGCGCGCAAAAAGCATACGCTGCGCGTCGCCATGACGGCGGCGTCCTTTGAAAACAGATACAAACTCTCCGAACACAGCGTCATCGTGGCGGCGGCGCTGCACGACGTCGCCAAAAATCTGTCTCCTTCCGCTCCCGAACTTGCGGGCTTTTCCCTGCAGGAAGAGGTGCCCGCGCCCGTTTTGCACCAATATACGGGCGCATACGTCGCCGAACATACCTTCGGGATAGAGGATGAAGACATACTCAACGCCATCCGCTTCCATTCCTCGGGGCGGCCGAACATGAGCGTTTTGGAAAAGCTCGTCTTTCTTTCGGATATGCTCGAACCCGGGCGGGATTTCAAGGGGATCAAAAAGCTGAGGAAGGTCTTTGCGGAAGATCTCGACGAGTGTATGTATCAAAGCCTCAGGCATGAACTTCGCTACCTGAAAAAGCAGGGCGGGGATATTTACCCGCTCACGTTCAGGGCTTACGAATATTATAAAGGAGTGAGAAAGTGACAATGAGCGAACAAAAGAAACTTGCGGAAAAGATCTGCGCCCTGCTCTCTGCCAAAAAGGCGGAGGACATCCTCATCATCGACGTATCGGGGAAGACGACCCTGTGCGACTATTTCGTCATCGCGAGCGGGCACAGCACCACGCAGGTAAAGGCGCTTTGCGACCATGTGGAGGAGAAACTTTCCGAAGAGGGGCTGGAGCCGCGTCGCAGCGAAGGCACCCGCGAGGGGCGCTGGGGGGTGCTCGATTACGGCGACGTCATCGTGCATATCTTCAACGACGAATCCCGCCTCTTCTATCATCTGGAACGGCTGTGGGAAGAGGGCGGCAACGCGACCGTCTATAAAGACTGAGCTATTCAAAGCGTATCTTTTTCGGCTCGGCGTACTTGGCGCGCGGGCGGCTCACCCGCTTTTTTTCCACGATATAATACACCCGCTGTTTTTCGGGCGTTTGTTCGCCCGTGGCGGGCTTGGGGGCGGGGCGCTCCTCTTTCTGCGGCTTTCTTTTCCGCTGCGCGTTGTATAAGAGGGCGCAGCGCACGAGCGCGACGGCGGCAAAACAGATGCCGAACAGGATCAGAAGATACAGCCCTCCCAAGAGGGACGATGCGAGAAGGTTCACGGCTTTCTCCTTTCGGGTTTTTTGCGTGAAATACTATACACCCGCCCGCCTTGCGGGAAAAGGGCGGCGTTTGTAAAATAAGGGGAGGTTTTGGCGTATGAGAGTATACGACGTGATCGATGCGAAAAAGCGCGGCGAAACGCTCGGCGAAGAGGAGATCGCCTTCTTCGTGCGCGAGATCGCAAACGGCGGCGCGCAGGACTGCCAGATCGCCGCGTTCTGTATGGCGGTGCTCCTCAACGGCATGACGGACGAAGAGTGCTTCCTTCTGACCCGGGAAATGGTCAAAAGCGGCGACGCCGCGCCCCGTCCGCGCGCGGAAGGGGTGTATGCCGACAAACATTCCACGGGCGGCGTCTCCGATTCCACCACCCTCATCCTCGTGCCCGTGCTCGCTTCCCTCGGCGTCAAGTGCGCCAAATATTCGGGGCGCGGGCTCGCCCATACGGGCGGCACGCTGGATAAACTGGAAAGTTTTACGGGGCTGCGGGTCGACCTTTCGCCCGAAGAATTCGAGCGGCAGGTGGAGGAGGTCGGCGGCGCCGTTTCTGGGCAGACGGAAAAGACGGTGCCCGCGGATAAGCGGATGTATGCCGTGCGCGACGTCACCGCCACGGTGGACAGCATCCCGCTCATCGCTGCCTCCGTCATGAGCAAAAAGCTGGCGTCTTTTGCCGACGTCATCCTTCTCGACGTCAAATACGGCGACGGCGCTTTCATGAAGACCGCCCGCGAGGCGGAAAGACTTGCCCGCCTGATGGTCTCCATCGGCAAGAGCGCGGGGAGAAGGACGCTCGCCGCCGTGACCGACATGAACGCGCCCCTCGGCGACAATATCGGCTGCAACGCGGAGGTCAACGAGGCGCTGCAGATCTTGCGCGGGGAAAAGCAGAACCGACTTTCCGAGCTTTCCTTTTTCCATGCCGCGAAGATCGTGCAGGCAATATCGGGCTGCGGCAAAGAGGAGGCGTTCGCCGCCGTGCGGGAGAGCGTCGCTTCGGGCGCGGCGCTCAGAAAACTTGCCGAGATCGTGTCGGCGCAGGGGGGCGACGGCAAAGAAGTGTACGGCGCCTTTCCGCTGGCCGAAGGGCGGCATATCATCCGCGCCGCGGAGGAAGGATATGTGCAGATGTCCGCCCTCGCCCTCGGCAGGGCGTGCGCCGCGCTCGGCGGCGGCAGGGCCAGGGAAGGGGATACGATCGACCATACGGTCGGCATTCTTTTGAAAAAGCGGGAAGGCAGCCCCGTGCAGAAAGGGGAGCCGCTCGCGGAAGTGTGCCATAACGGCAATGCGGAAGAGGGGATCGCCCTCGCGGAGAGCGCCTTTTGCGTTTCGGATAAAAAAATCAAATGCCGCCCGCTCGTGTATGCGTTTTTCGGCGGCGAAAGGAGATAACGGATGTTCGGTTCCAAAAAAAAGAAAGAAAATGCCGAGCCCCTTGAAGAGGAGCAAAAAGGCGTCCCCGCGCCTCAAGGCGGCGCGGACAAGGGGGGAGAAAAAGACCCCCTGCGCATCAGTGCGGACGAGCGGGAGGAGTTTGAGGAATTCCGCCGCCAGAAAAAGATCCTGGAGATCAGGCGGCTCTTGAAGATGATCGACCACACCATGCTCAAACAGACCGCCACCCGCGAGGATATCCGCAAGCTCTGCGCCGAGGCGAAGGAGTACGGCTTTCATTCCGTCTGCGTGCAGCCCGTGTATGTGTCCGAGTGCTTCCGCTGCCTGAAAGACGCGCAGTCTATCAAGATCGCCTGCGTCGTCGGCTTTCCCATGGGCGAAAACAAGACGGAGACCAAAGTCTACGAGACCAAGCGCGCCCTCGCGGACGGCGCGGACGAGATCGACATGGTCGCCTGCATTTCGGCGATCAAAAACGGCGATTTCGGCTATATGAAGCGGGAAGTCAAAAAGGTGGTGGCGGCGGCAAAACACTGCCCCGTCAAGGTGATCATCGAGACTTCCCTTTTGACGAAGGAAGAGATGGTCAAGGCCGCCGAATGCGCGCGCGACGCGGGCGCGGCGTTCGTCAAGACGAGCACGGGCTATTTCGGCGCGGGCGCCAAGGCGGAAGACGTGCGCCTTCTCAAACAGACGGTGGGCGCAAATTGCAGCGTCAAGGCGTCGGGCGGCATCAAGGACGCGGACGGGTTCAAAGCGATGGTGGACGCGGGCGCCGACCGCATCGGCACGAGCTCGGGGGTCGCGATCGCCGAGGGGATCAAAAAAGAATAGGCGGCATACCGTAAAAAGGCAGCCCCTCCGCAGTGTATGCGGAGGGGCTGCCCGTCGTATTTGCTCTTTTATCAGAGTTTGGCGCCGCAGTTGTTGCAGAACTTGGCGTCTTGCCCGTTTTCCGCCTTGCAGGCGGGGCATATCTTTACCAGCGCCGCGCCGCATTGGTCGCAGAATCTGGCGTTTTCTCCGTTCGCCGCGCCGCAGGCGGGGCAGACGGAGGCCTTCAGCCCTTCGGCCGCCGCGGAGGCGATGCTCTGTATGCCGGGGCGGATCTCCTTGCTCAGTTCATTGACGACGGGCGCGTGCTCGCGCGCGGCAAAGCGCGCGATCTCTCTTCTGAAACCTGCCATCGTCAGCATGATCCCGAAGGCGAAGCAGGGGAATCCCGCGATCAGGCACCAGAACCGCCGCGGCATCCCTTCCGCCGTCGCAAGGTCCACAAATCCCGCGATCAGCAGCGCGAGCCCGCCCGCGATCAAAATAAGCCCCGCGATCTTCATCCCCAGTTTGAAGCGTTTATATCTCTTTTCTTCTTGTTCGTTCATGGCCCTTCCTCCTTTTCGCCGTTTGGCTCCTTTATTATAAGGCAGGGGCGCGCGTTTGTCAATGCCGCCGTGAAAATTCTCTCGCCGCCGAAAAAACATATCGCGCGGCGGCCGCGGCTGCGCGCGGGGAAAGTTCTTAAAATTTTTTAGTTAACCGAGGTTAATTTATTTGACATTCAAGCGCGTTTGCGGTATAATGGGAGCACAAAAGGGAAGACGATTCCCTTTCCGGATCGCACATACCTCCAAATAATAACCTACCGATCGGCAGACGGACCGCGCAATGCGGCCCGTCTGCTGCCTTTTTTCAGCGGATATGGATGCGGGTGCAGCGCACGCTGCCCGAGAGGATCTCCCGGATGGGGTACTGCGCGTTGGCGATGAGCACTTCCGTGCCCTGCGCGGCGGCGTCTTTGACAAATTCGAGTTTGGCTTTGGCGCCGTTCGCCCCCTTGCGGGAAGCGCCTTCGCAATATTTTTTATAAAATTCG
Source organism: uncultured Clostridia bacterium (assembly GCA_944376445.1). GTDB lineage: Bacteria > Bacillota > Clostridia > Christensenellales > Borkfalkiaceae > Borkfalkia. The sequence continues at coordinate 9,970 of CALWCR010000144.1, read as the reverse complement.
ATGTGTTCGGAAAGTTCCGCGCCGTCCTTGCCCGCGATCTCTTCGATGAGGGTGGAAGGGTCGTGCGGGTCTGTATAGATGCCGTCCACGCTCGTGAGGATGAGGAGGGTCTTCGCCTTTACGAGGCAAGCCACGAGCGAGGCGGTCTCGTCGTTGTCCACGCATTCATAGACGCGCGTGTGCGATCTCGCCAGCGCCGTGAGCTCCAGCCGCCTATTTTCCGATTCGGAGACGGCGTCGTTGTAGTTGATGATGGGGATGGCGTTCTGTTCCTTGCAGCGGAGGAGCAGTTTGCGGATATGTTCGCGCTTGACTTCGTCGTTGAAATGGTGGTGTTCGACGAGGATCTGGCGCACGGAATACTTGCTGTCCACGAACTGCCGGTACGTCTGCATGAGGATCGCCTGCCCCTGGGCGCTGTAATCGGTCTTGGACTCTTCCGTGTCCGGAAGTTCCCGCCCCGCGCGCATCATATAATCGAGGCGGCCGATCTCCGTCGCGCCGCTCGAGATCCAGATATACCCCGGTTTGAGTTCGCGCGAGATACGCGCCACGCGCGTATAGTCGATCATGTTGTCTTTTTTGTCGATGAGCGCCATCGAGCCGATCTTTCCTACCAGTTCTACGTCGAATTTCATGCTTTTCTCCGTCCGCGGCGCGCATTTTTTCGGGCGCGAATGCGGATACTGTCCGTATGTTCTCGTGTTGTGATGTCTATTATAGCGGAAATTTTCGCAAAAAGCAAACAAAACGGGGTGCGGCGCTGCGGCGGGCGGCGGCGATCCTCTGCTGCCTGGCGACCCTGACCGTATTTATCGGCTGCGACGTGGCAAAAATGTCTTCCCTCGGCGCCTATTCCCGCGCCCATGCGGGGGAATATGAGTGCGTATCCGCCACCCTCGGCGGGGAAGAACTGCTCGGGCGTTTCCGCTTCGTGCATCTGCTGCTGGAAAAGGACGGGCACTTTCTCCTCACCGCAAAGGGGCGCTCGGGCTTCCCTTTGGAAAAGCGTGGGGAATACGCCTATGAGGAAGAGAGCGGCGAGCTCGTGTTTTTTGCCGAACAGGGCGGCAGGCGGCTTGAAAAGCGCTGCGCTTTGCGCGGCGGGGAATTTACGATCGCCCATTCCTTCCGCGGGCGCGAACTGATCGTCCGTTTCCGCGCCAAAATTTAGCCTTTGCGGCAGATCGTCCGTTTCCGCGCCCAAATTTAGCCTTTGCGGCGGCGCGTGGCGGGTACGCTTTTTTACGCCCGCTTTCGTCGGTGCGCGGAAATTTTACGCCCACTTTCGTCGGGGTGCGGAAATTTATGTCCGCTTCAGCCAGCCGAGCGCCCAGCCGATCTTGCCGCCGCTTAGGAGGAACGCCTTCGCCTTTTTTTGCAGAGAAGTATCTTCCGCGAGCGCTTGTAAAGGAAGGTCTTTGCGGGGGAAGATCCAGTCGAGGGCGGCGGGGCTTTCTTCGTCCCAATGCAAGATCTCGAAGCGGTCTCGGAAGGCGAGGATGCGCGACGCGGGCGGCAGCAGGCCGCCGAGGGCGGGGGAGAGCATCCAGGAATCGCAATAGACGTCCGCATCTTTATAGGCGGGGAAGTGTTCGGAAAAGAAAGCGCGCGCCTGCCGCAGGGAATCGTCCGCGCTCTGCGGGGAGATGTCCGCGCCCGCAGGGATGTGCAGGGAAAGGGCGGGCACGCCCTCTCTTTGCGTCATCTCGTATTCAAAGGCGCCGATGCGGAATTCTTTGAGGGAAAGCTGGCGGTAAAACCACCAGTCCCAGGTAAAGGCGGGCGCTGTGTGCGTCTTTGCGTGCGCGTTGACGAAGCGGGATAAAAATCCCATGGTGGAGAAGAATATATCGTCCGGAATGCCTTCTTTTTCATAGAGTTCATGGCTGTGCAGGGCGCAGCGGAGCATACAGGCGAGCATCTTCATGCCATCCTCGTCGGGCGCGAGCGCTTTTCTGAGCGCCTTTACGCCCTCTTCCGCCCCTTCGCCGAAGAGCGCCGCGCACAGCGGTTTCAAATCGTCTATGCCGCCGAGCGTTCGCTCGGCGGCATAGATGCGCGCCTTCGCTTCTTGGCAGAATCCGAGTTTTTGTACCAGTTCGCAAAATTCCATCGTCTTTACGGTAAATGCCGCGGCGCGAAAGCGCCGCGGCAGATCTCCTTATTTTAAGAGTTGAGTTTGTTGAGGGAGCGGAACGCCTTTTCGACGACGTTGTCGGCGGTGAAGCCGAACATCTCGAAGAGTTTGTTTGCGGGGCCGCTCGCGCCGAAGGTGGTCATGGCGATGATCTCGCCGTTGTCGCCCGCGTATTTGTACCAGGAATAGGGGGACGCCGCTTCCACGCAGACGCGCGCTTTGACCTCGGGCGGGAGCACGCTGTCTTTATAAGACTGCGGCTGTTTTTCAAATTCCTCCATGCAGGGCATGGATACGACGCGCGCGTCGACGCCCTTTGTCTTGAGGATGTCCTTCGCCTGCATACACTGTTCGACTTCCGAGCCGCTGGCGATGAGCAAGACGTCGGGCGTCTTTTTCTCGCTGTCGGCGAGGATATAGCCGCCTTTGAGCGCTTCCAGCCCCGAATTTTCGTACTGAGGAAGGTTCTGGCGGGTGAGCACCAGGCAGGTCGGGCCGTTGCCGGTGAGCGCGGAGATCCACGCCGCCGTCGTCTCTTTGCCGTCCGCGGGGCGGAACACCTTCCTGTTGGGGATGGAACGGAGGGCGATGAGCTGTTCGACGGGTTCATGCGTGGGGCCGTCTTCGCCGACGCCGATGGAATCGTGCGTGAGGATATAGGTGACGGGCTGGTGCATGAGCGCGGAGAGGCGCATCGCGTGTTTCATGTAATCGGAGAAGATGAAGAAGGTCGCGCAGTAGCATTTGAGCCCGCCGTGCAGCTGCATACCGTTGGTGATCGCCGCCATCGCGTGCTCGCGGATGCCGAAGTGCATATTCGAGCCGCTCTTGTCGTCCGCAGAGAAACTTGCGCGCTTTTTCATGTTGGATTTGTTGGAAGGGGCGAGGTCTGCCGAGCCGCCGACGAGGTTGGGGATGCGGTCGGCGAGCTTGTTGAGCACGGTAAAGCTCGTGTTGCGGGTCGCGTCGGGCTTGGCGAATTCAAAGAGGTCGGCGTCGTTTTTGAGGTCGGGAAGTTCGCCGCTCATATACTGTTTGTATTTTGCCGCCAGGTCGGGGTACGCCGCTTCATATTCTTTGAAGAGCTTCTTCCACTTGCCTTCGCGCGAGGCGCCCTTTTTCGCGATGGCGCCGCAGTGTTCGGCGACTTCGTCGGGGATCTCAAAGGGCGGGCAGGTCCAGCCGAGGTTGTCCTTGGTCTTTTGCAGGTTTTCCGCGCCGAGCGGCGAGCCGTGGCATTCATGCGAGCCCGCGAGCGGCGAGCCGTAGCCGATGATCGTCTTGCAGATGATGACGGAAGGGTGTTCGGTGTCCGCTTTCGCCTTTTTTATAGTACGTTTGAGGAGATCGAGGTCGTTCGCGTCGTCCACCTTCAAGACCTGCCATCCCTGCGCCTTGAAGCGCATGGCGACGTCCTCTTTGAAGGTGATGTCCGTATCCCCTTCGATGGTGATGTCGTTGTCGTCGTAGAAGAGGATGAGTTTGCCGAGCTTATGCGTTCCCGCAAAGGAGCACGCCTCGTAAGAGATGCCCTCTTCCAGACAGCCGTCGCCGCAGAGGGCGTAGGTGTAGTGGTCGACGATGGGGAACCCTTCGCGGTTGAAGGTGGCGGCAAGGTGCGCCTCGGCGACCGCCATGCCGACGGCGTTGGCGATGCCCTGCCCGAGCGGGCCGGTCGTCGTCTCGATGCCGGGGGTGTGGCCGTATTCGGGGTGCCCGGGCGTCTTATAGCCGAGCTGGCGGAAATTCATCAGATCTTCTTTGGAAATGTCATAGCCGAAGAGATAGAGGAGGGAGTAATTGAGCATGGAGCCGTGTCCCGCAGAGAGCACGAACCTGTCCCTGTCCTCCCATTTGGGGTCTTTGGGATTGAATTTGAGAAAATCCGCAAAGATGGTGTAGCCGATGGGGGCGCTGCCGAGAGGGAGCCCCGGGTGGCCGGAGTTGGCTTTCTGGATCGCTTCCGCAGAGAGGATCCTGATCGCGTTGACCGTTTGCTGACGAATATCCATAATGATCGATCTCCTTTTTTATTCAGAAATATATTTATTTAAGTTGGCGAGGTTGAGGAAGGGGTATTTGCCGAGGATGGCGGCGAGCGTTTTGGCGATGACCTTGCAGCCCCCTTTGACGTTGCTTTCAAAGTTGACGGGCATGATGGGCTCATGCAGGCTCATGCGCACGAGCGCCCAGCCGTCGCCCGCGCCCGCGGCGAAGACGATGCGCACCCCTTCAAAGTTGTCGGGTGCGAGCGTGAACCCTTCCTTCTTTTCGGCGAGCGCTTTGATGTCCTCGATGACGTCCGCGCCCAGCGCTTTGAAATCAGCGCCCGGGGTGAAGGAGAGGCGCACTTCCGCCGCCTCCTCGGGTTCGGGAAGGGTCTTGATGAGTTCTGAAATGTCTTTCCCTTCTTTGGAAAGGCGCGCGAGGCTGATGAGGATGCGCGTCACGAGGTAGGCGCCGTCGTCGAGGAAGTAATTCTCTTTGAGCGCCGCGTGCCCGCTCGTTTCGATGGCGAGGGGGGAATAGATCCCTTCCGCGTTGAGGCGTTTGGATTCGTCGATGACGTTGCGGTAGCCCCGTTTGAATCTGCGGTGCACCCCGCCCGCGGCGGCGATGAACTTGCCGAGCCCGTCGCTCGTCACCGAGTCCGTGACGATGACGCCCGGCTTTTCTGCCAGAAGGATGGCGGAGATGAGGGCGATGAGGCGGTTGCGGTTGATCTCTTCCCCCGCGGCGTCCACCGCGCCCGCGCGGTCGACGTCCGTGTCGAAGATGATGCCGAAATCCGCTTTCGACTTTTTGACCGCTTCGGATACGGAGCGCATCGCCTCTTTGTTTTCGGGGTTGGGGATGTGGTTGGGGAAGCGCCCGTCCGGTTCGAGGAACTGGCTCCCTTCGGTGTCCGCCCCGAGCGGTTTGAGCACCTTGTCCACATAAAATCCGCCCGCGCCGTTGCCCGCGTCGACGATGATCTTTTTGCCCGCAAGCGGCTTGTCCGCGCCCGTCTTTTCGCGCACGAGGCGCACCAGCCCCGCCGCATAGGTGTCGATATAATCGACAGATCTTACTTTCCCTTTTTCCGAAGAGGCGAGCGCCTTGCCTTCGGCGGCGAGTTTCAAGATCTCGGAAATGTCTTTGCCTTCCAGCCCGCCTTCTTTGGTAAAGAATTTGAGCCCGTTTTTATTGAAGGGCAGATGGCTCGCCGTGATCATGACCGAAGCGTCCGCGCCGAGACCCTCTTCCTGCAAGAGCATGAACATGGAAGGGGTGGACGACAGCCCCGTAAAGAGCGCGTCGCAGCCGCTTTGCGTCACGGCGCCGATCACGCAGTCGGAGATGCGCTTTGCCGAGAGCCTGGAATCGTGCCCGACGGCGACGGTCAGTTTTTTCTTCCCCGTCTTTTCCGCCAGGCGGAACAGGAACGCCTTCATGATCCCCGCGACGGCTTCGTCGGTAAGATTCACGGGTTCTCCCGCGACCCCTTCGAGGGCGGTGCCGCGCACGTCGGAACCGCTTTTGAGCGCTTCCCAGTCTTTTGTCTGCATACATTCCTCCCTTTTTTCGTTATCTCCTAACTATTATATAGTATTTTCTGCTCTATTTCAAGTGCTTTTTGAAAAAACAGTGCAAAATTTTGTAAAAACAATCAAAATGCGGGGCGGAAACAACAAAAACGGGGGAATAACGGCGGGGCGGGCAAACTTCGTTCATTTTCATTTACAAACGGGCGGGAGTGTGGTATACTGTACACAACAAAAAAATCATTTTATCGACATAAGAGGAGAATATGTATAAATTTACCTTGTCGACCGATTCCACTTGCGATCTGTACAGCGACTTTGTGCGCGAGAACGACATCAAGTTCGTCAGCTTGACCTATACGATGGAAAAGAACGGCACGATGACGGACGGGCTGGACGCCTTCACCGACTATTCGCAGTACGTTGCCTTCTATAAACAGCTCAGGGAAGGGGGCTTTTCGCGCACCTCCATGCTCAACTACGAGAGCCACTATAACCATTTCAGGAAACTTGCCGAAGAGGGCGCGGAAGACGTCTTGCATTTTACCATCTCCAGCGGGCTTTCGCCCACGGTGACGGTGGCGGAAAAGGCGGGCGCGGAAGTCAAGAAAGAATTTCCCGCATTCAACCTCTACGCCGTCGATTCGCTGTCGGCGACCATCGGCCAGGGCGCCGAGGTCAGGGCGGCGCTGCGCCTCCGCAACGAGGGAAAGAGCGCGAAAGAGGCATACGACTATGTCGTGGAGATGCAAAAACATATCCAGTACGCCATCTTTGCCAACGACCTTTACTACCTCAAACGGGGCGGCAGGGTGTCGGCGGTCGCGGCGATCGCGGGCTCCGTCCTGCAGGTGAAACCTTCCCTCTCCTTCACCAAAGACGGCAAGCTCGTCGTCGTGGATAAGGTGCGCGGCATGAAAAAGGCGTTCGCCTATGCGCTCGCCAAGATGGAAAAATTCCCGCCGGTGGAAGAAAACCGCATGATCTGGGTGGTACATACCGACGCGGAGGAACAGGCGCGCGAGCTCGCCGCCATGGTCGAAGCGCGTTGGGGGTATGCGCCCGACGTGACCATCATGGGCCCCGTCATCGGTTCGCACGTCGGGCCGGGCGCCGTCGCCGTCATCTGGAAGAGCAAAGAAGAGCGTCAGGACTGACCGATCGGCGCGCCGCTTTTATCCACGGCGCGCTTTCTCTTGCCTTGGAAAGCGCCGCGCGGCGGCAGTATAATTTATCTTGGAGAAAGGAATGGAAAAATTTATCATTTCGAGCGATTCCACCTGCGATCTGTACAGCGGCTATGTCGCCGAAAACGGCATCCGCATCGTTCCGCTCACATATACGATGGAAAAGGACGGCGCGCTCTCGGAAAACGAGGACAATTTTACCGAATACGCGCAATACGTCGGCTTTTTCAGGCAGCTCAGGGAAGGGGGCTTTTCCCGCACTTCCATGCTCAATTACGACCATCATTATCTGCATTTCCGCAAAATGGCGGAAGAGGGCGCGGAAGACATCCTGCATTTCAGCCTCTCGGGCGGGCTTTCCGCGACGGCGCAGGCAGCCAAAGACGCCGCCGCGGACATCATGAAGGAGTATCCTTCCTGCCGCATTTACGCCGTCGATTCGTATGCGGCGACCATCGGGCAGGGCGCCCTCGTAAAGGAAGCGGTGCGTTTGCGCGCAGAGGGCAAAAGCGCCGAAGAGACGTATGAAGCGGTCAAAGAGCTGCCCTTCCGCCTGCAATACGCCATCATCGCCAACGATCTTTATTATCTCAAAAAAGGAGGCAGGGTCTCCGCTTTCGCCGCCTTTGCGGGCACGGCGCTCAAGATCAAACCCGTTCTCTCCTTCACCAACGAAGGGAAACTCACCGTCGTGGAGAAGTGCAAGGGGATGAAAAAGGCGTTTTCGTATGCGCTGGCGAAGATGGACAGATTCCCGCCCGTGGCGGAGAACAGGCTCATCTGGATCGTGCATACCGACGCGGAGCAAGAGGCGGAGGAGCTCGCTTCCCTCATAGAGGCCAAGTACGCTGCCCGCCCCGACGTGACCATCATGGGCCCCGTCATCGGCTCGCACGTCGGGCCGGGCGCCGTCGCCGTCATCTGGAAGAGCAAAGAGGAGAGGCAGGACTGAGCGGTTTTTTCCGCAAAAAGTCGGAAGGGTATCCGAAAATAATTTTACACGCACGCCAAAAAGTGGTATACTGTAAAAAGCACATCACATCGTTTGCGCCGCGGGCGGAATGCGCGCGGGCGCGCACCCGGAGAATTTTATGGCGAAAGATACTCAATTTGTCAATCAGATCGCAGACATCGAAACGGATTTTCCCCGTTGGTATACGGACGTCGTCATCAAGACCAAGCTCGTCGACTACGGTCCCGTCAAGGGCACGATGGTCATCCGCCCCTACGGCTACGCGATCTGGGAGAACATACAGCGCGAACTGGACGCCCGTTTCAAGGCGACGGGGCATCAGAACGCATACTTCCCGCTCCTTATTCCGTACAGCTTCATGACGCGCGAAGCGGAGCACGTCGAAGGGTTCGCTCCCGAAGTTGCGGTCGTGACCGTCGGCGGGGGAGAGGAGCTGGCGGAGCCTTTGGTCATCCGCCCCACGAGCGAGACGATCATCGGCGAAATGTATTCCAAATGGCTGCAATCGTACCGCGACCTTCCCATTCTCATCAACCAATGGGCGAACGTCGTCCGCTGGGAAAAGACCACCCGCCCCTTCCTCAGGACGAGCGAATTTCTCTGGCAGGAAGGGCATACCGTGCACGCGAGCGAAGAAGAGGCGATGGAAGAGACGATGAAGATGCTCGGCGTTTATAAAGAGTTCGCCGAGACCTGCCTCGCCATCCCCGTGTTCACGGGCAGAAAGACGGAAAAGGAAAAATTTGCGGGCGCGGTGGCGACCTTCGGCATGGAGGCGATGATGCACGACGGCAAGAGCTTGCAGGCGGGCACTTCGCACTATCTGGGGCAGAATTTCGCCAAAGCGTTCGATATTCAGTTTTTAGATAAAGACGGCACGCATAAATACGGCTACACGACTTCGTGGGGGGTATCGACCCGCCTGATCGGCGCGCTCATCATGGCGCACGGCGATCAGCGAGGGCTGGTGATCCCGCCCGTCGTCGCGCCCGTGCAGGCGATCGTCGTCCCCATCGCCGCGAAAAAGGAAGGGGTGCTCGAAAGTGCGGCGGCGCTCAAAGAGGCGCTTGTCCGTGCGGGCGTGCGCGCCGACGCGGACGTGTCGGACAACAGCCCCGGCTGGAAGTTCAACGAATGGGAGATGAAGGGGGTGCCGCTGCGCATCGAGCTCGGCCCGCGCGACATCGAGGCGGGCAAGATGGTGCTCGTCAGGCGAGACACGCACGAAAAGACGGAAGCGCCCCTCGAAAACGCGGCGGAAACGGTCAAAAAGCTGCTTTCCGAGATCCAGGCGAACCTTCTTGAAAAGGCGAGAAAGCGCAAGGAAGAGCGCGTCGTCACGGCAGAGAGCGTCGAGGAGCTCCTCAAAGGGGTCGAAGCGGGCAACTTCGTCAAGGCGGGCTGGTGCGGCTGCCGCGAATGCGAGGACAAGATCAAGGAAGAGACGGCGGCTTCCGCGCGCGTCATCGTCGAGGGCGAGCACGCGGAAAAATGCTGCTGCTGCGGCAAAGAGGCGAAACACGTCGTCCTCTTTGCCCGCGCGTATTGAGCGAACGTAAAAATGAGACGCCCCGGCGCGGCTTGTGCCGCGCCGGGGCGCATTTTCTTTTGCGGAGTCATTTGGCTTCGATGCCGTGCAGTTTATAGACGGAGCGCTGCAGGGCGTCTTCGGCGCCGTTCCAGGGCTTGTCCGCGTTGCGGTAATCGTGTTTGGCGGTGAACCATTGCAGATCTTCGAGCAGTTTGTTGAGCGACTCGCGTTCGAGCTTCGTCAGCGTGTAGACGTAATCTTTTTTCTTGCCGCGGGCGTATTTGGCGTATTTGAGCAGGCTCCCGAAGTGTTCAAAGCAAAATCCGCGCGTGGAGAGGAGGATGTCCTTGAATTTGCTTTCGGCAAAGAACATTTCCGCGACCGTCTTATAATAGCGGATCATATTGACTTCCACCCCTTCGCAGATCACGCAGGTCTTGCCCGCGGCGATGAATTTTTCCGCCATTTCGGCGGCGGTCTTGATGTTTGCGGTCACCTCTATCTTGCTTTTCAGGGTGGTGATGCGGGTGATGTGCTGGAGGGCGAGGGAAAGTTTGTTGGGGCGCGCCTGCAGCATCTGCGTGTGATGGGGGCAGAAGCCGAGTTCGTTCACCA
>CALWCR010000143.1 GCA_944376445.1 uncultured Clostridia bacterium | reverse complement strand
TGTCATCGCCCACAGGCTTTCGACCATACAGAACTCCGACGCGATCATGGTGCTCGACCACGGCCGCATCATCGAGCGCGGCTCGCACGAACAGCTCATCGAACAGAAGGGCACCTATTATCAGCTGTATACGGGCGCCTTTGAACTCGAATAACGGCGTTTGCCGCGATAAACGGGCGCGCCGCCCGCTTCCTTTAACGGAAGCGGGCGGTGTTTTTTGTATGCGTTTATGCGCGCTTTTTTGCGTATGATCATGCGAGCGCTGCGGCGCTCTTTTTGCCGCCGCGCGGCGGGAAGGCTCGCAGGATACATTCGGCGATGAGCGCCTGCCCTTCGGCGTTCGGGTGGATGCCGTCGTCCGCGAGGAGGGAGGTAAGGTCCCTTCGCAGCAAAAATTCGCTGCGGATGTCCGCGAGCGGGCAGCCGTTTGTAAGCGCGGCGCGCATTACGGCGGCGCTGTACGCCTCCTGGTGGCGGGTGATGTTGGAAAGGTCGCCTTCAAAAAATTTCATCACTTCGTTTCCGTCCGCCCGCGCGCAGATGACGTTTTTGAAATACCGTTCGGCGTCGACGGGAACGAGGGTGGTAAAGACGGGTTTGACGCCTCCTTTGGCAAGGAGGTCGATGCTCTCCTGGAGAAGTTCCTCAAACAGAGGCAAAGGGGTGTGCGGGCGGTGGAAGGCGAAGGGGTCGGCGGCGACTTCTTTCCAGTCATGATCGCAGTCGTTGCCGCCCAAGGAGATGGCGAAAACGTCCCGCCCCGGCTCGAAGCGGCGCAAGAACCCTTCAAAATATCCCTTGCGGCAGCACTTTTCCAGCGTGAGCCCGAAGGCGGAACGGTTGTCGAGGATGAACCCCGCCCGTTCGGCATAGATCTCCGCCGCGGGGCGCGCCGTCTTGAAGATCTTTCCCTCTTTCGTATAGAGCCCCTTGGCGATCGAATCGCCGTAGAGGGTGAGCCGCTTTTCTTCATATCTGTCTGCCGTAAACATGGCGTTTTGTTCCTCCCGTGCCGCTTTCTTGCGGCTATGTAACGATTATACCGCCCGCCGCCCGGCAAGTAAAGAAACGTTTGCCCGTATCGGCTCTACGGTATGCTAAGCGGCGGGTAGAGCGTTTTTACCCTTCTCTACCGCCGGTAGAGCGGAAAATTTTTGCGGCAAATGTGTATTTTCACGCGATTTTTAATAAAACCGGCGGTGCGGGCGATTGTTTTGCGCGCGATGTATGGTATAATACGGGTATGGACGAACTGAAAGAAACAGTTTCCCGCAACCTGACGGCGCTGCGCAAGCGCGCGGGCATGACCCAGCTCGAGGTCGCGGAAAAGATCAATTATACGGATAAAGCCGTCTCCAAGTGGGAGCGGGGGGAAGGGCTCCCCGATCTTACGGTGCTGGTCAGCCTTTCGCGCCTCTACGGCGTGCCGCTCGATTATTTTATCAGTGAACACGGCGGGCCGCCCCGCCGCAGACGGGGCATTTCCCGCAGGCGCGCGGCGGTGATCCTCTGCGCCTGCGCGCTGGTGTGGTTTGCCGCCACCCTCGCCTTCGTGCTCGCGTCGATCTTCGGCGCGGAAGGAAAGCTCTGGCTCGCCTTTATCGCGGCGGTGCCGGCAAGCTGCGTCCTCCTCGTCGTGTTCAGCGCGCTGTGGGGCAGCCGCTACGCCGTCTTTGCCTCCGTCTCCGCACTCCTTTGGTCGGCGGCGCTCCTGCTCTTTTTGTCTGTCGGCGCGGAAGGGATGTGGCTGGTGTTCGTGGCGGCGGCGCCCCTGCAGGCGCTCGCCGTGTTTTGGTTTATTTTGCGGGGCGGAAAGTCAAAATAATTGCAAAAGCAGGCGTTTTGTGGTATAATTTTTCTTAACTATACCCGATATGCGCGGCGGCTGCCGTATATATTGCCCGAATGTATGGAAAATATGCGCTTTTGCCGCGCATACGGCGGGCGCGCGGAGAAAGTGCGATGCAAAACACGGATGCGGGAGCGCTTGATAAAAAGGCGCTGCGGGAAAAAATGAAGGCGCTCAGGCGCGCGGCTCCGGATAAGGAAGCGCGATCTGCCGCCATTGCGGTAAATTTTCTCCGCTATTTTCACGAAAAGGCGGAAAAGACCGTTTTTTTGTACCGTTCTTTTGCGGACGAAGCGGACACTTCCCGGATCGCGGACGCACTTATGCGGGAGGGGACGGATGTCTGCTTTCCGCGCGTCGAAGGGAAGGAAATGGTCCCCGTCCTCTGGACGGGTCAGCCCTTTTTGCGGGGGCGCTTCGGGATCGAAGAACCGACGGGCCCTTCGTTTACGGGGCGCATCGGGCTGTGCGTTCTGCCCCTTTTGGCGGCGGACGGGCAGTTTTACCGCCTCGGTTACGGGGGCGGGTATTATGACAGGTTTCTTGCGGGCAAAAATATCCGCAAAGCGGGGATATGCTATGATTTTCAGCTTGTCGGCAGCGTCCCCCGCGAGCCGCACGACGTGCCGCTCGACGCGATCGTCACGGACAAGCGCATTTTGATTGGGAGGTAACGGAAAAATTATGTCGGAATTGCTCAAACGCGCGGGCTGGAACCTTTTGGAATTTCTGCGGCGGGCGGTCACGCCCTTCGTGCTCTGCCTGCTTTTCGGCATGACCATGTTTGCGGTCAGCGGCATCGAAACGCCCGAGCTCAAATATCTGCTCATGGCGGCGCTCTTCGTGCTCACATTTGTCACCGTCTTTTTGCTCATGCGTTCGATGGGGGAATTCGCCTATAAGATCAAGGTGACGAGCGAAAAGCGCAGCCAGGGCCTTCCCGGCGGGCTGGATCTGGAAAAGGAAAAGATCAAATATCATCCCGGCAAGGAATACCGCCACTACAAGGGGTTCGTCATCGGGCTCTTTGTCTGCCTCATCCCCATTATTTTTACCATCATCGACGTGACCCTGCACAGCGGCGGCGCCCGCCTTGCCTATGCGATGACGGCGGGCTGGGCGATCATGCCCGTCCTCGTCATCAACAAGAACGCGAGCCTCCTGTTCTGCTTTATCCCCTGCGCCATCCAGATCGTCGTCTGCGGCGTCGGGTTCATCCTCGGCGGAAAGAAAGAAGAGGCGCGCCAGCGCGAACTCGACGAGCGCGCCGAGACCGTTTCCCGCGTCAAAGGAGAGAAAAAACATTGAGGATCATCGGCGGTAAATTCAGGGGCAAGGTGCTCGCCGCGTTCAAGGGGAAGGAGATCCGCCCCACGGCGGACAGGGTCAAAGAATCCCTCTTCACCATCCTCGCGCCCAAGATCAGCGGCGCGAACGCCCTAGACCTGTTTGCGGGCAGCTGCAGTGTGAGGCTGGAAGCGAATTCCCGAGGGGCGGATTTCGTCGTCTTCAACGACGTGTCGCGCGACAGCCTTGCCGTACTTAAAAAGAACTGCGCTTCCGTCAAAGCCGAGCCGAAAATATATAACCTCGATTTCAGAGAGCTGCTCTCGTCTATGGACATGACTTTCGACATCATCTTCATCGACCCGCCGTACAAAAGCGGGTTCGGCAGGGAAGCGCTCTCCATCATCGCCCGCCGCGAACTTCTCAACACGGGCGGGGTCGCGATCCTGGAAAGCGACAGGCCTTTTGAAGGGGACGTCGGGCTCGTCGCCTACGACGAGCGCAAGTACGGCGGCACCTATCTCACTTTTTTCTCGCCCGATTGAGGGTAGGGGGAACGAATATGAAAAAATGTCTCTTTGCGGGCACCTTTGACCCGCCCACGCTCGGGCATAAAGACGTCGTCATGAAATGTCTCGAGCTTTTCGACGAGGTGATCGTCGCCATCCTCATCAACCCCAACAAAAAGCCGCTCTTCACCGTCGGGGAGAGGCTTTCCATGCTGCAGAAGGTGTTTGCCCGCTATCCGAACGTGCGCGTCCTCTCTTACGACGGGCTCACGGTCGACCTTCTGAAGCGGGAGGGGGTGCGCTTTTATGTGCGCGGCATCCGCAACGGCACCGATTACGATTACGAGGCGCAGCTCAACTATATCAACGTCGATATGTATAAGGACATGATCACCGTCTTTTTCCCGACGCGGCAGGAATTTCTGCATATCAGTTCGGGGCTCGTCAAAGACGCGCTGCGCTTCAACAAAAACGTCGACCGCTACATTCCCGAAGAGATCAGGGGGGATCTGAAGAAATACCTGCAAAGAGGAGACAGCCATGTTTGAAAGAGAAGAACGGATCCCCGAAGCGGAGGAGATCCTTGCCGAAATGCCCCTTCCCGCCGAGCTGAAAAAGATCAAGGCGGAGCGCGACGCGCTCGCCTCGGCGGTCATCCGCGGAGAAACGGATAAACTGCTCGTCATCGTGGGGCCCTGCTCCGCGCACGAGAGCGCGCCCGTCCTCGACTATGTGGAGCGGCTCGGGAAACTCAACGAGAAGGTCAAGGACAAACTCGTCATCATCCCGCGCATCTATACCAACAAGCCGCGCACCAAGGGGGTCGGCTATAAGGGTATGTTCACCCAGCCCGACCCGCGCAGCCGCGAAGATATACTCAAAGGGATCCTGACCATCCGCAAACTGCACATCGACGCCATCGGCACGAGCGGGCTTTCCGCCGCGGACGAGATGCTCTATCCCGAAAATTACGCCTATGTGGAGGACCTTCTCACCTATATCGCGGTGGGCGCGCGTTCGAGCGAAAACCAACTGCACCGCCTTGTGTCGAGCGGGATCGACCTTCCCGTCGGCATCAAAAACCCGATGAGCGGCTCCATCCCCGTGCTCATCAACTCCATCTATGCCGCGCAGAGCGGCGGGCAGGTATTCAAATACCAGGGCTGGCAGGTGCGCACGAGCGGCAACAAGCTCGCGCACGCGGTGCTGCGCGGCGCCGTCGACGGGTACGGCAACGATATTCCCAATTTCCATTACGAGACGGTCATGAAAGTGATCGAAGGGTATTCCAAAGCGGGGCTCAAAAATCCCGCCATCGTCATCGACGCCAACCATTCCAATTCGAGCAAACAGCACCGGCAGCAGATCCGCATCGTCGAGGAAGTGCTCGGCAACCGCATCTACGACGCCGACTTCAAAAAATACGTCAAGGGATTCATGATCGAAAGTTTCATCGAGGAAGGGAACCAGAAAGAGGACGTCGTCTACGGCAAGTCCATCACCGATCCCTGCCTCGGCTGGGCGGATACCGAGCGCCTGCTTTTGGACATCGCGGATAAAGTTTAAGGGCGGAGGGGAAAATGAAAGTCGCTTATCTCGGCCCCGAAGGGAGCTATTCGTCCATCGCCGCCGCCCGCCTCGCGCCCGAAGGGGAGGGGATCCCCTGCGGCAGTTTTTACGCCGCCGCGGACCTGTTGGAAAGGGGGGAGGCGGACTGTGCCGTCCTGCCCGTGGAAAACACCCTGCAGGGGGCGGTCACGCAGAATCTGGATCTTTTGTACGCTTCGCACGGTTTGTATGCCGTGCGCGAATATCTTCTGAAGATCGAACACCGTCTCATCGCCCGCAAAGGCACGGCGCTTTCGGACATTTCGCGCATTTTTTCGCATGAACAGGCGATCCTGCAATGCGGGAAATTCATCGCGAAAAATCTGCCGAAGGCGGAGATCGTCTGTACCGATTCGACCATGCAGAGCGTTTTCCGCATCGAAAAGGCGGGGGATGCGGGCATCGTCGGCTCGCACGTACGGGCGGAGGGGCTCGCCTTCATCGGCGGCAACATCGCAGACGAGGCGAAAAATTTCACGCATTTTCTGCTCGTGAAGAGGGGCAAAGAGGCGCTGCCCGCGCACAGCGCGCACATCTACTTTGCGGCGAGCTGCCCGCACGAGCCGGGCGCGCTCTTGAAGATGCTGCAGATATTGTCCGTATACGACTTGAACATGACAAAGATAGAATCCCGCCCCATCAAGGATTCTCCCGGGGAATATTGCTTCTTTATCGAATTTTCGGGCGACATCGCCGATAAAAACGTGTGCGCCGCGCTCGGCAGGCTGGAAGAGTACACGAAAAATTTCAAACTCCTCGGCTGTTATTGAGCCGCCTAAAGGCCCGCTTTGTCAACGGCAGCCCCGCGGCGCTCTTGAGGGTCACAGAAGTCCCGCGGCGGCGCAGACGGCGAGGCAGACAAGAAAGGACGCCGCGGCCTGCACCGCCTTGCAGGCGATAAACGCGCCCGCCCGCACGCCCGTTTTTTTCAGGTAGCCGAGCTGCTGGGCGAGGATGCAGCCTCCGCCGAAGGTGATGAGAAAGGCGGCGGGCGGCAGAGCCGCCCCGCCCGCGCCCGCGAGCGCCGCCAGCCCGTGCGTCACTTCCGCCAGCCCGAGGGCAAAACCTTCTCCCGCCGCCTGTCCGCCGAAGGGGGTAAAGAGTGCGGAAAAGAGGCGCGACAGGGGGATGAGCAGATAAAAAGAAGTCAGCATTTCCGTCAGTACGAAAAAGAGCGCGATGAACCCGCCCACCGTCAGGACGGAGAGGACCGCCCCGTACACGCTTTCATAGAGGGCGTTGTCCGCCCCGTAAAGAGGGGGCGGCGGCGAGGAGGGCGCCTCTTTGGCAAAGCGGGCGGCGATGAGCGATACGATGAGCACGCCCGCCAGATGAGAGACTAAAAGGATGAGCCCGAAGCGCACGCTTTTGAACATACCAGCGCCGACGCTGCCGATGAGAAACATGGGCCCCGAAGTGGAGCAGAGCGCTGCGGCGCGCAGGGCGCTTTCGCGGCCGAGATACCCCTTTTTTGACAGATCCGAAAGGACGCGGCTGCCGACGGGATAGCCCGAAAGCGCGCTTATGAACAGGCAGTACGCCGTGATCGCGGGCAGGCGGAAGAGCTTTTGCATGGCGGGCGCGAGGCGGAGGGAGGCTTTTGACGCCGCCCCGAGCTTTGTGATGAGGGCGGTGAGGACGAAGAAGGGGAAGAGGGAAGGCAGGACGAAGTTGAGCCAGAGCCGTATCCCCCGCATACAGGCGGCGGCGTATTTTTGCGGCGACAGGATGCTCAGCGCGAGCACGGCAAAGAGCGCTGCGGACGCCGCGGCGGCATATTTTGAATTTTTGCTCATGCTTATACTGTATGGACAAGGAGAGTGAGATATGAAAAAATTAGGCATCGCGCTCGGTGCGGGCGGCGCGCGCGGGATCGCGCACATCGGCTTTTTGCAGGCGCTCGGCGAGGCGGGCATCCGCGCCGATTTCGTGACGGGCTCGTCGATGGGCAGCCTGGTCGGGGCGTGCTACTGCAAGGGGATCCCGCCCGAAAAGATGCTCTCCATCGTGCGGGAGCTGCGCCCGTCCGACATCGTCAACCTCGGCGTCGCGCCCATTACGAAGCTGGGGCTTTTGAAATGGACGAAGGTGCGCAAGATGATGGCGGGGCTCTTGCAGGACTGCGATTTTTCAGAACTTCAGATCCCCTTTTCCTGCGTGGCGGTCGATTTGAAGAGCGGGCAGCCGGTCGGTCTTTCGGAAGGGAAGGTGGTGGACGCCATCCTCGCTTCCAGCTCCATGCCCACGGTGTTCCGCCCCGTCGAAAAGGACGGGATGCTGCTCATCGACGGCGGCGTGCTCTGCCGCGTTCCCGTCAAAGAAGTCAAAAAGATGGGTGCGGACGTGGTCGTCGCGGTGGACGTGCTCGGCGGCGTGCGCCCCGTGGAAAAGGTGTCCAACGTCATTTCCCTCATCATGCGCACATACGACATCATGGATTGCGCCAAGACCAAGACGCTCAAACGCAGCACCCGCCGCATCACGGATCTCTGGATCGAACCGGACATGGGCGACATCAGCCAGTACCGCTTCAAATTCGAGCAATCCGTCTATGACGCGGGGTATTTTGCGGGGCGCATGAACGCGGAAAAGATCAGGGCGCTTTTGGAAGAGTAGGGGCGCCGCGGAGTTATTTTAAGCATATGGACCTTTTCGATCTCAACAACAACGCATACGAGGCCAAGCCGCTTGCCGACAAGATGCGCCCGTCCAACCTCGACGAATTCGTGGGGCAGACGCACATCGTCGGCGAGGGGAGCCTTTTACGGCGCGCCATCCGTTCAAACAGGCTGGGGAGCTGTATTTTCTGGGGGCCGCCCGGCGTCGGCAAGACGACCCTCGCGCATATCATCGCTTCGACCGCGAACGGTAATTTTGTCAGGCTCAATGCCGTCCAGAGCGGCGTTTCCGACATCAAAAAGGCGGCGGAAGAGGCGAAAAACGCGCTGAAAATGTACGGGAAGAGGACGTTTCTTCTGCTCGACGAATGCCACCGCTTCAATAAAGCGCAGTCCGATTCCCTCCTTCCGTTGCTCGAAGACGGGACGCTCGTTCTGATCGGTTCGACGACGGAAAACCCGTATGCCTCCATGACGCCCGCCATCGTCTCGCGCTGCCGCGTCTTTGCTTTCAGGCGCCTCACCTCGGAGGAGATCCTCGGTGCGCTCAAAAAGGCGCTCGTCTCCCGCAAAGGGCTCAAAGAATACCGCGCGGCGTGCGACGAGGAGGCGCTTTTGCACATCGCCCGCTTTGCGGGCGGCGATCTGCGCGCGGCGTACAACGCGCTCGAATTGGCGGTTTTGACCACGCCGCCCGCGGCGGACGGGAGCATCCATGTGACCCTTGCGGACGCGGAGCAGTCCATCCAGCAAAAGTCGCTCGCCTATAACGAGGACGCTTACTATGACATTTTGTCCGCCTTTTGCAAGAGCCTGCGCGGGAGCGACGCGGATGCGGCGCTCTATTATGCCTTCCGCCTCATCGAAGGGGGCTGCGACCCCATGGCGGTCTGCAGGCGGCTCGTCGTCCACGCGAGCGAAGACGTCGGCATGGCGGATCCGAACGCCCTGACGGAGGCGGTCGCCGCGATGCAGGCGTATGAAAAGCTGGGGTCGCCCGAGGGGCTCATCCCGCTGAGCCAGGCGATCGTCTATGTCGCGGAGGCGGAAAAATCCAATTCGGTCATCCTTGCCATGCAGCGGGCGCAGAACGCGGCAAAAAACGTGCGCGACGACGAGATCCCGCCCTATCTTCGCGCTACGAGCTACGGCAACGCGAACGCCAAGGCGCAGGGCAAATCGTATAAGTACCCGCACGACTACGGCGGCTGGGTGGAACAGCAGTACCTTCCCGACAGCCTGCGGGGGGAAGTGTTTTACGAGCCGAAGGACAACGGCTACGAAAAGACGGTCAGGCAGATCCGCCTTCGGAAAGGAAAAAAGAGTTAAAGGGCAACCGTTTGACAAAATCCGCCCCGTGCGGTATACTGTTGGAAAACGGCGGGGCGGCACCGTCCCGCGGCAGAATAAGCAAAAAACGAAAGGAGCAGGGATATGATCAAACTCATCCGCGGCGGCTGCTATTATATGGGCGGCGCGCTCGTGAAGGAAAACCAGGCGTTTCTGACGGCGGCGCAGAAGGAGACTGCGCGCAAGGGCACCATGACCTACCGCATCCTCAAAGCGCATAACCGCGGCGGGGAGGACGATCTCAAACTCCGCTTTGACGCCATCGCCTCGCACGACATCACCTATGTCGGCATCATCCAGACGGCGAAGGCGAGCGGGCTCAAAGAATTCCCGCTGCCGTATACCCTCACCAACTGCCACAACTCTCTCTGCGCGGTGGGCGGGACCATCAACGAGGACGACCACGTCTTCGGGCTTTCGGCTGCGAAAAAGTACGGCGCGAACTTCGTTCCGCCCCATCTGGCGGTCATCCATCAATATATGCGCGAGATGGAAGCGAAGGTCGGCCGCATGATCCTCGGCAGCGATTCACACACCCGCTACGGCGCGCTCGGCACGCTGGCGGTGGGGGAGGGCGGCCCGGAACTCGTCAAACAGATCCTCAATCAGACATATGACATCCGCCGCCCCGAGACGGTCGCGGTCTATCTGCGCGGCAACCTCAAAAAAGGGGTCGGCCCGCAGGACGTCGCCATCGCCCTCTGCGGCGCGGTCTTCAAAAACGGGTTCGTCAAGAACAAGATCCTCGAATTTGTCGGCCCCGGCATCAAAAACCTTTCCATGGACTACCGCAACGGCATCGACGTGATGACGACGGAAACGGCGTGCCTCTCTTCCGTCTGGGAAACGGACGAAAAGACGCGCGAATATTATAAGATCCACGGCAGGGAGGAAGATTACAAGGAATTGAAGCCTTCCGACCCCGCCTATTACGATTGCGGCATCACCGTCAACCTTTCCGCCATCGAGCCGATGATCGCCCTTCCTTTCCATCCCAGCAACGCCTTCACCGTGCGCGAAGTCGCCGAACACCCCGCAGAGATCCTGGCGGAAGCCGAAGCGGCGGGCAGAAAGCTCAAGGGAGACGATTCCTTCACTTTGACCGACAAGATCAGGGATGGCAAGCTGTATGTCAGCCAGGGCATCATCGCGGGCTGCGCGGGCGGTATGTATGAAAACATCGCCGAAGCGTATGAGATCCTGAAAGGAAAGTCGACGGGCACGGACGAATTTTCGCTCAGCGTCTATCCTTCCTCCCAGCCCGTATTCAAGGCGTTGGTGGAAAACGGCTATATCGGCGGGCTCATGGACGCGGGCGCCATCGTCAAGACGGCGTTCTGCGGCCCCTGCTTCGGCGCGGGCGACGTCCCCGCCAACAACGGGCTCTCCATCCGCCACACCACCCGCAACTTTGAAAGCCGCGAGGGCAGCAAACCCGCGGCAGGGCAGCTGGCGGCGGTCGCGCTCATGGACGCCCGCTCCATCGCCGCGACGGCGGCAAACGGCGGTATGCTCACGCCCGCGACGGAGGCGGAGTACACCAAGAAAGTCAAGAAATATTTCTTCGACGGAAAAATTTACGAAAACAGGGTCTACATGGGCGCGGGCAAAGCGCGCCGCGACGAGCCGCTCAAATACGGCCCCAATATCGCCGATTGGCCCAAGATGATCCCGCTCGGGAAAAACCTTCTCATCAAGGCGGTCAGTGTCATCGACGATCCCGTGACGACGACGGACGAACTTATCCCTTCGGGCGAGACTTCTTCTTATCGCTCCAATCCGCTCAAATTGGCGGAATTTGCCCTTTCCCGCAAGGACCCCGGCTATGTTGGCAGGGCGAAGGAGGTCAAAGCGGACGAAGAGGTGCGCCGCGAGACGGGCAAACTTCCCGAAAGCGTCCTCAAAAAGGTGGAAAAGCTGGAGATCTCCGAGGAAGGCACCATATACGGCAGCTGCGTCGTGGCGGTCAAACCGGGCGACGGTTCCGCGCGCGAGCAGGCGGCGTCCTGCCAGCGCGTGCTCGGCGGCGTCGCCAATATCGCCAAGGAATACGCGACCAAACGTTACCGCAGCAACCTCATCAACTGGGGGATGCTGCCCTTCACGGCGGAGAAACTGCGCTTCAAAGTGGGGGATTATCTGTACATTGAAAACATAGACCGCTATATCCGCGACGGCGCGGAAAAGATCCCCGCCAAAGTTCTGAGCGGCGGGGCGGTCAGGGAGATCGAACTGAGCGTCGGCGCGCTTACGGAGGATGAAAAGAGCATCATCCTCAAAGGGTGCCTGATCAATTTCAATGCCGCGCGCTAAGGCGCGGCGGGGAGGAACGGGCATATGATGTTGAGCTTAGCCGATTACAGGAACGTCATCCCTCTTCAATACGAACAAAAACCGCCGATCACCCTTACCGAAGGGGAAAAGAGCGCCATCTGCGACGAGATGCTCGGCGTTTTGCTGGAAGAACGCAACGAGATCGCGGCGTTCAGCTATCCCTATCAGGTCAAACGCGACCTCATCTGGGGGTATCTGAACGAGCGGATGCCCAACCCCGTCGGCGCGCGGTTTTTGGAACTGCAGGACAGGCTGTTTTGGGCGGAGACGCTCGAACGCGGGCCCGTTTCGGTGGATTCGCTCGAATTTAACGGGAATATCGCCCTCTGGCAGGGAGATATCACCCTGCTCGGGGCGGATGCGATCGTCAACGCCGCGAACAACGCACTGCTGGGCTGTTTTATTCCTCATCATAAATGTATCGACAACGCCATCCATTCCCGCGCGGGCGTGCAGGTGCGCCTGGATTGCTCCAAGATCATGGGGCTGCAGGGGGAACCCGAACCCGCAGGGTGCGCCAAGATCACCCTCGGCTATAATCTGCCCGCAAAGTATATCATCCACACGGTGGGGCCGATGGTGGGGCTCAGCCCTTCGGACGAAAACGGCCGCGTACTCAGGAACTGTTATGTTTCCTCCCTCAATCTCGCCAAAGAGATGGGGCTCAAGAGCATTGCCTTTTGCTGCATTTCCACGGGGATCTTCGGCTATCCGAACGACGAGGCGGCGGAGATCGCCGTCGGCGCGGTCAAGAGCTGGCTGTTGGAAACCGGGTACGATATGCGCGTCATCTTTGACGTCTATCTCGACAAAGATCTCGCCATTTACCGCGACATTCTGAAAAGTATCGGCTGAACTTTTCCCGCGCTAAAAACGCGGGAGTGCTCGTCGGGGTGCGGACCAAAGAGTGCAAACTTTTTAGAGCCCCCGCGCAGGCAGCAAGCGCAAAGGAAAAGGCACGGAACCGTTTGTTCCGTGCCTTTAAAGCGGCGCTTTGCCGCTAGGTTGGTGGAGTAGGCGAGAATTGAACTCGCGTCTTACCGGATTGCCAAAAGGCTTTCTACACGCTTATGCCGCAATTATCTTGAGAGGGTCTCCTCTGCGACCGGAAGAGGCCATCCGCAGAAATCTGAGATCGTCCGCCCTGCCGACTTCACATCAGAGCGGAAGTTCCCCGCCTGAATTGACGCCCGCATCCTCCCGACGGGAAAGAGGTGCGGACGAACTGCCGTTAATTAAGCAGCGTACGCGAGCTGAGTGTTCGCGCTGTAGTTTGCATTTTTATCTGCATTTAAATTTAAGCCGAATGTTTTATAGAGGCCACTCGTTCCTCTGCGTGCTTACCTTTCCGCGCACCGGCAATCGAACCCGGTGCTACCCCGAAATCGGATACCGCCGCAAAAATTTTCCGCGCCGCCTTTGCGCGCGGGCAAAAGAGCAAAATGCCCCGCCTTTTGCTTCGGTACGGATACAGTATAGCAAATTTTGCCCTTTCCGTCAAGGATTTATGCCTGTCCGCCGTCCGCGTTTTTCTTGACAAACGGGGCGGTTTTTACTATACTTTTTTATAAAAACTGCGGCGTGCGCAGATGGTTTTGACGGAGAAGAAGGATGAAGATCTTAATTGCCGGTTTGGGGCTGATCGGCGGTTCCATGGCAAAGGCGCTTAAAAGATGCGGCAGGGCCGCAGACGGTTTTGACAGGGAAGAGGTGGCTGCCCGCGCCCTGAAAGAAGGGGCGATCGAAGGTATCGCGTCAGAGTTTTGCGGGTACGATCTGGTCTTGGTCGCCTTGCCGCCCGACGCGGCGATGCGCTTTATCGGCGAAAATACCTTCCGCGACGGGGCGATCGTCGCGGATCTTTGCGGCGTGAAGGGGGAGATCGCCCGCTTCGTTCGATCCGCGCCGCGGAATTTTTTCTACGTCGGCTGTCATCCCATGGCGGGCAAGGAGGTCTCGGGTTTTGAAAATTCCTGCGCGGACCTTTTCGACGGGGCGAGCATGATCGTGGTGCGCGAACGGGATACGGACGAAAGATCCGCCCGCTTTCTCGAAGAGATGTTTAAAAATGTCGGGTTCGGCAGGATCGTTTGCTGCGGAGCGGAAGAGCACGACCGCAAGATCGCCTATACCTCGCAGCTTGCGCACATCGTCAGCAACGCTTATGTGAAGAGCGAAACGGCAAACGGGTATGCGGGGTTTACGGGCGGCAGCTTTCAAGACATGACACGCATCGCGGGCGTGGACGAGGCCGTCTGGACGCGGCTGTATTTTCTCAACAGAAAAAATATCCTCGCAGAGCTCGAGACCCTTCTTTCGCATTTAAAGGAGTATGCGGCGGCGCTGGAAGGGGAGGACGAGGCGGCGCTGGCGCGCCTCCTTTACGAGGGCAGGCTCCGCAAAGAAGAATTGGACAGAATGAACGCGCGGCGGTAATTTGCCGCACATTTGTTTTACATCGGGCGCGGTTTGTGGTATAATATTTACAATCGGTGGATTTTTCCGATCTTTTTTGATGAATACTTTTCAGATTTTTTTAAAAACGAAGGCGGGCGGCGAAGAGACGGCGCTGACGGCAGAAGCGTTTGGCAAGGCTTGCCGCGGCGGGATGCGCTTTTCTTTTTCCGATCGCGGCGCGCATTTTGCGCTCAGCACGGGGCAGGAAGCGATGATTGCGCGCACGGGCGAGATCGCCTACCGCTTTTCCCTCAAGGAAGGGGCGAAGTATCCTTCCGTTATCCGCACCCCGTTCGGCGAGATCGCCGCCGAAGCGGAAGTCGGTCGTGTTTTCAGCCGCTGTGACGGCGCTTCTTGGTTTTTTACGGCGGAATATACGCTGTTTTTTGCGGGTGTTCCCGAGCGGCACAAGATCATTTTCAAAGCAAAGCCCGTTCCGAGACAGACAGAGGGCAATAAGGAGGATGTATGAAGATCGAATATTTAGGGCATTCTTGCTTTCTCTTCACATACGGGAACACAAGGATCGTGACCGACCCCTTTTCGGGCATCGGCTATGAGATGCCGCCCGTTGCGGCGGAGTATGTGACCAAGAGCCACGACCACTTCGACCACAATTACGTCAAGGGGGTCGAAGGGGTGAAAGAGGTGTTTGACAAGCCCGGAAAGTACACTGCGGGCGGCGTGAAGATCGAGGGCGTTTTGTGCAGCCACGATGACGAGGGCGGCAAAAAGCGCGGCAAAAACGTCGCCTTCACCTTTGATTTCGGCGGCTTTACCGTCTGCCATTTGGGAGATCTCGGGGAAGGGTTTTCTAAGGAGCGCGCGGCGGCATTCGGGCAGCCGGACGTCCTCCTGATCCCCGTGGGCGGCACCTATACCGTCGACGCGGCGACGGCGGCGCGCTACGTTTGCGCCATCCGCCCCAAGCTCGTCATCCCCATGCATTACCGCACGCAGGACTGCGCGCTCGATATAGCGCCCCTCTCCGCGTTCGAGAAGGAATGGGAAGGCGGCTTCAGCGGTCCCGTGCCGTCGTTTGACAGCGCGGATGCGGACGCTTTGGCGGGTAAAGTGCTCGTTTTGGAGAGAAAACATGGCTGATATCCTGAAAAGATTTGCGCCCGTCGTCAAATATCTTGACGGCATGAGCGTCTATGAAATACGCAACATCGCCCGCGCCGTGGGGGTGCGTTCGCCCACGACGGCAAAGAAGGGCGAACTCATCGAGCAGATCGTCGGCGTGGAAGCGGGGGTCATCGAGCCTGCGGGCAAGGCGACCAACAAGGGCGCGCCGACCAAGGGCGCGCAGATACCGCAGGAAGTGCTCGCCGAGATCCGCCGCCGCATCGGCGAAGTCAAAAAGAGGGAGATGCCTTATCCCGAGCCCGACGAAGAGGAAGCGGAAGGGTTCAAGATACAGTTTGCCGACCCGCAAGGGGTGGGGCATTCCTATGACGACGACTGCTATGCGGGCATATTGGAGATCTATCCGCAGGGATACGGCTTCATGCGCGCGGAAAACTGCGAGCCGGGCAAGGGCGACGTGTTCGTCGCGGCGCCCGTGATCAGAAAATTCCGCTTAAAGAGCGGCGATTTTCTGAGCGGCTATGTGCGGCAGAACAGGGAGAGCGGCTCGCCCGCTTTGGAAGAGCTCGCCGCGGTCAACGGCCGTCACCCGAGCGAGGCGGCGCGCAAGGATTTCGACGACATGACGCCCCGCTATCCCGAAGAGCAGATCGTGCTCGGCAAGAGCGGCAAGCTCTCCCTTCGCTGCATCGATCTCATGTGTCCGATCGGCAAGGGGCAGCGCGGGCTCATCGTCTCTCCGCCCAAGGCGGGCAAGACCACACTTCTCAAAGACATCGCGAAGGCGATCTGCGACGATCATCCCGGGATCCATCTCATCATACTCCTCGTCGACGAGCGCCCGGAAGAGGTGACGGATATGCGTGAAAATATCCGCGGCGCGGAGATCGTCTATTCCACCTTCGACGAGACGGCAGAGCACCATACGGGCGTTGCGTCGCTCATCCTCGACAGGGCAAAGCGCCTCGCCGAAGGGGGGCGCGACGTCGTCATCCTGCTCGATTCGATCACCAAACTTGCGCGCGCCTACAATACGACGGCGGTGCCGTCGGGGAAGATCTTATCGGGCGGCATCGATCCCGCCGCGCTCACGCCGCCGAAAAAGTTTTTCGGCGCCGCGCGCAATTTCGGGCGCGGACAGGGCTCTTTGACCATCCTCGCGACGGCGCTCGTCGATACGGGCAGCCGCATGGACGATGTCATCTATGAGGAGTTCAAAGGGACGGGCAACATGGAGATCCATCTGAGCCGCGAGATGGCGGAGCGCAGGGTGTTCCCCGCCATCGACGTATTCCGTTCGGGCACCCGCAAAGAAGAGCTGCTCCTCGATAAGGACGCGCTCGAATGCGCGCGGACGCTCAGGAAGAGCTTCAACAGGGAAAACGCGGCGGAGACGCTGTTTTCTCTGATGGAAAGGACAAAAGACAACCGTGAACTCGCCGCACGCGCGGGAGAGTTCGCAAAGACATATAAAGTACAGAGGTAAAAGGATATGGCACAGTATTATATCGGCATCGATTTCGGCGGCATGAGCGCGAAGGCGGGGCTTTTCGACGCCAAGGCGCAGCTTCTCGCCAAGGACACCGTCGCCACCTCCAAAGACGACGCCTACATGACGACGGTCGCCAAGATGGGGCAGCTGGTCAAAAAGTTGTGCGCGGACAACGGCGTCGCGCTCAAAGATGTGAAGCGGGTCGGGCTCGCTTCCCCGGGCGTCATCGACGGGGAAAACGGGGTCGTCGTCCGCTGGGGCAATTATCATTGGGAGGACAGGCCGCTCGCCAAAGACCTCTCTTCGGCAATCGGCATAGAAGTGCGCATCGTCAACGACGCCAACGCCGCCGCTTACGGCGAATATGCCTTCGGCGCGGCGAAAGCGTATAAAAACAATATCCTCATCACCCTCGGCACGGGCGTCGGCAGTGGCATCATCATCGGCGGCAAGCTGTTTGAAGGCACGGCGGGCGCGGGTGCGGAAGCGGGGCATATGGTCATCCAGGTCGGCGGCGTGCCCTGCGGCTGCGGCAGGCGCGGGTGCTTTGAACAGTACGCGTCCGCTTCGGCGCTCATCCGCGACACCAAGCGCGCCATGTTCGAGGACAAGGAGAGCCTCCTGTGGAAATACGCGGGCGGCGACCCCGAAAAGGTGGACGGCAAGACGGCGTTCGACGCCGCCAAGGCGGGCGATCCCGCGGCGCAGACGGTCATCAAAAACTATATCATGTATCTGGGCGAGGGGATCGTCAACCTCGTCAATATCTTCCGCCCCGAAGCGGTCATCGTCGGCGGCGGGGTCTGCAATCAGGGAGAATATTTGCTTGCGCCCCTTCGCAAATATGTCGCCGAAAAGCTGTATATCGGCTGCGACATCGTGCCTTTGACCATCAACAGGGCTGCCCTCGGCAACGACGCGGGTATCTACGGCGCGCTTGCCCTGGCGATGGACTGAAATGTTCGGCGGGAAAAAGCGCGTCGCGCTCGCCCTCGGCAGCGGCGGCGCGAAAGGGCTGGCGCACGTCGGGGCGCTGAAAGCGCTGGAAGAACAGGGGCTGTCCTTTGCCGCGGTCGCGGGAACTTCCGCGGGGAGCATCGTCGGCGCGATGTATGCCAAGGGATATTCCCCGACGGACATAGCCGAACTGTATAAGAGTTTCGATCTGAAGACGCTCGCCTTTTCCATGCTGGCGGCGGGTTCGTCGGCGCCCGTCAAACGGGCGCTGGACGCCGTTTTGGACGAGAGCGATTTTTCCGAACTCAAAATACCCTTCGCCGCGGTGGCGACGGATACGGAGAGCGGGGAAGAGGTGGTGCTAAAGAGCGGCAACGTGGCGGAAGCGGTGCTCGCTTCCTCCTCCATGCCTCCCTTTTTCAGGAGCGTTCCGCTCGGAGGGAAACTGCTCATGGACGGCGCGTTTGCCAACGCGGTCCCGGGAGACGTTGCCCGCGGGCTGGGGGCGGAGTTTGTCATCGGCATTTCTCTCTCCCCCAAGGAACGGTATTTGCAGGGCAAGGCGGGCGCCGAGCCGCAGCGCGGGATCGCAAGCTGCGATATTTTGCTCGAACCCGACCTTGAAGGGTACGCCCCGACCGACGTCGCGGCGGCTGCCTCTATATACGGCATAGGGTATGAATGCGCGATGGCGAAGGCGGACGAGATCGCCGCGGCGCTGCGCGCAAAGCGTATCCGTATCTGAACGGTCGGACCACGGAAGAAGAGATGAAGGGGAAACGTGACGCCGCGATCAAGCGGGCGCTGGATGTAAAAAGCAGATCGGGGCCTGCGGGCAGAAAGAGGCTGCGCATTGCCGCCGTCTGTATCGCCTGCGCGCTCGCGGCGGCGCTCGCGCTCCTTTTTGTGCATCTGTATTATTGTCCGCTCGGCTATCTTTGGATCAAATTTTCCAACCCGGAGATACCGCCGCGGCAGGCGGGGCAGCTGCGCGTCCATTTTATCGACGTGGGGCAGGGCGACGGGATGATCGCAGAACTTCCCGACGGGCGGGTGATGCTGATCGACGGCGGAAACGAAGAGTTTTCTTCCCGCAGCGCGCTCTTGCGCTATGCCAACGCGCTCGGGGTGAAAAAGTTCGATTTTATCCTCGCGACGCATCCCGACAGCGACCACACGGGCGGGCTGGACGACGCGCTGCGCTGTTTCGGCGCAAAAAAGGCGTTCATCCCGTACAGTATCGATCGCGCGGCGGAGCCGTCGTATGCCTCGTTTTTGGAAGAGATCGCAAAGAACAAGGTGCCTGCGGAAGTTTCGCACACCTATACGAGCATCCTCTCTCAAGACAGGGAATATTTTTATTACATGATGTTTCTCTCTCCGCTTGCGCCCGGGATCCCGGGGAGCTATTACGACGCGGCGAACGGCGGGGAAGACGGCGCGGAAAACGACGCTTCCGCCGTCCTGTGGCTGGAATATGCGGGGCGGAGCGTGCTGTTTACGGGGGATATCGGTTCCGCCGTGGAAGAAAAGCTCGTGCGCGACTATGCCGCGCTCGGCGGACAGCTCTTTTCCCGCACGGCGCTGACCGATTGGGGAACGGAAGTGACCCTTTCGCCCGATCTGCGCGGCGTGGATTTCCTCAAAGCCGCGCATCACGGTTCGGCGGGCTCTTCTTCGCAAGAATTTCTCGGCTTCGTCTCGCCCGAAGCCGCCTTCATCAGTGCGGGAGCGGGCAACGGCTACGGGCACCCCGCGGCGGAGACACTGGACAGATTTTACGCCGCCGGCGCGGACGTATACAGGACGGACGAGCTCGGCAGCATCATTTTGACCATCGGCGCGGACGGCGCTTATTCTATAGACCATCTCGGCCGCGGATAGCGGCAAAGCGGGAGGAGCATATGTTAAAACTGACAACGGCGGGAGAATCGCACGGGCGCGCGTTGGCGGCGATCATCGAAGGGCTGCCTGCAAACCTTTACATCGACAAAGAGGAGATCGACCGCTATCTTGCCCTGCGCCAGGGCGGGTACGGCAGGGGCGCCAGACAGAAGATCGAAAAGGACAAAGCGGAGATCTTCTCGGGCGTCCGCGACAAGCTGACCCTCGGCAGCCCGCTCTGCCTTGTCGTGGAAAACAAGGACTATAAAAACTGGGAGGCGTATATGTCGCCCTACGGGGCGGACACTTCCGCGCGCAGACTCACAAAAGTGCGCCCGGGGCACGCCGACCTTACGGGGCTCATGAAGTTCGATCAGACGGACGCGCGCAACATCCTCGAGCGCGCTTCGGCGCGGGAAACGGCTGTACGGGTCGCCGCGGGAACGGTCGCGCGTATGTTCCTGCGCGAGCTCGGCGTCGCGGTCTCGGGGTATGTCAAGAGCGTCGGCGGCGTGGAAGACGGCGGAGAATATCCCTTTGAAGCGCTCGAAGGGGCGAAAGAATACGACCTCTTCATGCCGGATCCCGCGGCGCGCGCGGCGGCGAAGCGGCGCATAGACGAGCTTGCCGCGGACAAAGACACGGCGGGCGGCGTCGTCGAGATCAGGGTCAAGGGGCTCAAGGCGGGCTTCGGCAGCTGTATGTGTTATGAGGACAAGCTGGACGCCTCTCTGGCGGCGGCGGTGATGAGCATACAGGCGGTCAAAGGGGTGGAATTCGGTCTCGGATTTGCAAGCGCGGCGCGTGCTGGCAGCCGCGTGCACGACGAGATCTTTTATAAAGAGGGCGACTTCGTCCACAAAACGAACAACGCGGGCGGCATCGAAGGGGGGATGTCCAACGGGGAGGAGATCGTGCTGCGTGCGGCGATGAAGCCTATCCCCACCCTCATGCGCGGGCTGGAGACCGTCGATTTCGAGACGAAAGAGCCCTGCCGCGCGGCGGCGGAGCGCAGCGACGTCTGCGCGATCTGCGCGCTGGAAGTGATCGCAGAGAGCGTCGTCTGCTTTGCCGTGGCGCAAAAAGTCATCGCGCGGCTGGGCGGAGACAATATGCGCGAGATCAAAGCGCGCTATGCGCTGCTGCCGTAAAGGAGGATCTATGCAAAAGATCGGCGTTAATACGGCGTCCCGCCCGAGCAGCGTATTTTGCGGCGGGGGCGCGGCGGAGGAAGCGGCGCGCTTTCTTGCGGGGAAGGACGTGTTCCTTCTTACCGACAACAATGTGTATTCCCTCTATAAAGAGCTGATAGAAGAAAAATTCGGCGGCGCGCGCGTCTTTGCCGTGCCCGCGGGGGAGAGACATAAAAACAGGCATACCCTCTTTCAGATCCTCGACGGGATGCTGGAAGCGAAATTAAACCGCAATTCCTGGCTCGCCGCCCTCGGCGGCGGCGTGATCGGGGATATGGGCGGGCTGGCGGCGGCGCTGTATATGCGCGGCATCCGCGCCGTGCAGATCCCGACGACCTTGCTCGCGCAGGTGGATTCTTCCGTCGGCGGCAAGACGGCGATCGACTACCGCGGCGTGAAAAACGTCATCGGCGCCTTTTATCAGCCCGAATATGTCTTCTGCGACCCGCTGTTTTTGCGCACTTTGCCGCGGCGGGAGCTGCGCTGCGGGCTGGGGGAGATCGTCAAGACGTGCGCCCTCGATCAAGCCATCCTCGAAAAGACGGAGGCTATGGCGGGGCGGTTGTTCGGGCTTGCTTTTCAGGAAGAGATCACGGCAGACTGCGTGCGTTTCAAGGCGCGGATCGTCGAAGAGGACGAATGCGAGCGCAGCGGGCGTAGAAAGTGCCTCAACATGGGGCATACCACGGGGCACGCGCTCGAACTTTCTTACGGGCGGCGTTCGCACGGGGAATATGTCCTCATCGGCATGGCGTTTGAGATCGCCATCGCCCTCGAAGAGGGGATCCTCTCCGCAGAGTATGCCGCAAGGCTTCGTGCGCTCATCGGCAAAGTCATCGGCAAAACGCCCCGCTTTGCGGGGATAGAGGAGGCGGCGCTCGCCGCGCTCTACGATAAGAAAAACAGCGGCAAGGGGGAGATTTCCCTGATCGTGCCCGAAGCGCCGGGCAGATACCGCGAACTCGTCCTGCCCATCGAAAAATACGTCCGGTATTTAAGCCGGTTCAACGGAGGAATTGCATGAAGGTCTTGCCGCGCAGGGAATTTTACGGCGAATTTGCCGTTCCGGGCGACAAATCCATCACCCACCGCGCGATCATGTTCAACGGCATCGCGGAAGGGGAAGCGCTCGTTACGGGCGCGCTTTTGGGAGAGGACTGCCTCTCGACGATAGCCTGTATGCGCGCTTTGGGCGCCGAGGCGGAGATCGAAGGCGGCGCAGTGCGCGTACGCGGGGCAAAACTGCACGCGGCGGACTGCTACTGCGGCAACAGCGGCACGACGATGCGCCTTCTGATGGGGCTTATCGCGGGGCAGAGGATCGGCGCGACGCTCACGGGGGATCCTTCCCTTTCTTCCCGCCCGATGGAACGGGTGGCAAAGCCTTTGCGCCTGCTCGGGGCGGACATCGAGACTGACGGAGGCAGGGCGCCCGTCGTCATCCGACCGTCCGTGCTTTCGGGGCGGGAACTGGACACCGCCGCTCCCAGCGCGCAGGTCAAGAGCGCGCTCATTTTGGCGGCGCTCGGCGCGGACGGGGAGACGTTCGTGCACGAGGCGGTCAAGACGCGCGATCATACCGAGCGTATGCTCGCGGCGATGGGTGCGGATTTAAAAGTGTACGGAAATTCGGTGCGCGTCGCCAAAAGCCGCTTAAAAAGCGCGGACGTGGAAGTGCCCGGCGACATTTCGAGCGCGGCGTATTTTATGGCGCTCGGCGCCCTTCTCGGCGAGACCCTCTGTAAAAACGTCGGCGTCAATCCCACGCGGACGGGGATCTTGCGCGTCTTTGACGAAATGGGGGTGCAATATGCGCTGGAAAACGAGCGCACCGTCTGCGGGGAACCGGTCGCGGACATCCGCGTGAAAAAGTCGCCGCTGCGCGCGGTGCAGATCTCGGGCGGCATCATGCCTACCCTCATAGACGAGCTGCCCGTCATCGCGGTGCTGTGCGCCTATGCGGACGGGGAGAGCGTCATCTCGGGGGCGGAAGAACTCAAAGTCAAGGAGAGCGACCGCATCAGGACGACGGCGGAGATGCTCACCGCCTTCGGCGGGGACATCATCCCGCGCGCGGACGGATTCATGATCCGCGGGAAGAAGTCGCTTGCGGGCGGCTATGCCGATTCTTACGGCGATCACCGCATCGCCATGAGCGCGGCGGTCGCGCTCGCCGCGAGCAGCGCGGGCGGGGAGATAGGAAATCCTTCCTGCGTCGACATCTCCTTCCCCGGATTCTTTTCTCTCATAGAAAAATGAGCGTTGCCGCTTCTGCGGCGGAGGAACATATGCTGAAACTTGCACTTGTCGGAAAAGACGTGTCCGCTTCGGACAGCGCCAAAATGCACACCTTCGATCTGCGCGGGCTGGGGAGCGACTGTACATATGCGCTCATCTCCTGCCCCGAGCGGGATAAATTCCCCGAATGCGCGCGGCGGCTCCTGGCGGAGTATGACGCCTTCAACGTCACCATCCCGTATAAGCTGGACATCATTCCCTTTTTGAAAGAGCTGCGCGGCGACGCGAAAACGTTCGGCGCGGTCAATACGGTCAAGGACGGGATCGGCTATAACACGGACGGCGCGGGTTTTTCCCTGATGCTGGAAAATAACGGCGTGTGCCCTGCGGGAAAGCGGGTCCTCGTGCTCGGCGCGGGCGGCGCGGGCAGGAGCTGCGTCAAAAAGCTGCTCGACGGGGGCGCGGAAGTGTTCCTCTTCGACGTCAATAAAGAAAATGCCGCCGCAGCCGCCGAAAAATTTGCGGGCGTACAGGCGCTCGGGGCGGTGGCTCCCGCCCCGTACTACATGATCGTCAACGCCACGGGCGTCGGGATGCACAAGACGGTGGGCGTCTCGCCCGTGGGCGAAGAGGTGCTTTCGGGCTGTGAAGTTGCAGTCGATCTCATCTATCATCCGAAAAAGAGCGAATTTCTGCGGCTCGCGGAGGCGCTCGGCAAGCGCACTGTCAATGGCGAAGGGATGCTGTACTACCAGGCGTATTATACCGACTGTATCATTTTGGGGCGCGAACCTTCCGCCGCGGAGGCGAAGTCGCTGTTTGAAAAATATTCGCGGGAGGGCAAATAAATGAAACTTCTTATCCTCAACGGCGTCAACCTGAACATGACGGGGCGGCGCGAGCGGTCTGTCTACGGCACAAAGACCTTGGACGAGATCAATGCGGAGATCGCCGCCTTCTGCAAGGCGCGCGGCGCCGAGACGGAATTTTTCCAATCCAACATCGAAGGGGAGCTGTGCACGAAGATCCAGGAGAGCGACGCGGACGGCATCATCCTCAACGCGGGCGCGTTCACCCATTACAGCTACGCCCTGCGCGACGCGATCGCATCCGTCGATACGCCCGTCGTGGAAGTGCACATGTCCAACGTGCACGCGCGCGAACCGTTCAGACACGTTTCGGTCATTTCCGAAGTCTGCCGCGGCACGGTGCTCGGCTTCGGTAAAAACAGCTATATTTTGGCAGCGGAGAGTTTTCTGTTATGAATATCGTACTTTGTGGAATGATGGGCGCCGGCAAGACGAGTGTCGGCATCCGCATCGCCGACCTTACGGGGATGCGTTGGTATGATACGGACGATCTGATCACCGAAAAATACGGCAAGATCTCGTCCATCTTTGAATTTTACGGGGAAGAGCGCTTCCGCGAGATGGAGTCTGAGATCGTCAGAAAAATATCCGAAGAGGACGGCACGGTCATCTCCACGGGGGGCGGCTGCGTCCTGCGCCCCGAAAACAGCGCCGCACTGAAAAAATACGGCAAGATCGTCTTTTTGAAGGTGGATATCGACGTGCTCTTCGAGCGCACGGGGCATACGAGCGACGACAGGCCTCTCCTTAAAAACACCACTTTTGCCAAGATGAAGGAACTTCTCGATTACCGCACGCCCATCTATGAGAGCTGCGCCGATTTTACCGTGGATACGAACGGGAAGAACATCGACGAAGTCGCGCGCGAAGTCTGCGCGGTCTGCGGCGCGGAGATCAGGCGGTGAGCACGGTGCTCGTGACGGGCGGCTCGCGCGGGATCGGCAGGGCTATATGCCTCGCCTTTGCTAAGGCGGGTCACGACGTCGCGTTTTGCTATGCGAAGGATGAAGAGGGCGCGGCGGAGACGGCGCGCCTCCTTTCTAAGACGGGGGCGGGCGTGCAGGCGTTTCGCTGCGACGTCGCCGACGAAAACGCGGTGCGTGAGATGTTTTCGGGCATATTCAATCTGGAAGTGCTCGTGAACAACGCGGGCATTTCCCGCTTCGGGCTCATCCAGGACACGGCGCTTTCCGACTGGGACCGCCTTTTTGCCGTCAATGCGGGCGGCGCCTTTTTGTGCACGCGCGAGGCGGTGCCGAAATTTCTGCGCCGCGGCGGCGGCTGCATCGTCAATATCTCATCCGTCTGGGGCCTTGCGGGCGGCGCCTGCGAGGCGGCGTATTCGGCGAGTAAAGCCGCGCTCATCGGCTTTACGAAGGCGGCGGCAAAAGAGCTCGCGCCTGCAAACATCCGCGTCAACTGCGTGGCGGCGGGCATGATCTCGACAAAGATGAACGACCGCCTGTCGGAGACGGAGCGCGCGGCGTTTACGGAACAGCTGTGCATCCCGCGGGAAGGGAGCGCGGAAGAGGTCGCAAAGGCGGTGCTGTTTTTGGCAAAGAGCGGCTATGTGACGGGAGAAGTGCTGCGCGTGGACGGCGGCGCGGCACTCTGAGCCCGTTTGCCGTGCCGGGCGGCGGGGTGAGCCCGCTTGCAAGGCTGCGCGGCGGTTTTTTGTAATGTGCAACGCCGCGCGGAGAGGTTTGCGCCGCCGCATAGGGCGGCGGGCGCGGTTTTTTTAAGATCCGCGCGGGAAATTTGAAAAAATTTACGGAAGAAAAAAGGTTTTCGGGGATTTTGGTCTAATTTATAAAATAGCGGGGTCCGCGCGGGCGGCAAGATCGCCGCAGAAATTTGCGCGGCTTTGCGGGGAGGGCGTTATGATTTCCGATTCCGTCAAGAAGCGCACCTACGAAAAGGAGCGCGCGTTTCTCTCGCCCTATGCAAAGCGTTCGGAAGAGACGAAGGGGAGGCTGCGCGAGGAGACGCCCTGCAATATGCGCACGGATTTCCAAAGGGACAGGGACCGTATCATTTACAGCAAGGCGTTTTTGCGCCTGAAAAACAAGACGCAGGTCTTTTTTTCGCCCGAAGGAGATCATTTCCGCACGCGCATGACGCACACCATCGACGTGTCGCAGATCGCCCGTTCCATCGCCAGGAGCCTCGCTTTGAACGAAGATCTCGCCGAGGCGATCGCCCTCGGGCACGACCTCGGGCATACGCCCTTCGGCCATGCGGGGGAGCGGGTGCTAAACAGCCTTTCGCCTTACGGCTTTGCGCACAACGAGCAGTCGCTGCGCGTCGTGGACATCCTTGAAAAAGAGGGGCGCGGGCTCAATCTTACGTTTGAAGTGCGCGACGGCATCGTCAACCACAAAAAGAGCGGGCATCCCGCCACGCTCGAGGGGAAGGCGGTCTCGCTTGCCGACCGCATCGCCTATGTCAATCACGACATCGAAGACGCCATCCGCGCGGGTCTTTTGCGGGAAGAGGACCTTCCCAAGCGTGACGTGGAGATCTTGGGGCACTCTTCGCGCGACCGCATCAACAGGATGATCACTTCCATCTATGAAAACAGCGTCGGCATCGACGACGTCAGGATGGGCGGAGAAGAGGCCGCCGCGCTGGAAGATCTGCGCGCCTTCATGTTCCGAGAAGTGTACATAACCGAACGTTCGCAAAAGGAAGAAGAGCGCGCCAAGCGTATGCTCACGGCGATGTTCGATTATTTCATGAAAGACAAGGACAAGCTCCCCGCCTTCTACAGGCGGCTCGCGGAGCAATATCCGCCCGAACAGGCGATCTCGGACTATCTGTCCTCCATGACGGACAAATATGCCGTCGCCGTATTCAACAGCATTTTTATCCCCAAGAGCTGGGCGCTCACGGAGGATGAGATCGAGTATTGACGCCGCCGCGGCGGGGAGGATGAGTATGGCAAGGGGGCTTGACGCTGAATTTCTTGCACAACTTAAGAGCAAGACGGACATCGTCGAAGTGATCGGCTCCTATGTCTCTTTGGAGAGAAAGGGCAGCAACTATTGGGCGTGCTGTCCCTTTCATCACGAAAAGACGCCTTCTTTTTCCGTCAATTCGCTCGATCAGTACTACCATTGTTTCGG
Organism: uncultured Clostridia bacterium; assembly: GCA_944376445.1. Taxonomy (GTDB): domain Bacteria; phylum Bacillota; class Clostridia; order Christensenellales; family Borkfalkiaceae; genus Borkfalkia. Next base: position 451 of record CALWCR010000143.1, on the reverse strand, counting down.
CTGCGGCGCGAGCGGGGATGTGATCACGTTCATCCGCGAGATCGAATCGCTCGACTTTATCGACGCGGTCAAACTGCTCGCGGAGCGGGCAAAGATCCCCATGCCGGACATCAATTTCGATTCCGAAAAGACGATCGAACAAAAGCGCAAGCGGGATCAGGTGCTGAAAATACTCAACGAGTGCGCGCATTTTTATCTGAAAAATTTAAATTCGGGCAGGGCGGACGCGCATATCCAATACATTCTTGACAGGAAGCTCTCTTCTTCCACCGTGCGGCGGTTCGGGCTGGGCGCTTCTCTCGATTTCAAGTCTCTCCCCGAATTTTTATTGGGGAAGGGTTATCGCCGTGACGACATTTTGGACAGCGGCGCCGTGACCGAAGCGGAAGGGGGACGGCTCATCGACGCGCAGGGCGGTCGGCTCATCTTTCCCATCATCAACGCCTTTGAT
>CALWCR010000142.1 GCA_944376445.1 uncultured Clostridia bacterium | reverse complement strand
AGATGCGCACGAGCGGCTCCGTGCCCGAGGCGCGCACGACCAGACGGGCGACGCCGCGGCGCTCGCGGTCGATGACGTCGCGCAGGTATTCGTCCCCCAGCACGCGCACCTTGTCCCCGACCTTGACGCTCGCGTTGTATTGCGGGAACATCTTGATGTCCGCCAGGCGGGAGAGCTTTTTTTCCGCCACGAGAGAGGCGAGCCGCACGGAAGCGAGGACGCCGTCGCCCGTGACTTCGTCATCGGCGAGGATGATGTGCCCCGACTGCTCTCCGCCGATCCGCGCGCCGCTCTTTTGCATCGCCTCGGCGACGTATTTGTCCCCGATGTCCGTGCGGATGAGGCGGATGCCCCTCTTTTTGAGATAGATCTCCGCCCCCGCGTTGGTATGCGCCGTGCCGACGGCGACAGGTTCACACAGGGCGCCCTCGCTCTGCAATCGGGCGGCAAAGATGCAGACGATCTTATCCCCGTCCACGAGCGCCCCCTTTTCGTCGCAGGCGATCAGCCGATCCGCATCGCCGTCATAGGCGAACCCCGCGTCCGCGCCCGCTTCGACGGTCATGGCGCGGATGCGCTCGGGATGCAGCGCGCCGCACCCTTCGTTGATGTCCGCGCCGCCCCGGTTCGTCCCCACGGCGACGATCTGTGCGCCCAGACGGCGGAACACCTCGGGCGCGATGCGCCCCGCCGCGCCGTTGGCGCAATCGAGCACGAACTTTTTGCCCGTCAGCGGGGCGCCCTTTGCCGTCAAAAAGGCAATATATTCCTCTTCTCCCTCCAATGCCGCCGCCCTGCCCATGGAAAGGGGCCCTGCAAAGACGTATTCCCCCATATACCGTTCCGCACGGCGCTCTTTGCCGTCCGCAAGTTTTCTGCCGTCGGCGCCGAACACTTTCAGCCCGTTGTGCGAGGCGGGATTGTGCGAGGCGCTGACCATGACGCCGAAGTCCGCCCCCCGCCTTTGTACAAAGTACGAGACCGCCGCCGTGGGCAGCACCCCGCCCCACAGCACGCTGCCGCCGCCCGCCGTGACGCCCGCCGCCAAGGCGAGGGCGAGCATATCCGAAGAGACGCGCGTATCCTGCCCCAACACGACGCGAGGAGACCCCTTTAAGCGGGTGAGCGCGTTGCCGAGCGCAAACGCCGTGCGGGAAGTGAGCGTTTCCCCCGCCACGCCGCGGATGCCGTCCGTCCCAAACAGTTCAGCCATGCCTTTCCTCCCGCTTTTTGCGCAGCGCCTCGCTTTCCTGCTGGCGCACCCTGCCGATGACGGACGCGCCCGCGGGCACGTCGCGCGTGACGGTCGTGCCCGCGGCGATAAAGGCGTTTTCCCCTACGGTAACGGGCGCGATCAAATTGACGTTGCTGCCGATAAAGGCGCCGTCGCCTACGGCGGTAAAATGCTTTTTGCTGCCGTCATAATTGCAAAAGACCGCCCCGCAGCCGACATTTACCCCCCTGCCGACGCGCGCGTCGCCGATATAGGCGAGGTGGCTGACCTTGCTGCCCGCGCCGATCTCTGCGTTTTTGATCTCCACAAAGTCGCCGATGCGACAATTTTCGCCGATGCGGCTGCCCTCGCGCAAGTTGGCGAACGGCCCCACTTTGGCGCCCCCGCCCACTTTTGCCCCGCGCACGACGCTGGCGGTCAGTTCGGCGCCGTCGCCGATCTCCGACGCTTCGATGACGTTGTTCGGATACAGGATCGCCCCCCTGCCGACGACCGTCCCCGCGCCGAGCACGTTGCCGGGATGGATGACGGCGCCGTCGCCGATGATGACGCCCTCGGCGATGACGACCGTTTCCGGAGATAATACTTTATACACTGCAAGCCGCCTCCTGAAAATAACGATATACCATCCATATGCGGCGGGCGGCCGCAATGTGCAAAAAAAAAGAACGCCGTAAAAACCGGCGTTCACCCTGTCTTTTTTTATAGATCTTTCCGCGGCCCTTCCTCGTGCGTCATGCATCAAAGCTCTTTTTTCCGCCTTATGCATCAAAGGCGGAGCGCTTATGAAAGCGCTCCGCCCACCTGTGGCGTTTATACATTACGATCCGTATATTCCGAAAAGTTTTTTCGTGGATCGCAAACTTACACTTTTTAACCTGTTATGACATCCTGTCGGTTAAATCAAACGATCCTGAAAAAATTTTGCTTTCCCTTTAACGGCCTATCATTTTCTCCCCTAATCAACTCGAAAACCGTTCAAAAAACCTCTGCCGCATTTTATGAAGAATGTGTTTGGATTTTCATACAACAGAAATTCGGTCGGTTTGGAAATATAACATTTCCGGAGTCAGTAATATAAACCCACGCAACGTAAAGAACATTCGTCCGGTTCAATGAAAGCTTCCCGATAAGTTCGTACGCAACCTATCTCTGCAGGGGGCTGCGATCATTTGCCGAGCGGCTTTTTGTCCGCTTTTCTTCCGCGCTTCCTTTCTCGCTCCCGTCCGCCTTGCTCCTTTTGTCCGGCGCCGCCATCTTTTTAAGGATGTCGTCCTGCAGAATTTGCCTTACAAAATTTACGCAGCTTTCGTTTGGTTGAAATTGTTCGCTTCCGATCCGCTTTCAAATCGCTTTTCGGCCGACGCCCTTTCGTCCGTTCCCTTGTTTGTACCTCTATTATATCACACTTTTTTGGTTTGTCAATACCTTTTTAAAAAATTTTTGAAAAAATTTTAAATTTTTTGAGAATAGTTTTCATTTTTTTTTTTTTTTTTACGTTGTACGTTTCCAGATATTGGTTGATGTGCGGAAAGTCGGACGGGTTGG
>CALWCR010000141.1 GCA_944376445.1 uncultured Clostridia bacterium | reverse complement strand
TGGAGCGGGTGATGGGAATCGGACCCACGCAGCCAGCTTGGAAGGCTGGAATTCTACCATTGAACTACACCCGCATTCACAACGCTAAAAGATTATAGCAAAAACGCCCGCGTATTGTCAAATATTTTTACGGGAATTTCGCTATTTTTTATTTTTTCGCGAAGTTTTATAACCGTATCGAGCATCTGAAAAGGACGTTCGCTACAATTTTTTTGTATTTGGGCGGCAAGCGCGCCCTTCCCCTTTTTCAGCGCACCTCGGCGATCGTCGGCACCGCCTTGCCGCCGTGGATGACGAGATAGCAATAGGTCGCCGTCGGGCAAAAGCGGGTCATGCACCCCGGATTGATGAGGAGCACCCCGTCCTCTTCCCGTATCTCCGCGACGTGGGTATGCCCGTACAGCGCGATGTCTGCGAGCCGTTCTTTGGCGGCGCGGACGAGGCGCGCCGTGCCGCTCTTGACGCCGTACCTATGCCCGTGGCAGGCAAAGATCCGCCGCCCCTACACGTCGAGCACCACTTCGCTCTCCCCGCCGAAAAAATCGTTGTTCCCCGCAAGGACATACGTCTTTTCGGGATACTGCCGCGCGATATGACGCGCGTCGGACGCCATGTCCCCGAGATGGATGATATAATCCGATTCGGCGAGCACCCTCGCGAGCTTATCCAAGGGCGCGGTGTTGCGGTGGGTGTCCGAAAGCACGACGATGGTCTTCACAATCCGACGCCTCCGAGCTTTTCTTTGAGCGCGGCGAGCGCTTTCGCCCTGTGCGAAACGGCGTTCTTCTCCTTTTCCTCCGCCATACCGAAACTTTTGCCGAGTTCGTCGCTGAAAAAGAGCGGATCGTAGCCGAAGCCGCCGTCTCCCTGCGGCGCAAAAAGGATCTTGCCGTATGCCCTGCCGTGCGCCGCGATCACCCGCCCGTCCGCAAGGCAGAGGGCGACGCAGCTTTCAAAATATGCCGTGCGCTTTTCTGCGGGCACGTTTTCCAGGTTTTTGAGCAGGAGGGCGTTGTTGGCGGCGTCGTCGCCGTGGCTGCCCGCATAACGGGCGCTGTATACGCCGGGAGCGCCGTTCAGTGCGTCCACGCACAGCCCCGAATCGTCCGCGAGCGCCATGCAGCCGAGCGCTTGCGACACCGCGCGCGCCTTGATGCACGCATTTTCTTCAAAAGTCGAACCGTTCTCTTCGATCTCTCCCGAAAAGCCCGCTTCGCGCATGGACACGATCTCAAAACCGCCGAAGATCGCCGCGATCTCGCGCAGCTTGCCCCGATTTCCGCTTGCAACCACAATTGTTTTCATGCCACTATTTTAGCATTTTAGGCGAAGATACGCAACTGTTTTGCGCGCGGCGCGCCCGCGGCGGCGGCAAAAGCGCCTCTTTTTGTCCTTTTTTATGGGCGCGAAGGCGTCGGTTTTATGCCGCGGCGCTACGAGAAGAACGCACGCAGCTTGCGGCAGGCCTTTTTTACCGTCTCTTCGTCCGCAAACGCCGTCAGGCGGAGGTACCCTTCCCCGTTTTTGCCGAAGCCCGCGCCCGGCGTGCCGACGATGCCCGTCTCTTCCAGAAGGCGGTCGAAGAAGGCGAAACTGTCCGAAGCGCCCGCACAGCGCAGCCACACATAGGGCGAATTTTTGCCGCCCGTATACCAGATGCCCGCCCCGTCGAGCGCGTCCGCTATCGCCCGCGCGTTGGCGCGGTAGACGGAGATATTCTCTTTGATCTGCTCCCGCCCCGCCGCGGAAAACGCCGCCTCCGCGCCCCTTTGGACGATATAGGACACGCCGTTGAACTTGGTCGTCTGCCGCCGCAGCCACATTTTGTTGAGGGATACTCCTTCTCTCTTGAGCGCGAGGGGCACCACCGTATAGCCGCAGCGCGTGCATGTAAAGCCCGCCGTCTTGGAAAAGGAACAAAACTCGATGGCGCATTCTTTGGCGCCCTCTGCCTCGTAAATGCTGCGCGCGGGGCCCCTCCCGAAGATAAAACTTTCGTAGGCGGCGTCGTATAAGATAACCGCGCCCTGCCTGTTCGCATAGTCCACCCACGCCTGCAGCTGCCGCGCGGTATACGCCGCGCCCGTCGGGTTGTTGGGCGAACAGATATAGATGATGTCCGCCGCGACCTTCTCGTCGGGCATGGGCAAAAAACCGTTTTCCTCATTCCCTTCGGCAAATACGATCCGCCGCCCCGCCATGCGGTTGGTATCCACATAGACGGGATAGACGGGGTCGGGGATGAGCACGGTGTTGTCGGCGGCAAAGATGTCGAGGATGTTGCCGAGATCGCTCTTGGCGCCGTCCGAGACGAATATCTCGTCCGCGTCCACAAAGACGCCGAACGTCCCGTAATAAGCGCGGATCGCCTCGCGCAGGAAAGGATACCCCTGCTCGGGGCCGTAGCCGCGGAAAGTCGCCTTATCCCCCTGCTCGGCGACCGCCCTTTCCATCGCCGACACGACGGCGGGCGCGAGCGGGAGGGTGACGTCGCCGATGCCCATCTTCAGGATCTCGCGCCCGGGGTGCCGCACGCAAAACGCCGCGACTTTGTGCGCGATGTCCGAAAACAGATAGCTTTCCTGCAAATTTTTGTAATTGCCGTTGATCTTCATGACTTCTCCCTTTTTTGCGCCCTTTCCGCCGCCGCGCGCACGAACCCGCAAAAGAGCGGGTGCGCCGCATTGGGGCGGGATTTGAATTCGGGATGAAACTGCACCCCGATGAAAAAGCGGTTCGCGGGGATCTCCGCCGCCTCGGCGAGCCGCCCGTCGGGCGAGGTGCCCGAAAACGCCATGCCCGCCCCCTCGAACGCCGCGCGGTAATCGTTGTTGCACTCAAAGCGGTGGCGGTGCCGCTCAAAGACGAGCTCTTTGCCGTACATTTCACGCAGCTTAGTGCCCGCTCCGATCTTGCAGGGGTACGCGCCGAGCCGCATGGTCCCGCCCGGCTTTACCCCTTCCTGACCGGGCATGATGCCGACGACGGCGTGCGCGCCTTCGGGGTCGAATTCGGAAGAATTTGCGTCGGGGATGCCGAGGACGCCGCGCGCAGACTCGATGACGGCGATCTGCATACCGAGGCAGATGCCGAGATAGGGAACGTCATTTTCGCGCGCGTACTTTGCCGCGGCGATCATCCCGCCGATGCCGCGCCCGCCGAAGCCGCCCGGCACCAAAATGCCGTCCGCCGCTTCCAGTCGCGGCGCGTTCTCGCTCTCCCCGCTCTCGCTGTCCACCCAATCGATGTCTACCCCGACGCCGTTGGCAAAGCCCGCGTGGGTGAGCGCTTCGGCGACGGAAAGATAGGCGTCGTGCAGCTGCACGTATTTGCCGACGAGGGCGATGCGCACCGATCTTTTGCACGACTTCGCGCGGCGAAGCATCGCCGTCCAGTCGGATAAGTCGATCTTCTGCAGAGAAAGCCCCAATTTGCGGCAGACGACGGAGGAAAAATTCTCCTCTTCCAGCATCACGGGCGCTTCGTACAAGAGGGGCAGGGTGCGGTTTTCGATAACGCAGTCCTCCTCCACGTTGCAGAACATGGCGATCTTTTTCTTGATGTCAAGGGGAAGGGGCGCGTCCACGCGGGCGACGATGATGTCGGGCGCGATGCCCATCCCCTGCAGCTCCCTGACCGAATGCTGGGTGGGCTTGGATTTGAATTCGCAGGAACCCGAAATATAGGGCACGAGGGTGACGTGGATGAAGCAGCAGTTGCCCCTGCCCTGCTCCATCGAGACCTGGCGGATCGCTTCGATGAAGGGCTGGCTCTCGATGTCGCCGATGGTGCCGCCGATCTCGGAGATGACGACGTCTGCCCTACTCTGCCTGCCGACGTTGTAGATGAACGACTTGATCTCCCCCGTGATGTGCGGGATGACCTGCACCGTCTGCCCCAGATATTCGCCGCTGCGCTCTTTGTTCAGAACGTTCCAATACACTTTGCCCGTCGTGAGGTTGGAGAATTTGTTGAGGTCCTCGTCAATGAAGCGCTCGTAGTGCCCGAGATCGAGATCGGTCTCCGCGCCGTCTTCGGTGACGAACACTTCCCCGTGCTGATAGGGGCTCATGGTGCCCGGGTCGATGTTGATGTACGGGTCGAGCTTCTGCGAGGCGACCTTGTAGCCGCGCGATTTGAGCAGCCTGCCCAGGCTCGCCGCCGTGATGCCCTTGCCCAG
>CALWCR010000140.1 GCA_944376445.1 uncultured Clostridia bacterium | reverse complement strand
CGCGTAAACTAAAAGGAGGATCTGTTGGAAGAACGCGGACCAAACAGCCCTTTTTGAGAGGTGCTCAAAGAAAAAATGCGCTTTTTTGTGACGTGCATAAAGAAAAAAATACGCTTTTTTGCATCGTAAATAAAGAAAAAATACGTCGTTTTTGCGCCGAACATAAAGTAAAAATACGTACTTATTTCGCCGCGAGGAGGGGAGCGTCGCCGCGCAAGGATTTATTGCCTTCATTTGCTTGCTAACGCCGCCGTTTTTTGCTATAATGATATGGCGCAAAGGGGAATGCGTGTTCCCGTTTGCGCGGCGCGTTTTCGCGCTTTCGGCTCACGCTATGCGCGGGCGGGCACGCCGTAAGGCGGCCTGACCCGATCGTGCGCATAAATACATTTTTTTCACGGATACTCCCAAGGAGATCCGATGGAGGTCTTTTATGCAAAGCAAATCGAAAAGGATCGCCTTATACGGCATCTTTGTCGCGGTGCTGGTCGTGGTGTTTTATCTGGAAACGCTGATCGGCAGTTTCTGGATCACGCCGCCCGCGATCGTGTCGCTGTCCCTGCTTTTCACTTTCTGCCTTTCGGGTGACTGGAAGCTCGGCTTGGGCGGCGGCGTCTTGTTCGGGCTCACGTCCTGGGCGCTGGCGGCGATCTTCGCCAATGCCGCGTTCATTTTCCCGTGGGTGTCGGTGCTGCCCCGCCTGTTCGTCGGGATCGGCGCATACGGCGCTTTCCGCCTGACAAAGCGCCTCACGAAAAACAGCGGCAAGAAGTTTTTGGCGGATATTCTCCCGTATTCGGTCGGCGCGGCGTGCGGCATCCTCATTAATACAGCGCTCGTCGTCACGGCGCTCACGCTGTTTCTGCCCGAAATGGGGACGCTCGGCTACTGGCTCGGCGCCTGCATCACCGTCAATTTCCCGATCGAATTGGCGGCGGCGATCATCCTTACGCCCGTTTTAAGCGGTGCGCTGCGGCGCGCCTTCGGCGCAAAAAAGCCTGCGGCCGAAAGTGCGGCGCACGAGAAGGAAGCGAGTGAAAGTGCGGAGCACGGGCGGGAAGCGAGCGAACAGAAAAGCTGAAAAGGAGGGGGAAGACATGGTCATCTGTATCGACGTCGGCAATACCAACATCAAGTACGGTATCTTCAAAGGGGACGAGCTGGTCGTCAGTTTTCGGGTCGCGACCGAACTGAAAAGGACGAGCGATCAGTACGGCACCGCCATCATCGATATGCTCGCGGTCAGGGGGATCGCGCCTTCGGATATCCACGGGGCGATCATCTCCTCCGTCGTGCCTTCCCTCAACTATACCATCTCTCATATGTGCGCCTATTATCTCGGCGTGGAGCCGCTCATGGTGGGCGCGGGGCTGAAAACGGGGCACAATCTGCGCGTGGACGACGCGCGCGAAGTGGGCGCGGACAGGATCGTCAACGACGTGGCGGCGATCAAAAAATACGGCGCGCCCCTCATCGTCATCGATTTCGGCACGGCGACGACCTTCAACGTCGTCAATGAAAAGAAAGAGTTTATCGGCGGCGCGGTCGCGCCCGGCATCCGCGGGTCCATGGATTCGCTCGTTTCGGGCACCGCAAAGCTGCCGCGCGTGGAGATCGAAAAGCCGGACAGCGTCATCGGCAAAAACACGACGACCAATATGCAGGCGGGCATCGTCTTCGGCTTTGCGGGGTTGGTCGGCTATATCGTCAAGAAGATCAAAAAGGAAATGAAAGCCCCCGACATGAAGGTGGTCGCTACCGGCGGCTTCAGCGAGATCATCGCGGGGGAGATCTCTTGCATCGACCATGTGGACAAACTCCTCACCTTGCAGGGGTTGAAAATTTTATACGATCTGAATAAAACGGAGGGCAAAGAATGAAGAGCGTCGGCGTAGCGATACTCGGATTGGGCGTCGTGGGCGGCGGGACCTATAAGATCCTGCGCGACCACAGGGAATTTTACAGGCAGACGCAGGGCGTCGACATCAGCGTCGAATGCGTCCTGGAGATCAATAAAGAAAAGGCGCTCGCGCTCGGCATCGAGGAGAGCAAGATCTCGGACAACATCGCCGAGGTCGTCTCCAACCCGAACGTTGACATCGTCGTGGAAGTCATCGGCGGGGTCGAACCCGCCAAGAGCTTCGTCCTCGCGGCGCTGCACAGCGGCAAGAGCGTGGTCACGTCCAACAAAGAACTCTTCTGCAAATACTGGCACGAACTGGAAAAGGCGGCCAGGCGCACCAACGCGGGGCTGTACTTTGAGGCGAGCTGCGTCGGCGGCGTGCCCATCATCCGCACCCTCATCGACGGGATGCAGGCGAACGTCGTCGAGAACCTGACGGGCATCATCAACGGCACGACCAACTATATCCTGACCCGCATGACCCGCGCGGGGCTCGGTTATGAGGAGGCGCTCAAAGAGGCGCAGGCGCTCGGCTATGCGGAGGCGAACCCTTCCGCGGACGTGGACGGCTACGACGCCGCGTACAAGCTCTCCATCCTTTCCAGCCTCGCGTTCCATACCAAAGTCCCGCTGGATAAAGTATACCGCGAAGGCATCCGTGCGGTCAAGGCGCAGGACATCGCCTACGGCGACGGGCTCGGCTATGTGCTGAAGCTGCTTGCGATCGGCAAGAACACGCCGCAGGGGATCGAGGTGCGCGTGCACCCCGCCTTTATCCGCAAAGATCATCCGCTCGCTTCCGTTTCCGACAGCTTCAACGCCGTCTTTCTGAAAGGGGACAGCGTCGGCGACATCATGCTCTACGGCAGGGGTGCGGGCGATCTCCCCACGGGCAGCGCCATCGTCTCCGACGTCATTTATGCCGCCACCCACGGCGACGTCAAGTATGCGACTTTCAAAAACGGCGCGCAGGCGGAGCCGGGCGTCAAATTCATCACCGATTTTAGGAGCCGCTATTACATCCGCTTTACCGCCAAAGACAAAGCGGGCGTGCTCGCAAAAGTAGCGGGGATCTTCGGGAAATACAACATCAGCATTGTCGACCTTCTGCAAAAGGGCGAAGGTGGCGGCGACGACATCCCCGTCATCCTTGTCACCCATGAGACGAACGAATATTCCGTGCGCCGCGCGCTTGCGAAGATCGGCGAGCTCGACGACGTGGTCTCCGTGGACAGCGTGATCCGCGTCGAAGGTTAAAAGCAAAGAAAAAACGGCCTTTCCGCGCTTTGCGGGAGGGCCCTCTTTATCGGAGGAGAAGAAGATGCGAGGGATCGTGCTCGTCAATGCGTATATCCGCGCGGAAGGCGCCTTCCGCCAGGCGGAGCGTATGTGCGAAGAGCTCGCCGCGCGCGGGCTTGAGGCGCGCATAGAAAGAAACGGCGGTTTTTTGTGCAGCATCGAAGGGGGCGAAGCCGTCCTTTCGGAGCCGCTCGATTTTTGCGTCTATCTGGACAAAGACAAATATCTTTCGCGTATGCTGGAAAAGTGCGGCGTCAGGCTGTTCAACAGCGCGCGGGCGGTGGAGCTTTGCGACGATAAAATGCTCACCTATATCGCCCTTGCAGGCGGCGGCGTGCGGATGCCCGATACCCTCGCTGCGCCCCTTTGTTACTATGAAGACGCGGCGCTTTCCCCGCAGTACATCCAAGGGATCGGGCAGCGGCTCGGCTATCCTCTCATCGTCAAAAAGAGTTTCGGCAGCTGGGGGATGGGGATCGAGCTTGTCGAAAACGAGGAGCAGCTTGCGGCGGCGGCGGAAGCATTCCGCATGGAGCCGCACCTCTATCAGAAATACATTTCCGCCCACCGCGGGGAGGACTACCGCGTGATCGTCGTCGGCGGCAGGGCAATCGCCGTCATGAAGCGGAAAAACAGCGGCGACTTCCGTTCCAACATCGAGTGCGGCGGCAAGGGAAGCCCCGCAGAAGTGCCGCCTTCTTTTATACGGCAGGCGGAGCGCTGCGCCGAAATTCTCGGGCTGGATTACTGCGGGGTGGATATTCTCGACGACAACGGCACGCCCGTCGTCTGCGAGGTCAACTCCAATGCCTTTTTCAATGAAGCGGAGCGGGTCACGGGCGTCAACGTGGCGGGCGCGTTCGCCGCGCACATCGCGGCGGCGCTGCATAAAAAATAAAATTCGCGGTAAAAAGCTCTCCCTTGTGCGGAGAGCTTTTTTAAAACGCTTGAAACTCCCGGTTTTTGATGATATAATAAAGGAAAAGGATTACCTTGGAGGTAAAAATATGGATCTTGCAAAATATAGGGCGCGCGCCGAGGCGCTGGTTTCGCAAATGACGGCGGAAGAAGCTGCGGGCCAGCTGACCTATGAGGCGGCGGCGATCGAGCGGCTGGGCGTTCCCGATTTCAATTGGTGGAACGAAGCGCTGCACGGCGTCGCGCGGGCGGGCACGGCGACCGTCTTCCCGCAGGCGATCGCGCTGGCGGCGGCTTTCGATCCCAAACTTGTCGGCAAGATCGCGGACGCCATCGCCACGGAAGGGCGCGCGAAATACAATCAGTTCGACAAAGAGGGGGATCACTCCATCTACAAAGGCTTGACGTATTGGTCGCCCAACGTCAATATTTTCCGCGACCCGCGCTGGGGCAGGGGGCAGGAGACGTACGGGGAGGACCCGTACCTCACTTCCGAGCTCGGCACGGCATTCGTCAAGGGGCTGCAGGGTGATGGAGAGCATTTCAAGGCGGTCGCCTGCGCCAAGCACTATGCCGTGCACAGCGGCCCCGAATCCCTCCGCCACGAATTTGACGCGAAGGCGAGCAAAAAGGATATGGAAGAGACCTATCTTTATGCCTTTGAAAAGCTGGTCAAGGCGGGCGTCGGCGGCGTCATGGGCGCCTATAACAGGCTCAACGGCGAGCCTTGCTGCGCGCATACCTTCTTGCAGCAAAAATTGAAAGAATGGGGCTTTGCGGGGTATTTCACTTCCGATTTCTGGGCGATCGCGGATTTTCATCTGCATCACCATGTGACTTCGACCGCGCCCGAGAGCGCCGCGCTCGCCATCAAAAACGGCTGCGACCTCAACTGCGGCAACGTCTATCTCCAGCTTTTGACGGCGCTCAAAGAGGGGCTCATCCAAGAAGAGGACATCCGCCGCAGCTGCGTGCGGCTCATGACCGTCCGCTATGCGCTCGGCATGGGCGAAAAGACGGAATACGACGGGATCGGTTATGAAGAGGTTGAAAGCGCCGCGCACCTTCGCCTGGCGCGTGAAGCTGCTGAAAAGAGCGCCGTGCTCTTGAAGAATGACGGCATTTTGCCCCTTTCCCAAGAGGCGCTCAAAGGTAAGACCATCGCCGTCATCGGGCCCGCCGCCGCGAGCGAAACGGTCCTTTACGGCAATTACTGCGGCACCGGCTCCGTTACAGTCACGATCCTGGAAGGGCTGCAGCAGACTTACCGCGCATCCCGCATCCTCTATGCGAAGGGATCGCATATGTATAAAGACGCGGACGAGGACGTTGCCGCGCCCGACGACAAGCTGAGCGAAGCGGTCATCTGCGCCAAAGCGGCGGACGTCGTATTTCTCTGCGTGGGGCTGGATGCGACGTTGGAAGGGGAAGAGGGCTGCGCTCCCAATTTCGGGCTCGCGGGCGACAAGCGCGACCTCAATTTGCCCGCATGCCAGAGGCGGCTCGTCGAGGCGGTCATGTCCGTCGGCAAGCCGACCGTCGTCGTGCAGACTTCGGGCAGCAGCATCGTGACGGGGGCGGAAGAGCGCGCCGGCGCGATCCTGCAGCTTTGGTATCCGGGCGTCCGCGGCGGCGAAGCGGCGGCGCGTATCCTCAGCGGCGCTGTCTCTCCGAGCGGCAAACTTCCCGTGACATTCTATAAAAATTGCGACGATCTGCCCGATTTTTGCGATTATTCCATGAAAAACAGGACGTATGCCTATTACGAGGGGGAACCGCTCTATCCTTTCGGCTACGGGCTCAGTTATACCCGCTTCGTGCTTACGTCTGCGCAAAAGCGTGGCGGCCGCGTCGCCGTCCGCGTCAGAAACGCAGGGGACAGATACGGTGAAACGGTCTTGCAGGTCTACCGCAAGATCGAAAGCGCGGATGCCGAACGCAATGTGCGCCTCGTCGGGTTTTTGCGCGTCGGCGTCCGGGCGGGCGAGGAAAAGGAATGCTTTGTCAGACTTTCTCCCGATCGGCTGCGCCTGATAGACGATGACGGCAATGCCTACCGTTACGGCGGCGAATACGATCTGATCGTCACCGACGGCAGCGGCGGGGAGCCCGTAAAACTTCGCTGCAAGGGATAAAGCGGGCTGTTTTTTCAGACGATCTAAAAGGAGGCGCAGGGCGCGCCTCCTTTTTGTATTGAAAGTAAAAACCGCCCTCTTGTTAAAGGGCGGTTTCAGCGCTTTGTGGCAATTTAAGCTGTCATTTTTACGGGCGGTGCCGGCATTTTCGCGTGCTCTGAAACAGTCTCTTTTACGGGCGGTGCCGGCATTTTTGCGCGATCCGAAACCGCCTTTTTTATGGGCGGCGTCGTTGCATTTGGTTTTCCGAGGGGAATTATTGCGAGGAAAAGCCGTGTTTTTTGAAAAGCGGGACCAAACGGCTGCTCACCGCTTCGTCAAAGCGATAAAAAGTTGCGGTGCCCGTATCCCCGTCATAGGATACGAATACATATAACGTATCGCCCAAGATCGCCAGCTCCTTGTGCAGCGTCGTGAAAAAACCGTCCTTGCTGACGCGGTAGAGAGTCACCCTGTTCCATTCGAGAAGCTGCGTCACGATCTCGGTCTTGCTCTCTTCAAACGGTCGAAGAGGATTTAACAGCGCGCTCTTGCTGAGGGCGTCTTCCAAGCGGATGATAAAGCGGACGGCTTCTTCCGCATACCCCTCGTCCGCCTCGTCAAGCCGGATATGGTCTTCGTCTTCAAGATAATTGCCGATATAATAGATGTAATTTTCGGGGTCGGCATAATATGCCTGCACGGTAGTAAATTCGCTCTCTTTGCAGTAGACGGCGGGATTCCAGTACAGCGCCTCTTTGTTTTGCGCGCAGTACAGGGAAAAGGGCGCGCCTTCGACTTTCCACCAAAGATGATATTTGCTTTCAAGATCGCAGGGCTCGTCTTCGCCGACGGTGATACCGTTCGGCCACAGATCGCCGTAAAAACCGCTTATATACGTTTCACCGTCGATCGTTATGCGCTTCGGGTCGCGGTATTTGGGCAAAAATGCGCAGGAGCACAGCACGGCGGCGGCAAGTACCGCCGCGGCAGCGGCAAAAAATTTTTTCATTCCGAAAGATCTCCGCCTCCAAACATATACACGAAAATTATAGCATGAAACCGTGCGCATTGCAAGCGTCGGCGCGGCAAGTACGGCGGATAATTGTCACCCGAAACAAAAAAATAGGTTGACAATCAAGACAAAAGGAAGTATAATCGGCAGTATGGAAATGAAGGAAAAGGTCTTGCAGGCGCTGGAAAAGGAGCGCGGCGAATTTATTTCGGGCGAGGCGCTCGCCGAACGGCTGGGCGTGAGCCGCAACGCGGTCTGGAAGAGTGTTCGGGCGCTTATTGCGCAGGGGTACGCCATCCGGTCGGTTAAAAACCGCGGCTACGCGCTCTCTGTACAAAACGACAAATTATCGGCGGCGTCTGTCGGCAAGTTTTTGCGGGATGAGTACGATATCCGCGTTTACGGCTGTGTCGGTTCGACGAATGAGGAGGCGAAAAAAGCCGCTGCTGCGGGCGCGCCGGAATGGACGGTCTTGATCGCGGAAGAGCAGCGCGCGGGCAAGGGAAGGTTTGATCGAAAATTTGATTCTCCGAAAGGGGAGGGCGTCTACATGAGCGTCGTCCTGCGCCCGCGTTTTTCCGCTTTTGAGACCCTCTATATCACGACGAGCGCGGCGGTCGCCGTTTGTGAAGCGATCGAAGAGGTCGCGGAAAAATATGCAGAGATCAAATGGGTCAACGATGTCTATATCGGAGGGAAAAAGGTCTGCGGGATCCTGACGGAAGCCTCTTTCGATGTGGAAAGTGGCGGGCTTTCTTACGCGGTCGTCGGTATCGGCATCAATGTAAAGGAGCGCGAATTTCCGCCCGAGATCGAAAAGATCGCGGGGGCGGTTTTTAGCCGTGGGGAATATCCGCCCGAAGGCCGCGCACGTCTTGTAGCTGCGGTTTTGCAAAGGTTTCGCGCCTATTACGAGAAGATCGGCGAAAGGGCCTTTTTGCCCGAATACAGGGCGCGTTCTCTGGTCGTCGGAAAGCGCGTTCATGTCATGTGCGGCGCCTTGGAAGGGGACGCGACGGTGCTTTCTCTGGACGATCGCTGTTTCCTGCGCGTGCGCTTCGATGAAGGAAAAGAGTGTACTTTATCGGCAGGAGAAGTGTCTATTAAAGTATTTTAAGGGTTTTATCGTGTACTATGTCAGACATAAATCGTAAAAACAAGCAATTTTCCGCCAAGGGGCTCGCTGAGTGCGCGCTCTTTGTCGTCCTCATGATCGTGACGTCGTATATCCGTATCCCGATCCCGTATGTGCCGCTCACGTTTCAGACGGTGACGGCGATCCTTGCGGGGTTGCTGCTCGGGCCGAAAAGAGGGGTGTGCTCGATGTTCATTTATATCTTCATGGGGCTCATGGGTTTGCCCGTGTTTTCCGGCGGGGGCGGATTTTCCTATGTGCTGAAACTCACGTTCGGCTACATCCTCGGTTTTGCGGCCGCCGCTTTTACGGCGGGTGCGCTGCAGGGCGAAGGCGCTCTTTGTCTGCGGCGCTCTATCATCGCCGCGCTCTTTGCGGTTGCCGCGAATTATCTGATCGGCGTTCCGTACTTCGCCATGATATGGAAATTTTACATGAATATGGACGGCGTTTGGCAGTCGGTATTGCTCAATAATCTTCTGTATCTTCCCAAAGATCTGCTATTGGCTTGCCTTGCCGCTATTGTCGCGGAACGGGCGGCAAAAGTTTTGCGCAGTAGGGCCCGATAAGCTTTTTTATCGCATGAATTGTTTGTATGCGTCTATGGAGCGCGCTGTGCCGCCAAAGATTTGCCGTTTTTTGAGGGGCGGATTCGCGTATCGCTTTGCAATGCAATGGGCAGCGTCGTGCGGCGCGTTTTCGTAAAAATAAATGCTTGCCGTATAACTTAGGAAGGTTGTTTTTTGCTAAAAAGAAAGGACCGGCGCGATGCCCTGCGTCGGTCCTTTCTCGTCGCCCGCGGAAGAATTTCTTCTTTGCGGCGCTCTATGTTTGCCTCATTTGAATAGTCGGTTTTGCGTGTTAAGATACATTTAGTGTATTAAATTCCCTTATATTATACATTAACTGTATAATATAGTCAAGGAATTGCGCGTGAAAGATGGAAAAAATTCTCAAAGAAGAAGTCGGCAGAAAACTAAAAGAGCGGCGTTTGCAGCTGAAGATGTCGCAGCGTGAGGTCGCCGCGGCGCTCGGTGTGTCACAGCCCGTTTATCAGAGGTTTGAAAAAGGGGTATTTGAGTGCAGCTATGCGCAGCTGCGCGCGCTCTGTAAATTGTTTGATCTTTCCGCCGATTATCTTCTCGGTTTGAGTGAATATTGAAAAGAATTCTTTTGTAAAATCAAAATTTATCGTTTGACAAATCATTTGTGTTTTGCTATAATATATAAGCTGTCTGAAAAACTTTTGCCGTTGTTGCAAGAGCTTTTCCTTGTTATGCAACAAGAGTAACGGCGACGAGGACCAAGAGGTCGTGAAACGACCGAGGTAAAACAGAACAGGAAACATCGAGGTGTAGCGCAGTTTGGTAGCGCGCACGGATGGGCTCCCGAAAATCGCAGCATAGAGAGATTTTTGGGAAGAGGAGCGACCGAGCGTAAAGGTGAGCGTTGCGAATGAGATCGCAATGCGAGCAAA
>CALWCR010000139.1 GCA_944376445.1 uncultured Clostridia bacterium | reverse complement strand
AAATTCACCTTTCCTGCCCGAGGCCGCGCGTCGCGGCAAATAGGGGGCTTTTTCCGCAAAGCGCGGTTTGCGGAAACGCAAAAGAGAAAGGGGTTCACACTTTTCTCGTGCAAAGGCACTCAAAAAGTCGTGATTCTTAGGAAAACCCCAACGTTCGCCGTTTTTGAGAAAAAACGGCTCTGCGTTCGGATTTTTCCTCTTTGCCGCTTTTTAAGGGCTTACACTACCATAAATGCGGCAAATTCACCTTTCCTGCCCAAGGCCGCTCGTCGCGGCAAATTGGGGGCTTTTTCCGCAAAGCGTGATTTGCGGAAACGCAAAGAAAAAAATACAGTATGATTTTTAAGTCGCAAGGATGCGGCAAATAGAGTGCGCTGATCGAAAATGCGATTTCCGAACGCGCCGCAATCATTTAAAATATAAAACACTCATGAGAAAAAGCAAAAATCACACTTTTTGCTTTTTCACCTCATTTGCCAACGCTTTGGCTTACGGAAAGGGTGAATGCGCGGCATTATATACTTTGTGTGCCCTTATCTATGCCGCGCAGAGGAGAAAACCGTTCGGGTTTCCCCTCAAATCACGGAAAATCGCAGGCGACGTCTCGCCGAGATTTTCGTGAACTTCTTCCGCGAAAAAGCAAAAATCGCATTTTTTGCTTTTTCACCCTGTTTGCCAACGCTTTGGCTTGAGGGAAGAGGGTGAATTTTTTGCCGTGCCATAATAGTGCGTGCCCTTAAAAGGCAAAAAAGAGGGAGAAAACGCCGCTAAAACGCTGCGCGTTTGTACGGCGGTGTCTCCCTAAAATCACGACAAAAAATTTTGTCAGCTCAAAATTTTTTGTGTGAACTATCTGTGAGGTTTTATGAAACATATCCAATGGTTCCCCGGGCATATGACCAAGGCGATGCGCATGATGGAAGAGTGCATCCCGCTCGTGGACGGGGTGATGCTCGTCCTCGACGCGCGCGCGCCCGCGGCGACCTTCAATAAAAAACTGAAAAAACTCTTCGGCGCAAAGCCTATCCTATATATATTGAATAAGAGCGATCTGGCGGACCCCGCCAAGACGGACTCCTTTTTGTCAGAGATCGCAAAGTGCGGAGCGCCCGCGCTCGCCTGTTCGGCCGCCAATGCCTCCGCCGCCTCCAAAAAGATCGCCGCCATGGCGGGCGCGCTCATGCGGGAAAGGCGGGAACGGGACGCGGCGAAGGGGATCGCGCGGCCGCTGCGCTTTATGGTCGCGGGCATTCCCAATACGGGCAAGAGCACCGTCATCAACGCCATGTGCGGGCAGAAGCGCGCCGTCACGGGCAATAAGGCGGGGGTCACGCGCGGCAAGCAGTGGATACGCTTTGCGGGGTTTGAATTCCTCGACACCCCGGGCACCATGCCGCCCGCCTTCGACGATCAGGCGCTGGCGCGGCACCTTGCATATATCGGCAGCATCAACGACGATATCCTCAACATCTACGAGATCGCCCTCTCCCTTCTGGAAGAGCTGTCGGGGGAATATGCGCACCTTTTGCGCGCGCGTTACGGGGCGGAAGACTTTTCTTCCCCGCACGCCTTGCTGGAAGGGGTGTGCCGCCGCCGCGGGATCATCCTGCGCGGCGGGGAAGCCGACCTCGAGCGGGGCGCCCGCGCGCTGATCGACGATTTCCGCAAGGGCCGCCTCGGCAGGGTCACGCTGGAAAGGGCGTCCGAATACGCGGGCCTGTTTGGCTGAGGTGAAGGGATGAAACGCAAATGGGAGGGGGCGGCAAAGCTCGCCTTCGAGCGCGACCTTCTCGGGCGCGGCGCGCGCTATATCGCGGGCGCGGACGAAGTAGGCAGGGGGCCTCTGGCGGGGCCCGTCGTGTGTGCGGCGGTCATCATGCCCCTCGGGGAGGATGAACTCGTCGAAGGGGTGGACGATAGCAAAAAACTCAAAGAAGGGGAGCGGGAACGGCTCGCCGTGTTTATCCGCGAACGCGCCCTGGCGTACCGCGTGGAGCAGCTTTCTCATGCCGAGATCGACCGGCTCAACATTTTGGAGGCGACCCGCCTTTGCATGAAGCGCGCCGTCGAGGGGCTTTCCCTAAAGCCGGACGTCCTTTTGCTCGACGGGAATTTCCGTCTCGAGCTGGATATGGAACAGCACAGCATCGTCAAGGGGGACGCCCTTTCCTATTCCATCGGCGCGGCGAGCATCCTGGCGAAGGTGTACAGGGACGCGCTGATGCGCGAATACGATAAGATCTATCCGCAGTACGGCTTTGCCGAAAACAAGGGCTACGGCACGGCGGCGCATATGCGGGCGATTTGGGAGTACGGCTTATGCGAAATTCACCGCAGGACCTTCACAAGAAAATTTTGGGAAGAGCGGGGGAACGGCGGGGAGTAAAATTCCTCAAAAAACTCGGCTATGCGATCTTAAAGACCAACTACAAGACCCCGTTCGGGGAGGCGGACATCGTGGCAAAGGACGGGGATATCATCGTCTTTTGCGAGGTCAAGACCCGCCTTACTTCCCGCTTCGGCACGGCGGGGGAGGCGGTGGACCGCTTTAAGGAAGAAAAATATCTGAATATCGCGCGCTATTTTCTCATGCGCGCAGGGGAAGAGCTCCCCGTCCGCTTCGACGTTTTGGAAGTGTACGAAGGGGAGATACGTCACATCGCAGGCGCCTTCACCGCATAAAAAAGAGAGAGAAAAAAGCAAAAATTTTGCGCGCGCGGCATAAAAAACGGTTGCCATGCGCGCGGAAATATGATAAAATAGCAAAAGACTTCGGGCGGTCCTCTGGCAAAACGGCCATGAACGCTTAGTAACAATGGAGGTAAAGTCGATGAAAGGATTGATCGAAGCTATCGAGAAAGAAAATCTCAAAGATACCGTTCCCGCTTTCAACGTAGGCGACACCGTCAAAGTAAGCGTCAAAGTCGTCGAGGGCACGCGCGAGAGATTGCAGGCGTTTGAAGGCGTCGTGATAGCGAAGAAAAACGGCGGCATCAGGGAGACGTTCACTGTGAGAAGGCTCTCTTACGGCGTAGGCGTGGAGAGGACGTTCCCCGTCCATTCTCCCAAGATCGCGGACATCACCGTGATCAGGAAGGGCAAAGTCCGCAGGGCGAAGCTGTACTATCTCAGGGGCCGTACCGGCAAAGCTGCCAAGATCAAGGAAGTCAGATAACGGCTTTTGCCGTAAGGCAAGAGAGCGCACTCCGAAGGGGTGCGTTTTTTCTTTGCCCGAAAGGGCGCAAAAGGGGCGGGGATCGGCAAAAACGGTTTACATATCCGCTTTTTTACGGTATAATAGACTATACGAACTTTTATCGGTGGAATACATATGGCTGAAAAAACGATCAAAGGATTCTTCGCGGCGGCAGGCGGGCGCATCGTGCGCGCGTCTAAATTCGCCAAAGCCGCCTGCATACTCGTGCTCGCCTTCCTCATTATCGGGCTGGCGACCATCGGCAGCGCCTCTTCCGCGGGCAAGGCTTACCACGCCTATCCCGACGGCGAGGCGGTGTTTTATCTGGATTATCAGGGCGGCGCCCGCCTGGACGAGGTGTGGATCAACGTCGGCTCCGTCTATACCGCGGCGGGTTCGGATAGCGACATAACCCTCAAATATTCTTCCGTGCCGTCTGCAGGCAAAACGTCTATTACGTGGACGGGCACCACCCGCCTCGGCGATTTCACCTTCGGCAACATCTATTCCGAAAGCGGGGAAGGGTACTCGGGCGCAAACTACAACTGGGTGCGCCTGGCGGACCTGGAAAACGAAGAAGCAGACACGAACGCGCCCGCCTCTTCATATAAACTCATCCTTTTGCAGACGGATGCGGAGATGCTCATCAACGAGATCGTCTTTATCGATACGGCGGGCAAGATCATCCCCGC
>CALWCR010000138.1 GCA_944376445.1 uncultured Clostridia bacterium | reverse complement strand
AAAAGCTCTTTACGAAAAAGAGCGAGGTCATCGCCTATGTCCTTGAAAACCTGCGCCCGCGCGATCTTTCACGCACGGTGATGGTCGGCGACAGGAAATACGACGTGGCGGGCGCGCGCGAAAACGGGCTCGGCTGCATCGGCATCGACACCGGATTTTCCGAACGGGGCGAGCTGGAAAACGCGGGCGCGCTCTTTGTCGTAAAGAGCTTTTCCGAACTTGCAGAGCGGCTGCTGCCGTAAACATTTTTGTTTGTCATTATAGAAACTTCACATATAAGGGGGAGCGTTTTGTGCATTTTGTACACGCGCGCTCCCTTTATTTTTGACAGTATTACACAAAAAATTTTTCAGATTTGTTAAAAAATTTCAAAATTAGAGTTGATTTTCATGAAATAGTCAATAATACGATAAATTGGAAAAAATTTGCACAAATTTTTGAAAATAGACTGTACAAAAGCGCCGCTCGATGGTATAATGTTTTTGGTTAAATTTTTTATAATAGAGAAATAGGATATTCACAAAAAAAAGAGTTCTATTATCGGCAGAGAGGTAAATCAGTGGAAAAAATCGGCATTATCGATTTAGGGTCGAATTCGGCGCGTCTCGTCATCGTCGAACTGTTCGGAGAAGGGCATTTCATGGTCGTGGACGAGCTCAAAGAGAGCGTCCGCCTCGGGCAGGACATGGAGCGCGACGGTTTCTTAAAACCCCAGCGCGTCGCGGAGACGATCAAGACGCTGAAGATGTTCAAAAAACTTTGCGATGCGAGCAGGGTGGACCGCATCGTCGCGGTGGCGACGGCGGCAGTGCGCAGGGCGAAAAACCAGCGCAGCTTTCTCGATGAGATCCAGGCGACCTGCGGCATCAAGGTGAAGGTGCTCAGTGAGGAAGAGGAGGCGACCCTCGTCTACCGCGGCGTCATCAATTCGATGGATATCCCCAAGGGGATCATCCTCGAGATCGGCGGCGGCAGCACCAAGATCGTCTATTACAACCGCAGGAATATGCTCAACTTCGTCACCCTCCCGTTCGGTGCGGTGACGCTGACCGACCTTTTCAAGGACGACGGGCTTTCTCCCGAACAGCAGGCGGAGAAGGTGGAGGAGTTCTTCACCGAACAGCTCTCGCAGATCGGGTGGCTTTCCGAAGTGGAGCCCGACGTGCAGATGATCGGCGTGGGCGGTTCCTTCCGCAACCTTTTCAAGATCAGCAAGCTCGTGCGCAAATATCCTCTGGATACGGTGCACAATTATAATCTTCCCGTCGAGGATTTTGAATCCATCTACGACATGATCAAGGTGCTCGACATCGACAAGAAGAGGAAGATCCGCGGCATTTCCACCGCGCGCGCGGACATTTTGCCCGCGGCGTTTGCCATCATCAAATCTTTCGTGCATTATATGCATTTTGAAGCGTTCACGATCGGCGGGAGCGGGCTGCGCGAGGGGATCATGTTCAATCAGGCCCTTCCCACCACGCTGGAAAAGCCGATCACGGATATTTTGAGTTACAGCCTCAACTGTCTGGTCGAATATTATCAGTGCGACAGATCGCACGTCGAGCACGTCGTCAACCTTGCGGTGCAGCTTTTCAAGCAGCTGCGCGTCCTGCATAAATTCCCGCGACAGTATCTGAAGATACTCAAAGTCGCGGCGACGCTGCACGACTGCGGCACGCGCGTCAAATTTTACAATCATCAGATGCACAGCTGCTACATGATCTTAAATTCCACCCTCTACGGCATCACCCATCGCGAGATCGTTTTGGCGGCGTTCGTGGCTGGGTGCCATAAAAAAGAGGATATAAACGCTGCCGATTGGGCAAAATATAAGGACATCGTGCAGGAAGACGACCTCGACGCGGTCAAAAAGCTGGGCGTGATGCTGCGCATTGCCGAGAGCCTGGACAGGAGCAGTTCGGGCACGGTCAAGGGGATCAACTGCGACGTGCTCGGCGATTCGGTCATCATGAAGACGGAAGTGGACGGCGACGCTTCTTTGGAGATCCGCGACGCAATGTCTGCCAATGCGGAATTCAGAAAATCTTTCCGCAAAAATCTGGAAATACTGTAAGCAAGCCGTTGCCGCAAAGTTTTTTTGCGGCAACCGTTGCATTTTAACGGCGTATGAAACTCATTCTTGCGAGCGCCTCTCCGCGCAGGCGCGAGATCTTGTCGCGTATCGCGCCCGATTTTCTCGTGATCCCTTCCGACGCGGACGAAAATATCGCTTGCCTTTCTCCGTCGGAGGCGGCGGAAAAGGTCGCAGTGCGTAAGGCGGAAAAAGTCTTTGCCGCCCATCCCGGCTGCGCCGTCCTCGGGGCGGATACCGTCGTGGCGTTTGAAGGGCGGATCCTGGGCAAGCCGAAAGACGCGGAGGACGCCGCGCGCACGCTGCGGATGCTGAGCGGAAAGACGCATGAAGTCTATACGGGCTGGTGCCTTGCCGCTCCGGGGCGGATAGAAAGCGGCGCGGAGCGTTCGATCGTTTCCTTCCGCGAGCTGAGCGATGCGTTCATCCGCGAATATGTGGAGAGCGGGAAGCCTTTGGACAAGGCGGGCAGTTACGGCATTCAAGACGACGTGCGGATTGCGGCAGCATACGAGGGGAGCCTGACCAACATCATCGGGCTGCCCGAAGAAAAGATCGGAGAAATTTTGAAAGATTTCGGGATATTCAAATGATTAAATTAGCGATCGATCTGGGATCATCAGTGACGAAAATTTTCAGGATCGGCAGCGGCATCGTGCTGGCGGAGCCTTCCTGCGTGGCGGTGTCTTCCGGCACGAATACCGTCAAGGCGATCGGGGAGGACGCAAAACTTCTCATCGGCAAGACGGCGGAATATACGACCATCGTCTCGCCCGTCTTTGAGGCGGACATCGTCAACGAGAGTATGGCGGCGGTCATGCTTTCCTATTTTTTGCAGAAGATCGAGATCGGGCCGTCGCGTGCGCGCAAAGCGGAGGCGGTTTTCGCGGTGCCTTGCGGCGCGTCGGAAGAGCTTCTCGATAAATATTACAGGCTTGCGGACGCCTGCAAGCTGGGCACCGTGCGCTTTGCCGAGGTCCCTTTTCTCGCCGCGTTCGGGCAGAATCTGACTTTGAGCGAGACGAACCCCGCCTTTGTCATCGACCTGGGCGGCGGCAATACGAACATCGCCGCTTTCTCGCTGGACGGGGTCATCGCGGGCGTTGCCCTCAACATCGGCGGCGGCAATATCGACAGCCATATCATTGACAAGGTCGCCGAATCTTTCAATCTCAAGATCGGCCTGCAGACGAGCGAAAAGATCAAAAATACCATTGGCAGCCTCTATAAAAACGACAATGACAGCATGGTCGTCAACGGGCGCGACATCACCACGGGCAGGCCGCGTTCGGTCGCCGTGTCTTCGCCCGACGTCTATGAATGTATGCAGGTGTTTGCGGATAAGATCGTCGAATATACGGGGATGGTCTTAGCCAAGCTCCCCGCGGAAGTTTCCGCTTCCGTCTGGCATTCGGGCATCTATCTTTCGGGCGGGCTCGCGGGGCTCATCGGGCTTTCCGATTATCTCTCTTCCGCTTTGCAGATGGACGTGTACGTCTCCGACGAGCCGCAGATGGCGGTCATTCTCGGCGGCGGCGCCGCCGTCGGCAACGACGACATTCTCGAGACCATCCGCATCGATTATTGAAAAGAAGAAAGGCAAAAATACCGCCGCGCGGGCATACGCTCTTGCGCGGCTGTCTTTTAAAAAAACGGCGGCGTTCCCGCGCTGAAAGCGCGGGAACGCCGCCTTTATCATTTTACTGATTTGTCTTTTTTCAGTGCTTGTCCGCGTCGTTTTCGCGTATCTCCACGCGGCGGATCTTGCCGCTGATCGTCTTCGGCAGTTCCGCCACAAATTCGATGATGCGCGGATATTTATAGGGCGCGGTCGTCTTTTTGACGTGGTTTTGCAGCTCTTTGACGAGGGCGTCGCTTCCTTCGTATCCCTTGGCGAGCACGACCGTCGCCTTGACGATCTGTCCGCGCAGTTCGTCGGGCACGGCGGTGATGGCGCATTCGAGGACGGCGGGGTGTTCCATCAGGGCGCTCTCCACCTCAAAGGGCCCGATGCGGTAGCCCGAGCTTTTGATGATGTCGTCCTTCCTGCCGACGAACCAATAATAGCCGTCGCTGTCGCAGAAGGCGAGGTCGCCGAGGTGATAGTAGCCGTCGTAACGCACCGTCCGGGTGAGCTCGGGGTCGTTGTAATAGCCGGAAAAGAGCCCTTCCTGCGGTTCGCGCAGACGGATGCAGATCTCGCCCGTCTCGCCCTGTTCGACGGGTTGGTCTTCGTTATTTAAAAGCTGCACATAGTAGAGGGGAGAGGGCCTGCCCATCGAACCGGGGCGGATCTCCATGAATTTGGAAAAGGTGCCGCAGACGACGGTCGTCTCCGTCTGGCCGAATCCCTCATAGATCTTATGCCCCGTCTTGATCATGATCTGGCGGTGGATCTCGGGGTTGAGCGCTTCGCCCGCCGTCATCATGTAGCGGATGCTGGAAAGATCGTATTTGGAAAGGTCTGTCTTGATCATGAAGCGGTATACGGTCGGCGGGGCGCAGAAGGTCGTGATCTTATAGGTGGAGACGTGGTTCAGAAGGTCTTCCGGATTGAATTTCCCGTGAAAATCGTAGACGAAGATGGCGGAGCCGCACAGCCATTGCCCGAACAGCTTGCCCCAGCTCGCCTTCGCCCAGCCCGTCTCGGCGAGGGTGAAGTGTAGGCCGTTGTCCATGCAGTTGAGCCAGAATTTTGCCGTCACGATGTGACCGAGGGTATAGCGCTGGCTCAAAGAGACCATTTTGGGCATACCCGTCGTGCCCGAAGTAAAATAGACGAGCAGGATGTCCGCCGCGCTGCATTCG
>CALWCR010000137.1 GCA_944376445.1 uncultured Clostridia bacterium | reverse complement strand
CGGCAGAGCAGGCCGCGGCGCCCCAGGCGGACGCGCACGCGGACGAAGCAGCCGAGCCCCTAGCGGAAACGCCCGAGGAAGAGGAAACGCCCGCGCCCATTGCGGAAGCATCTACGGATAAAGAGGCATCCGCAGAAGAGAAAGCACCCGCAGCGGAAACCGCCGAGGAAGAAGCGTCCGAGACGGAGCCCCCCGCAACAGAGGAACCGGCCGAGGAGAAGCAAGCCGCAGCCCCCGCCGAAGAGGAAACTTCTGAAAAACCCGACGCGAAAGCAGCCGCCGAAGAAGACCGCCGCCCCGTCTATGCGGGCAAATGGGTCATCCGCAAACACGACGATTCGGAAGCGTATTACTTCGAGCTGCTCGCCTCCAACGGCGAAAAACTGCTCAGCAGTATCGATTATACTTCCGTTCAGGGAGCGAGGAACGGTATCAAGACGCATAAAGCGAACATCGCCAGAGGCAATTTCACCATTGCCAGCAGCAAGAGCCGCCAATATTTCTTCCGTCTTTTGAGCGGCTCCAAGCAGATACTCTGCACGGGCGAGACGTACAAGACAAAATCGAGCTGCGAAAGCGCGATCGAATCGGTCAAACGCTTTGCGGAGACTGCAGTCATCGTCGTAGACAGAGGCGAAGAGGACAACTGACCATCCGCCGCCCCGACGCTTTAACTCCAAAAAATGTGCGGCCGCCCCGTTCGGGCGGCCGTCTCTTTTTGTCTGTTTTCATATCCGAAAAAAAGCGCCGCTCCGACAAGGGCGGCGTTTTCATCTTAAATTGCTTGTTTACTTTTCTTCCTCGAGCTGTTTTTCGAGAGAATCGAAGAATTTTTCCACATGATCCCCTTCAAATAATTCCATGAGCCCCCTGTCGCAGCAAGTTGCGAGCGAAGGGTCGAACGGGATCTTGGCGACGTTTTTCACGCCGTACTCTGCCGCGACTTCCGCGATCCTGCTCTTGCCGAACACTTCGATCACCTTTCCGCACTCGGGACACTTGACATAGCTCATATTTTCGACCATGCCGAGGATGGGCACGTTCATTTTTTCCGCCATGTTCGCCGCTTTTTTGACGATCATGGAGACGAGCTCCTGCGGGCTGGTCACGATGACGATACCGTCCA
The DNA here is from genome assembly GCA_944376445.1 of uncultured Clostridia bacterium. Taxonomy (GTDB): domain Bacteria; phylum Bacillota; class Clostridia; order Christensenellales; family Borkfalkiaceae; genus Borkfalkia. The sequence goes on along the minus strand of CALWCR010000137.1, from coordinate 15,151 downwards.
GCGGCAGCGACTGGTAGATGCTCAGCGGCACGTCGCCCGTTCCGGGAGGCATATCGACGAACATAAAGTCGACGTCGTTCCAGATGACGTCCGTCCAGAATTGCAAAACGGTGCCCGCGATCACGGGACCGCGCCAGATAACGGGGTCGGTGTCCCCTTCCAGAAGGACGTTCATGGACATGATCTCGATGCCCGTCTTGCTCATCACAGGCAGGATACCGAGCTCCGTGCCCGACGCCTTTTCGGTGATGCCGAACATTTTGGGAACGGAGGGACCAGTGATGTCCGCGTCGAGGATAGCGCTCTTGAAGCCGCGGCGCTGTGCCGCGACGGCGAGCATGGCGGTGGTGAGCGATTTGCCGACGCCGCCCTTGCCGCTCACGACGCCGATCACGTGTTTGATCTTGCTCAGTTCGTGCGGTGCTTTCCGAAAATCGCGCTCGGCGCAATCTTTGGAACAGCTGCCGCAATCATGCGTGCATTCTTCCGACATTTTTCTTCTCCTTTACAGCAAACTTTTCGGGTCGTATTCCGCTTTTTTGTACAGATTTTCTTTCTTTCCTTCGATGTCCGAAGCGAACACTTCCTGCCATTCCCGCGCGTTGAAATCTTCGATCGAGCAGGTGACATAGTGCGAAGAACAGCCGAGCGTTTCGCACAGCGCCTTTACGAGCGCCGCCGAAAGTTTCTCTTTCTGCTCCTTGCTGCGGCCTTCGAGCATTTTGATACCGATATGCGGCATGATGAGATCCTCCCCGTTAATTTTATTCTTTGTTGAGATTTTTATTCAGACTGTAATACAGCCCCTTCTTTTCCATGAGTTCGTCGTGCGTGCCCGCCTCGGCGATCCCCTTGTTGGCGATAAACAAGATCCTGTCCGCACTGCGGATGGTGGAGAGCCTGTGCGCGACAATAAAGGAGGTGCGCCCTTTGAGCAGCACTTCCAGCGCCGACTGGATGAGCTTTTCCATATCCGAAGAGATGGAACTGGTCGCCTCGTCCAAAATGATGACGGACGGGTCTTTGACGATGATGCGCGCAAAGCTGATGAGCTGCTTTTCGCCCGCGGAAAGCCCCTCTCCCCGTTCGGCGAGCTCTTCGTTATATCCGTTCGGCAAACGTTCGATACATTTATCCGCATAGATCGCCTTGGCGGCGGCGATGCACTCCTCGTCCGTCGCGTCCGGCCTGCCGTAGCGGATATTTTCGAGCACGGTGCCTTTGAAGATGAAGGGATCCTGCATGAGCACGCCGATCTCCGTGCGCAGGGATTTGAGTTTAACGTCGCGCACGTCCTGCCCGTCGATGGTCACGCTGCCTTCCTTTACGTCATAAAAACGGGTCAGAAGGTTGATGACCGTCGTCTTGCCCGCGCCCGTCGGCCCGACCAGAGCGATGCGCTCTCCGGGGCGGACGTGAAGATCGAAATGTTCGAGGATGTTGACCCCCTCTTCGTAGCAGAAAGTCACGTCGTTATAGTCTACCCTGCCCTGTACGTCTTTGAGCGCGACCGCCCCCTCTTTGTCGGCGATGACGGCGGGCGTGTCGATGGTCTCAAACACCCGTTCGAGGTTCGCCGAGACCTGCGCCAAACTTTGTATGATGGCGGAAAGCTGGGTAAGCGGCGCGGAGAAGAGCCCCATATAACTCATAAAGGCGATGACCGTGCCGGGCCCTTCCGCAAAGTAGCCGAGCGGGATCAGAAGGAACGCGACGGCATAGAGCATGACGGTGCCGTAGTTCCAGAAGGTCTCCACGACGGGCGTATTCAGTTCGTTGCGGCGGACGATGCGCATCCAGGCGTTGGCGCTGTCCTGCTGGAGGTCGTGATAGACTTGTTCGTTGTACTTGGTGCGGTTGTAATTTTGAATGATCTTCTCGCCCATGATGGACTCGACGATGAACGCCGTGCGGTTGGAGACCTTCGCGCGGTGATAGCGGAAGAGCTTCCTGATCGCCTTGCGGATGAGAAAGACCCCGACCGTGAGCGGGATGACCGCCGAATAGACGACGAGCGTGAGCATCCAGCTCTGCACGAGCATAAAGACGGTGACGACGACGATCTTCACCAAATTGAGGATGAAGTTCATCAGATAGTTGGTGAAAAAGTCCGCCAGCTCGCCGATATAGTCGGTCACGCGCACGACGATCTTGCCCGCGGGGCGGTTATCGAAGTAATCGAAGGGCAGCGCCTGCAATTTATAAAAGATGTCGTGGCGAAGATCCGCAATGATGCCGTGCCCCATCCGCCCCATCGATTTTTGCTGATAGAAGGTGATGAAGATCTCCGCAAATCCCGCGACGACAAAGCCGCCGAGCAGTATCGCAAAGCGCGCCATGTCGCGGTCGGGGATCACGTCGTTGACGATGCTCTTCAAAAGCAGCGGCGGGATGAGGGAAGCGACGACCGCCACCAGCATGAGGGTGAGCACGACGAAAAAGACTTTTTTGTGCGGGATCACATAGCGAAGGAGCCTGCGAAGGTTCTTTACGTCGATCTTCTGTTCTTTGACGACTTCGTCCTGAAAATATGTATTCCGCTGCGTCATGCCCCGAGCCTCCCTTCCTGTGTATGCGCTTCGGCCGCAAGGTCGTCCACGACTCCTTCTTCCGCCTGCATTTTATAGATCTCGGCAAAGAGGCCGTCCTTGGCGATGAGCTCTTCAAAGGTGCCGTGTTCGACGATCTCGCCGTCCTGCATATAGCAGATCTCGTCGCAGTCGGCAAGGCTGGAAACGCGGTGCGCCGCGATGAGGATGGTCTTATCGGGGAAGTTGTCTTTGATGGTGCGCATGAGTTTGCGCTCCGTGATCACGTCGAGGGCGCTGGACGCGTCGTCCAGAACGAGGACGGGCGCGTTTTTCAAGAGGGCGCGCGCGATGGAGATGCGCTGCTTCTGCCCGCCCGAAAGCCCGAGCCCCTTTTCCCCGACGATGGTGTCATACCCCTGCGGCAGCGAACGGATGAACCGCCCCGCCTGCGCGAGCTCCGCCACGCGCATGACCTCTTCCTTGGCGACATCCGGCGCGTAAAAGGCGATGTTGGCGTCGATCGTATTGGAAAAGAGGAACACGTCCTGGAAAACATAGGCAAAGACGTTGCGAAGGTCCTCCAGATCGTAGTCGCGCACGTCCTTCCCGTCGATGAGGATCTGCCCCTGCGTCACGTCGTAAATGCGGACGAGCGATTTCAAAAGCACGCTCTTGCCGCTCCCCGTTCCGCCCATAAAGCCGAATTTTTTGCCGAAGGGAATGCGCAGGCTGACGTTTTTGAGGAGGGGCTTCCCCTCCGCCGTGATGCTGACGTTTTTCAGTTCGATCTCGGGGCGGCAGCCGACTTTCTGCGGATGGACGGGTTCGGGGATACGCGTCTTTCTTTCGAGAAATTCCATGATGCGCCCGCCCGACACGAGCCCGTACTGGAGCTGATAGACGTTGTTGCTCACCTGCGTGAGGTGATCCATGATCTTCAAAACGTATGTGATGCACGCCGTCATGATACCGACGAGGAAGACGCCGTTCAAAACGAGCAGCGCGCCGATGGCGATGGTCGCCACATACGCCGTCTGGCGGATGACGTTGAAGGCGAGGTTGTACTTCGCGGAGGTGTCTACCTGGTCGAAGTACGCCTGCCGCAGCGAGGCGTTGACGCCGTCGAATTTGTTCTCTTCAAATTCTTCGTTGGCAAACGAACGCACCAGCCGCACGGCGTTGATGTTTTCCTGTACGGTGAGGTTGAGCCGCGCGTTGTTCTTGCGGATATTCTGCGAGACCCTGCGCGCCGCCTTCGTGTATTTGAACAGCACGACGAGGAGCACGGGCGCGATGATGACGGGAATAAGCAGCATCCACGCGCTGTTGAGCGCGAGGATGACGCACGAGAGGGCGAGCACGAAAAAGCTGTCGCCGAGGTTTTGCAGCGTGCGGCTGAACATCTCTTTATATGTAATGATGTCCGAAGTGAGGGTGGTCAAAAGCTCGCCCGTGTTATATGTGGCGACCGTGCCGCTGTCCAGCTCCACGAGCTTTTTATAGGTCAGATCGCGCAGCTCGTTTTCGTAATCAAGGCCGTTTTTCTGAAAGAGAACGTTGCGGAAGTAGATGACGACTTCCCTGACGGCGACAAAGACGGCAAAGACGATGGTGATACTGAAAAAGAGTTTCCACGTCTGTGCGGCACCGAATTTCCCTCCGACGAGAAAACCGAACACGCCGCCGTCCGTGCCCACCCCTTCCGTGGTGAGGATATAATCGACGAACAGCGCGCTCAGCAAAGGCAGCAAAAGATCGAGCGCAATGGCAAAAAAGCCGAGTATCTGGCAAAACACGGCGCAGGGAACATGCTTTTTCCATGTCTTCATACCGTATGAAAACGCGCCCATACTGCGACCTCCGGAAACACAAATAAATCCGTGTATTATTTTAACGGAAAAATTTTATTTGTCAATGATTTGAAGTAACATATTTCTATATTTTTTGCGGATTTTACGGCGCAAAATCAGTTGCAAAAATTTGTGTTTTGGTTTAAAATGAAATAGCTGTGCTAGGTGGGGAGTCAGCGGTGCCCTCGATCCGCAATCCGCTACAGCGGAACCGAAAACCTCCCCCGGGGCAGCGCGTGGAAGGCCGCGCTCCGTAAGGGACGCAGATCTCAAGGTCTCATGCAACGGACTGCCGTGAACCGTGTCAGGATAGGGATATAGCAGCACTAAGCGGATGTGTTCGTGTGCCATGAGGTAGCTTTGAAGGAGTTACCTGCGGTTTTAACGCTTCGGCGCACTGTTTCAAAGGAGGATGCACAGTTTTTTCGCAAAAAAAGTTCCCGAAAACACTTTCGGGAACTTTTCTTTTTTGTCTTATCGCCCGTTCAGGCGGCGATCTTGCGCACAAACTTACCTATATCGCGGTAGCCGAAATAATCGTAGGCGTACATGAGTTCGAGCATATCCTGCTTGGAATAGTACGCCGAAAGCTGCAGCATAAAGCCGTTTGCCGCCTCCGAAAGATACTGTACGGGCTCCTGTCCCTTCGGGGTGGCGAGCGCCAGCGTAAGGTCGTAGACGATGAAATCTTTTTCATCGCTCAGATAGAGGATGTCTTCCAGCGCCTTCTTTTCAAATTCGGCGACCGTACCCTCCCCCGTCATGACGCGGACGGTATCTCCCGCAAAGACGATCTGCCCGTCTTCGGAGGCTATGCTGTCTTCGCCCTGCACGGCGCGGATAAACACCTTTTCGCCGTCCGAATAGATATAGTCGTTGAACATCCCCGCTTCCCTGCTCACAAAGACGGAGGTCTGATCCGAAAAAACGCTCACGCCGTGATAGAGGTTGAGGTCGAGGTCGTAGCCGAGCATATCCGCGATCGTCGGCAGTATATCGAAGGAATTGCAGAATTTTTCCACCTTCACGCCGCCGATCGGATCGTCTACGGTATGAGAAAGCGCGTAATAATATTCCCCGCCGTAAGCGCGGATGCGTTCGGGCACGTCCTCGTCCGGCGTATAGACCATCCCTTCGTAGAGGGAAGCGTCCACCGAAAGGTCCATGCAGCTTCCCGACCAGATAAAGAACGGGATATTGTAAAGCGTGGTGTTCCAGTATTCGTCGGTGGGGATCCCCTTCATGAAATAGCTCTGTTGGGTATAATAGCTGTTATGATCGGCATAGAAGACGAAGGTCGTGTTGTCGATCTGCCCCGTTTCATCGAGATAGGCGACGAGCCTGTTGACGCCGACGTCGAGGTCCATGATGCCCGCCTGGTACCGCTTATAGCGAAGGTAAACGTCGGTAGGCTCCCCGTCTTTGCCGAATTGCTCCGCCATGACGGCGAATTTATCGTCGACGAAGGTCTGCGGGAAAGCGGTGATGCGCTCATAATAGGGCTCGAGATGATGCACGGTGTAACGGGAGGAGCGCTCCGCCTTTTTCTCGTCGGAAAGTTCCGCCGTATAGTCGCCGTTGTCCACAAGGTCGTTATAATGCCCGTGGCTGGTCAGCGTCATCATCATCGTGAAGAAGGCGTCCCCCGTCGTTTCCGTCATCTCTTCCAGATACTGCGAGATGAGCTCGCTGTCCCTGTCGAGATCGTAGAACCCGTCCTTATCATAGTAGCCGGCGAGCTTGTTCATCGTGTCGAGGAAATGCGCCGAATCAAAGCCGTACAGATCGGAGAAAGTCTCATCCCGCCCGTAATAAGAGCCGACGTGCCCGTGGAAATAGTTGGTCGTGTACCCGTCTTCCTGCAAAATATTGGGAAGGGAGAAGGCGAAGTTGTTCCCCAGCAGCCCGTCGGGCTCCGTCAGGGTCGGCGCAATGGAATTTTCGGGCAGGGCAGGATAGCTGCCGAGGATGGACATCGCTTCCGAATGGTTGGTCTTATCACGCGCGTAATAATCGGTCATGGCGATGCCCTGCGAGGCGAGCGCATAGAGGGTGGGTGTATACTCGCGGTTGATGGTATACCATTCCCCCGACTCTATGACGATGAGCACGACGTTCTGCCCCGCAAAGCGCCCCGTCATGAGGTTCTCTCCGAGCGCGCTGCTCCATTCCCCTTCCGCAAAATAGCCGTCGAGGGTCTCGAGGTTTTTCTCGATGTCCTTTTCCTTCTCCTCCTCCGTCATCTGCGGGTCGACCTTGACGAAGTTGGCGATATTCTTGTAATAAAAGCCGAAGGTCCCGAAGCGGCGGAACGCCTTGGCGGAGATGAACTGGGTATCGTAAAGATAGGAGTCGTCCTTGAAGATATACAGCTCGTCGCTCGGGGAAGTGGTCGCAAAGGAGTCGAGCGCGACATAATAGATATTGGACGCAGCCCCCGAAGTGAGACAAAAGACGATCAGCAGCATGACCACCGTCTGCAGGCGGAAACTCTGCTTCGCCTTGACCTTTTTCAGGCGAGCGAGCACGAAACATTCGGCGATAAATACGAAAATGAGCCCGACGATGAAGAGATAGTCGAGAAATTCATTGGTAAAGACGCCGCCGACCTCATTGACGAGGTTGAGCATATTGAGACTGAACACCATCGTGCTCATGCCGTAGAGAGATTCGTTGACGATGGAAAGGATGATCTGCACGCCGAGCATGAAACAGATGAGGACGGTCTGCGCGCAAAAACTCGGCACGATGAAAATGACCGCCGCGACGAGGAGAAGGATGGCGATGTCCAGCCAAAAATAGGTGGGAAACACGCCGATCCCCATCGTATTGAAGGTGATAAATTCGATCAGCAGCGCCGCCAGGATATAACTGCCGGCGTAGAGCGATTTTTTCAGCAACAAACTGTACACGGTGTACCTCTGCAAACCGCAAAAAGGCGGTTACTGCTTTTCAAAAAATTCGTGATAGACGGCGCGCAGGCAGCGCTCGTAATCGGCGTTGTCGATGCCGACGATGATATTGAGCTCGCTGGAGCCCTGGTCGATCATGCGCACGTTGATGCCCGATTCGGAGAGCGCGTTGAAAAGGCGCGCGGACGTACCGACGTTCTGCGCCATGCCGTGCCCGACGGTGGCGACGAGGGCGATGTCTTCCAGCACGCGGATATAGTCGGGCGCAAGCTCCGCCTTCATCGCGTCGATGAGTTTATCCAGCATCCCGCCGCGCAGATATCTGCTCTCGATGACGAGGGACAGCGTATCGATGCCCGAGGGCATATGCTCGAAGTTGATGGATTCGCGCTCGAGGATGGACAGCGCCTTGCGCGCGAAGCCGACCTCGGTGTTCATGAGCGATTTTTCCAGATAGATGACGGTAAAATCCTTCTTCCCCGCGATGCCCGTGACGATATTGCCGTGCGGCACATACTTTTTGGAAGGAAGGATGATGGTGCCCGCGTCTTCGGGGCGGAAGGTGTTTTTGATACGGATAGGAATGTCCCCCTTGCGCACGGGGAAGATCGCTTCCGCGTGCAGAACATTCGCCCCCATATAGGAGAGCTCGCGCAGTTCTTTGAAGGAAATGACCTCTATCTTTTGCGGGTTTTGCACGATGCGCGGGTCGCAGGCGAGAAATCCGCTCACGTCCGTCCAGTTTTCATATAGGTCCGCGTTGACCGCGCGCGCCACGATGGCGCCGCTTATATCGCTGCCGCCGCGCGAAAAAGTCCTGATCTTCCCGTCCGCACCCGTACCGTAAAAGCCGGGAACGATCGCCTCTTTTGCGGCAAAAAGCCGCTCGGCAATGCGCGGATACGATTTTTTCTCGTCGAACATCCCCCTCTCGTCAAAGAAGATGATGTCCTTGGCGTCGACAAATTCACGGCCCGTGAGCGCCGCCATGATGCGCGCGTTCAGGTACTCCCCGCGCGAGGCGGCAAAATCGGCGCTGTCGGAACGGGCGATCGCCTCCTGCGTCTCGTCGAGGACGGCTCCGATGTCAAAATCGATGCCGAGCTCTTCGACGATGGAGCAAAAGCGCTTGCGGATACGCGCGAACGCTTCGCCGCAGCCCTTCTTATCCCTGCTCTCGGTATAGCTCGCGTACAGAAGATCGGTGACTTTCACGTCCTCGGAAAAGCGCTTCCCGGGTGCGGATACGACCACGAATTTCCTGCTCGGATCGGACAGGGCGATCTCCGCCGCCCTCCTGATATTGTTTCCGTCGGCGAGCGAAGTGCCGCCGAACTTGCAGACGATCAAGCTCATCTTCTCACGATCTCCTTACCTTCGATGTAGTATCTCTTTTCCGCGCTCTCGCCCATGGAGAAGGTTTTCCTCGGCAGGCTGCCGCGTCCGATCACCGCCGGGAACAGCTCCGATTTATCCATTTTCGGCAAAAGTATCCCCACGCAGTCCCGCGCGCCGCAAAGCCGCATGACTTCCTCTTCCCCGTGGATATAATCCGCCTCGCCGCCGTTTTCGGCTATGTAGCGGGCGATGTACGCGTCCGCGTTCGCGACCGCCTCCGCCGCCCCCGCGCCGAGCGGGCGCAGCTGCTTTTTGCCGCCCGCGCAAAGGTACGCCTCCCCTTTTTCCATCACGGGAAAGCCCGCCGCAAAACGCGCGGGGTCCACCCCCTTGACGACGCGGTGGATGGGCTCGAAGCGGATCCCTTCGTCATAGACATTGACCGCTTCCGCGAGCGCAAAGCGCGCGGGGTGGTCCTTTTTCTCCTCTTCGGAAAGGGTAAGTTTACACTTTTCCCACGCCGCCTTTGCCGAGGCGAGCGAATGATTGCCGTCCCCGACCATGAAGGTGACGCCGCCGAGGGCGGAAAACGCCGCGGCGATCTTTTCCGCCTCCGCTTGGGGGATAAAATAGCCGCGCACATGGCCGCCGCCCATATTCAGCCCGAAATCGTACACCTTTTCCAGCGAGGCGCGCGCCGCCTTGTATTTGCCCAAGACGCTGTCCGCCCTGTCGTCATACAGGAGCATGACGTGCGGAAATTCGATGAGCGCGCGTTCCCTGATCGCAAGGCGGGGCGGGATGCGCTCGACGATGGTCGCCTCCGTCGCGCGGACGAGGGCGCCCGTGTCTTTCTCATAAGAATATGCTTCCAGATCGATCGCAAGTACCACGCCGAAGCGGGTGGGAGAATAGGGCGTATCCCGTTCGACGAGGATAAACCCTTTGCCCATCCTGCGGAAGACGCCGCCGCGAAGGTAGGCTTCCATCGCCTCCGCGATGGCGCGGATACGCCCTTCGTGCTCCCCTGCAAGATAGATCTCGGGCAGAGTGAGCCTGAGGGTAGATGGCGCATCGCCGACAAAGCGCTCGAGCGTTTCCCAGTAAGCGGGATCGGAAGTATGCTGATCGCAGGCGATGACCGCCCACTTTTCCATATCCGTCCCTTCGGCGGGCAATAAAATTTCGGGAATATAGACAGGATCCGTCTTCATAAGCAAATCTTCTCTTTCAGCAGTGCGCGACGATATAGACGATGACCGACAAAGCGATCGCAACCAGTTTTATGGGGACGTTATCGATGAATACGCCCGCGATCTTACGCCAAAAACTCTTTTCTCTCATGCTCTTTTCCTCCCGTCGCCCGAAAGGTCTTTCCAATAGTATTCCCCGAGCGTCTTGCGCAAGAGGTCGTAATCGGCATAGCGGGAGATCTTGCCCCGCTGCGCGATGGTGATGATGCCCGTCTCTTCCGAGACGATGAGGGCGATGACGTTGGACGTTTCGGTGATGCCGATGCCCGCGCGGTGGCGGGTGCCGAGCTCCTTAGGCAGGTTCGCGTTCTGCGTGAGGGGCAGAAAACAGCCCGCCGCCTGGATCTTGTAGTTGTTGATGACCATCGCCCCGTCGTGCAGCGGCGCTTTGGGGAAGAAGATCCCTTCGATAAGCTGCGAAGAGATGTACGCGTCCATGATGACGCCGCTTTCGAGCACCTGGCGGGGGATATTGTCGTTGGAGAGGATGATGAGGGCGCCGATGTTGTCCTTGGACATATTCTGCAGGGCGCGGATGATGTCCGCGATCGTCCGCTCCGCATCCACGCGGGAAAGATGGGTCTGTTTGTCCTGCTCTTTAGACAAAAATTTTGTCGCGCCGAGGCTTAAGATGTCGCGCTTGACTTCGACGTTGAAGATGATCATGACCGCCGCGGCAAATACGATCGGGAAGATGAGAAAGGCGTAGCCGGGCAGATCCTCGTTGCCCATAAAGACGATGCCCGTCGCGAGCGTGAAGATGACAAAGACGGCGATGACCCCCTTTGCGTTGCTGTTTTTGAGGATCTTGAAGACGTAATAAAATACGAGTGCGAAGAGCAGGATCTCCAGCGCGTCGATGAAGTTGAAACCCGTAAACGCCGCCTTGCTCGCCGCCGCCACTTTGTCAAAAAATTCTTTCATGGTCCCGACCCCGTTTGGTATATATACTTTTATTTTACCTTAAATCACAAAAAAAATAAAGCAAAATGCACACATTTACTGCCCGTTATTTGCCCGCAGGCCGAAAAATATCTCCGTATTCGCCCGCAGGAGAGCTCCCTGCGGCGTGAGGGCACCGCTCTTGACTTCCCCAATGCTCCTGTTGAGGAAAAAATAGCATTCTTTGAGTTTTGACGGGGAAAAGGCGGACGCCTGCCTGCGGCTCATCTTTACGGCGTATTCCTTCATGCCGAGGGCGGCAGCCGTCTCCGCGTCGCTCTTTTTCAGGGCGGCGATCTCAAAGAGGGTGCGGAAATACGAGCACAGCCCGTTGAGAAGGTTCATCTCGTCCACCCCCTTGGACATGAGCTCGTACATGACGGAGGCATATTTAGTGTAATTGCCCGCCGAGACCGCGCCCGTCATTTCATAGATCCTGTAATCGGTATCACGGTAGACGATCTCGTCCACGTCGTCGGAAGTGACCCTGCCCCCCTTGCCGGCAAAGGCGACGAGCTTCTCCGTTTCCCCCGCCACGCGCGACATATCCGCCAGGCAATAACGCATGATCCGCTCGCACACTTCCGCGTCCGCGGCGATCCCCTCCCGCTTGAAGCGGGTGAAGATCCAGCGCATGACCGTCTCTTCGTCCGCGCGGGAGCAGTCCACATAAGTCACGTTCGGCATCTTTTTCAGGTCGAACCCCTTGCCCTTCGGCTTGGCGGAGTTGACGATCAGAAGCACGGTGCTCGGCTGCGGGTCTTCAAAATACCCTTTCAGATAGGTCTCGTATTCCTTTTCTGTCGGGAAAAAGTCGCTCACCTTGACGATCCGCTTTTCGCTTAAAAAAGGAAAACACTGCGCCGCCGCGGCGACGGCGGACATTTCCCCGCCCTTGAGGGCGGACCCGTCGTAGGCGACGAAGTCGAGCGAAGGCTCGGCGACGAATTTTTCGAGGAGCATCTCTTCGCCGCGCTTTTTGAAAAATTCCTCTTCTCCCTCGAAGAGATAGATGGGCGCCGCCCCCTCTTCGAGGCTCTTTTTAAACAGTACGAATTTCATAACGCACATTCCGTCCTTTGACTGTGATTATATCACTTTTGAGCAGGATTTGCAAGTCGCCCGCCGCCGAAACGCTCAACATCCCCTCTCCTTCTTCTTCCATGCAGACGGCAAACGCGGGCGAACACGCCGCCAAGGCGTCTTTTTCATACTGCGCCGCCACGAGAAGGTCGCAAGGCACCCCGCCGCCCGCAAAACCGTTCCCCGCGACAAACACTTCCGTCCCCGCGGCGCAAAAGAAAAACCCTTCTCCATAAAACCTGCCCGTGAGCCCCGCAAGGGAGACTGTGTCCGTCTCTGTCACCCGTATGTCCGAAAAATGCGGCGCGATCCCGGCGCCTTCGGCAATGTACGCCGCGCCGATCTGCGCATAGCGGGCGACGACGGGCAGCGCCGCCGCCGCATCTTCGGGCGAACAGGCGAGAATGACCGCGTCGGCGCGGTCAAAACCTTCCGTATAAAAGAATCTGCCCGCATAGGACGGGTCCGCACTGCCAGTGACGATCAGATAATCGCAGCCGCCCGCCTCGGCAAAGATCATGCCCGTGCCGTACATGGAATACACTTTCAGGCGCACGCCGCCGAAGGCAAAGTTGCGCGCGAACATCCCCGCCGCAAACGCGAGGGCGAGCAAAAGCGCGATCGCCGCGCGCGGCAGCAGCTTAAGATTGACCCTGTCTGTGAGGACAAACCAGAAAAGATACCATAAAAGGGCGCAGCCGCCGAACGTGAAGCCGCAGATGAGCAGAAAGCGCCAATCGGAAGCGAGCACGGGCGAAGCGGAGAGGGCGAGGAGCTGTTCGGGCGCCCATAGAAATACCGCCGCCGCGGGCGGGATCGCCGCGGCAAAAAAGGTACAGAAAAAGAGGACGACAAAGACAGCGCTGATGAGGGGCACGAACACGAGGTTCAAGAGGACGCCGAGGGCGGGAACATAGCCGAACGCATCCAGAAGGAGCGGAAAGGACGCGATCTGCGCGGAGACGCAGACGGAGAAGGCGGAAGCCGCCTTTTTGGGGATGAAGCGAACCCGCGAAAGGCGGCGGGAAAGGGAGCCGCCGAGAATGATGATGCCCGCCGCTGCCGCCACCGAAAGCCTGTATCCCACCGAATAAAAATAGACGGGATGGATGAGCATGACGGTCAGGGCGGCAAAGGAGACGGAATTGAGCGCGTCGTACCTTGCGCCGCAGGTATCGGCGAGGGCGAGCACGAGGCACATGACGAGGGAACGGACGGCGGAGGGCGTAAAGCCGCATACGCCCGTATAAAAGACGAGCAGCGCCCCGACAAGGAGGAGCCGCCAGGCGGCGCGCAGCCTGCATTTTTTGAGCAGGAAGCCGAACACCGCATAGAGGGTGGCGATATGCAAACCGGAAACAGCAAAGATATGCGCGACCCCGCCGTAGCGGAAGCTGTCCATGATCCCTTCGTCCACGAGGCTGCAATCCCCCGTCATCATCGCATAGGCGAGGTTTGCCGTGTCCTCTTCCATCGTCTCCGTGAGCACGGCGCGCATCCTGTCGCGCACGCCGCCGAAAAGGTCGAACCGCTTCCCGAGCGAAAACACTTCCTCCTCCGCGGCATAGGCGCGGTATTTGGCGCCGTCTAAAACGGCGGAATCGTTGACCCTGCCGTAGGAAATAAAGGAGAGCGTCTCCACATCCGTCACCGCATACACGCGCGTGCCCGAAGGGAGCACGCCCCTGCCGCGCACATAGAGATACACCTTAAATTCCGAAGCAAAAAATTCTTCCCGCGAATAAAAACGCACGTCGCCGAGGGTGTAGCGCATACCGCCGTCAAAGGCGGACGTATCCGAAACGGTGCCGTAAACGGCATACTCCCCGTCGAGGACGGGCGCGCCTTCATACGCTTTCCGCGCCGACTGAAAGGAAAAGACGACGGCAAAGATCACCGCGGCGAGCGCCGCAAAAAACAGGAACGCCGCGAAGAGCCCTTTGCCCTTTTTCCTGCGGGCAAGCAGGACGGGCACCGCCGCCAGACAGACGGCAAGCAAAACGAGGGCGTAATAACCGAAGCGGAAGGCAAGAAAAGCCGAAACTGCCGCCGCCAGCGCCAGTGCGAGCGAAGGGCGGAAATTGATCGGCCGCTCTCCGCAAAAAAGCCTGTTTTCCCCTGTTCTTCTCTCCTCCATCGTTCCCGCCCTTCGCGCCCTTGCCAAAAAAAGGCGCGCCGTTTCTTTTTTTGCCCCGCACACGCTCCGAAAAAGAGGCGGCGGACGCTTTTTTTATATAAAAGCGGCGGAAGGCACCCCTTCCGCCGCCTCCGTCAACAGAGACTGATCCTGTCGCTGATCGAGCGGACGAACAGGTTCCGCTCCACGCCCAGCGACACGCATTCGCCGATGAACGCGGTGAACTTATCGCTCGGGCGCGCCACTTTGAGTTCCGCGCACACGAGCGGCACGAGCTCGTCGCCGTAGACGCTGACGCGGTTTTCCAAGATCCCCTTGATGAGGGCGATCATCTCATACGGCGTAAAGTCGTCGTCCGATTTGCGGACGGGCTCGCCCGCTTCCACGCGGTAAAAATCGCAGTCGAGGCATTTGTCAGTCTTGCGCAGATACCGCCTGCCGCACAGCTCTTCGCTTTTGAGCTCGCAAAGGTTGATGAGGTTGCCCATGCGCTCTTCCACCTTGCCCCCGAATTTCTGAATGCCGAGGGTCGCAAGGCAGCGCTTCATCAAAAAGGTATCGGAAAGGGGCTCTTCCGCCGCGGCGATCGCCTTCAGGCGCGCCAGGATCTCCTGGTCGTTCTCTCCGCCCGTGATATATGCGGAGAGGTTGCTGCCCTGTTCCACCTTCGCATAGCGGTAATTTTTCCTGTACTTTGCGAGATGGTCGCGGCTGCCCTTTTCCACTCCCGTCAGGCGGTCCAGCACCTCTTTGATGCGCTTGATCTCGCGCTTGGGATTGTTGATGAAGCTGATGGTGAACAGGCGCACGACGTTCCAGTTATTGAGCTTGAGGGTCTGCACCTGCAGGATGTTCCTGTCCTTCGCGCTCGAATGATAGGCGGTCTCCCCGTCGCAGACGACGGCGAGGATGAACCGTTTTTTGTTTTTGGGGTCGACGACGGCGCAGTCGATCTTGAAGTCCGAGACGCCCACGTCGTAGCGGCACTCATAGCCGTAATTTTTGAGTTCTTCCGCGATATATTTGCCGATGCCGCTTTTGACCGCTTTGAGTTCGTCCGAATTGATGGCGAGGGTCGTTTTCCCCTTTTCGGCAAATTCGAGGA
>CALWCR010000136.1 GCA_944376445.1 uncultured Clostridia bacterium | reverse complement strand
TTTCAACTCGGCCAATGGTAACAGCTTCTCTCGGCCTTTCCGGCTTACCTTGCTCTTTCTTTACGTTTCCGTATTAACCATTTGGCTTGCTTTACTTTTCTTAGTCTTGCCTTTCGTACTCTTTCTTTCGTCTTCTTCTTCGTCTATGCAGTTGTCAATCTTCGTGGACTCTTCAACAGAAGAGGCTGCCTCAATCGACAGCTTAAACATCATATCACTTTTATATTTATATGTCAAGCAATTTTTTTAAGTTTTTTTGCGAAAACTTTTTAAACTTCTATCGCAAATTTTCTCTTCTTTGCAAGAACGGCTTTCCCCCTTCTTCGCGCAGCAAAAGCGCCCGCAACGGGAAGCGGCCGCGCATAATGCGCGGCCGCCTCATTATATATATAATGTTTCTCATTTATTTTCGCATCAGTCGATAAATTCTCCGAGACTGTTCGCTTGGCGGCACTTTGTGACCGCCTCTTTCCAACTGCCGTTATCTTTTTGGTAGGTCATGCGCGCCATCCAGTACCTCGGCACGCCGCGCGTTTCCACACGCAAAACGAGGGAATCGCCCATGTTGAGGTCGGTAATGGAATTGCGCCCGACGAGCGACATATCCAGATAATCGCTCTGCGGCGTGGAAGAAGCGTACATTTCCAGGATCACTTGCACTTCGGAAAACCCGATGGTCAAGACGTTGGTCGCCGTCGCATAGACCGCCCCGTCTCCGCCCGAAAGGGTGAGTTCGATCTTCGTATAGATGCCGCGCGGTTCGGAAAGGGTCTGAATCGCCTCCGCGGTTTTGACGGGGAAAGAAATGCTCCCGCCCCGATACTCTTCGCTTTGCGCCTTGTTTGCGGGGAACATCGCCATGCACATCGCCGCAAGCGCGATGACCGCCAACGCCAAAACGGCCGACATTTTCTTTTTCATATCCGTACCTCCCGATCGTGTGGTACAGTATACCACGCGCGCGTGTAAAAAACAACCGCGTTTGGTTTACATACGGTTGGCAAAATGTAAACATAACGCGGCATTTTTGCTGCAAGCGCAGCTCCGATTCATTTTTTACCGAATTTTCTCCGCAGCGCGCCGTATATGACGACGAGCGCGATGAACAGCGCGGAGAGGATCAAAAACAGCCAGGCGAAGAAAAACACGTCCGGCGCAAACGAGGAAGCGTACACCGTCTCTTCGCTGCCGAGGTCGCTGTTTACGAGCACGCAGACGGCGCCGATAAAGACCGCCGCCGACACCGCGAATGCCGCCGCCAGCAAGATCCATTGCACGATCTCGGAAAAATAGCGGTCTGCAAGGCTCTTTTCCTTCCTGCAAGGCAGCGCTTTCGCCAACGCGCCTGCACGCGCGCCCTTCTCTTCGGCGGCGGGCGCACCCTCGCGCGCGATGCCCTCTCCGCCCGCGAACGCGCCCGCGCGCGTCATGCCGTTCCCGTCGGCAAACGCACCCGCCCGCGGGGCGGGCAAAACAGCTTCGTCCGTAAAAAAGTAGTCGGCGCCCACGGCGAAAAAGTCACACAGCGCCTTGATGTTGGGCCCGTCGGGATAGGCGGCGCCCGTCTCCCACTTGGAGACCGTCTGACGGGAGACGCCCAGCCCGTCGGCGAGCGTTTCCTGCGAGACGCCGCCCGCCTTTCTGAGTTTGGATAATTTTTCACCGATACGCATCACTTTGTCTCCCCTTTTTCCCGCTTATAGCGCGCAATTTTACATACGGCTGCGATGACGCAGGCGGACATTGCCGCCAGCGATATGAGCAACAAAGCGATCTGCAAACAGGCCGATTGCACCGCCCCGCGCGCAAAGAACTCCGACACCGCGTGCGGGTCGGCAATGCCCGCGACGAGCACCGCCAGGCACGCCGCCGCGATGAGTGCGGCAGCCGCCATGCAGTAGATCTTGAAAAATTTGGCCGCGGCAAAGCGGAAACGCAGCGTTTCCGGCGCGGCGCGCACAGCCGCCTCATCCGCGGGCGCAATGCGCTCAGACGGAACGGAAGGCACACCGTTTGCCTCTCCTTCCCCGAAAAACTGCCGCCGCACGCCCAAGCGTTCGCAAAGGACGGCGATCTTCTCCCCGTCCGGCACGGCGGCGCCCGTCTCCCATCTGGAGACCGTCTGGCGGGAAACGCCCAGAACTTCGGCAAACTGTTCCTGCGAAAGATTTTTGCTTTCCCTGACAAAGCGTATTTTCTCTCCCGTATCCGACATCGGCAAACCGTCCTTTGTTTTTTCATTTATTATACTCAACCCGTGCGCAAATGTCAATCTGACGATATGCGCATACGCGGCAAAATACGGGCAGAGAAAAAGGCGGATCCCTTTCCGCCCCTGCCGCCTCCGCAAAAACAGGAGCGGGCGCTCTTTTGCGCCGCTTCCGCGCAAAAAAGAGGCGCAGGCGTTCCGCCCCTTACAAAAAATACGGAGCGGGCGCCTCATGCGCCCGCCCCGCGGGGTGAAATTATGTATTTTTGCCGTCTGTACGAAAGATGAGCCGCAGGAAAAAGCGCACCGCCGCCGGCGGCCGCAGGCAAACGATCTTCATTCCGCCCTCCTCTCCGACCGGATTTGAAAGACGAAGAGCACGCCGCCGTCGCACACGACGCGGGCGCGTCCGCTCTCGACGACGTTGCTGATCCCGCGGCAGCTGCCCGCGGAGAGTGTCAGATCGGAAAGCGGATACTTCATCCCTTCACTTTCCATGATATGCGCCGAAAGGCCCACGGGTGCAAGGGAAAGGGTGCTGCCCGCCAAATTTTCAAAGACGATCTCGCCCGAAGCACAGAAAATATCGCAGCAGTTCGTCTTCATCACGCAGCGCACGCCCTGCAGATACGCCGCGTACAGGAGCTGCAGATTGCCGAAGAGGTGATCTTCCCTGCCCCCGCCGCCGCCGTAGATCTCGATCTCGCGGCAGCCGCGGCCGATGAGGATCGCCAGCGCGATCTCGCCGTCGGTAAAATTTTTTTCGGAAGGATAGACGACGGAGCCTTCCGGCACATAGCCGAGGGAATCGAAATCCCCCGCGGTGACGTCGATCTCCACCTTTCCCTTTGCCCAGCGCAGCGCCCCGTCCGCCGACAAAACGACGTCGCCCGCGTTTTTCACGATCTCGCCCGCATAGGGCTCGCCGTTGAGAAGAATGATCCCCTTCAAGCCCGACTCCCCGCCGTTACAGCGTCCTCAGATTATAGATGGTCCGCTTCATGTCGTCCGACTTGAAGACGGTATTGCCCGTGACGATGACGTTCGCGCCCGCATCCTTGATGCGCCGCACGTTTTCCTCGTTGATGCCGCCGTCGATCTCGATGTCCTTTTCGATGCCCTGCCCGTCAAAGATACGCCGCGCTTCTTCCACTTTGGGAAGGACGCGGTCGATAAAGCGCTGCCCGCCGAGCCCGGGATACACGCTCATGATGAGCAGGGTGTCGCAAAGTTCGAGGCAGTCGTACACTTCGCGCAGGGACGTATCGGGATTGACGACGACCCCGCAGTGCGCGCCGCAGTTTTTGATGAGCCGAAGCACGTTTTTCAGATCCTCCCCGCACGCCTCGCGGTGGACGGTGATGGAGTTTGCACCCGCCTCCGCAAAGAGGCGCACCTGGTTTTGCGGATTGACGACCATCAGGTGCACGTCGAGCGGCAGCATGGTATGGCGGCGGATGGCGGCGATCATGTCGCACCCGAAAGTGATCTTGGGCACGAAGGTGCCGTCCATCACGTCGCAGTGGATAAGATCCGCGCCGCACTGTTCCAAACGCTCCACTTCCGCGCCCATCGCCGCAAAATCTGCGGAAAGCACGGAGGGAGCGATCTTGATCGCATTGTTCATTCCCCCACTCCTTCCGGGCGAACAGGCACAGCCGCCGCCCGCTTATGTATTCTTATATCAATGATAACAAACGCGGCGCGCGTTGTCAATGTTTTGCCGAAATTCGCCCGCAAAAAACGCGCCCTTTTCATTTGCCGCCTTGCTCCTTTGCGAGGTAGCCCGCGCGCAGCTGCCCGCAGGCGCCGCCGATGTCCGCGCCCGTCCTGCGGCGCAGCGTCGCCGAGACGCCCGCCTTTTCCAAGACGCCGAGGAAGCGGTACGCCTCCTTTTCTCCCGCGCCCGAGAGCGCGCGCTCCTTGACTTCGTTGAGGCGGATGAGGTTGACGTGGCAGGGCCTGCCCTTGACGAGCGCCGCCAGCGATTCCGCGTGCGCCCTGTCCGCATTTTCTCCCGCGATGAGGGAATATTCAAAGATATACCGCCGCCCCGTCTTTTTGAAATAATAGTCGCAGGCTTTTAAGATGTCCGCGATCTTATACGCCTTGGCGACGGGCATGATGCGTTCGCGCTCCTCGTCGGTGGAGGCGTGCAGCGAGACGGTGAGGTTGACGTGCAGCCCCTCTTCGGCAAGCTCGTACATTTTCGGCACGATGCCGCAGGTGGAGAGGCTGATGTTGCGCGGGCTGATGCCGATCCCCCCTTCCGCGGAGACCGCGCGCAGAAAACGGACGGTGTTGGCGTAATTGTCGAGCGGTTCGCCGCTGCCCATGAGCACGAGATTGGTGACGGCGCGCCTTTCGGGCGTCCCGCCCGCGAGCGCGTTGACGGTGAGCACCGCCGCGAGCATTTCCCCCGCGCTGAGGTCGCGCACCAGCCCCGAAAGCGCCGAAGCGCAGAAGGCGCAGTTCATGCGGCAGCCCACCTGCGTGGACACGCACTGGGTGTTGCCGTATTTGTATTTCATGAGCACCCCTTCGACGATGTTGCCGTCCGCAAGGGCGAAGAGGTATTTTTCGGTGCCGTCGGCGGCGCGGAGCGTCTCTTCCACGCGCACGGGCGCGTCTTCAAAGCGCGCCGTAAGGCTTTCGCGGAAGGCTTTGGGAAGATCGGAGATCTCCGAAATGCGCTTGCCCTGCATGAGCCCGCGATAAAGCTGCACGGCGCGGAATTTTTTCTCCCCCGCCGCGAGGACGAGCGCTTCCAGTTCGGGGT
This sequence comes from uncultured Clostridia bacterium, assembly GCA_944376445.1. Taxonomy (GTDB): domain Bacteria; phylum Bacillota; class Clostridia; order Christensenellales; family Borkfalkiaceae; genus Borkfalkia. The sequence goes on along the minus strand of CALWCR010000136.1, from coordinate 10,641 downwards.
ACAAAAGGTCCTGCGCGATCTCTTTCATGCGCGCCCTCCTTTCCTGAGTTTTGCGGCGTAGAAGCCCGCGCCGCCCGTCTCGTGCGGCAAAAATTGGATGCCGTACTTCTTTTCCGCGTGCGCGAGGGGGCTGTCCGCCCGCTCCGCCGTAAATTCTTTATGCTTTTGCAGAAAATCTCCGACCACGCCGTCGTTCTCCTCTTCCAGGACGGAACAGGTGGAATAAAAGAGGAGCCCCCCTTCCCTAACGTAGGCCGAACAGACGTCGAGGATGGCGCGCTGCGCCGCGCCGATGCTTTTGAGATCCTCTTCTTTGCGGAAAAACTTGATGTCGGGATTTTCCGCGATCACGCCCGAACCCGAACAGGGCGCGTCGACGAGCACGGCGTCGAACTTCTCAAAATATTTTCCGTCATAGACGGAGGAATCGCGGCAGACCGCCCCGATGTTGCCGCGGTGCATACGGCGGGCATAGCTTTCGATGAGCTGCGCGCGGTGCGGATGCAGTTCAAAGGCGGTAACGTGCCCGCATTTTTCCGAGAGAAGGACGCTCTTCCCGCCGGGCGCCGCGCAGGCGTCGAGCACTTCTTTACAGGGCGGGACCATAGCGGCGACGGCGACGGAGCCGACCGACTGGAAGGTGTATTCCCCCTCGTCGTACCCTTCGTCGCGGCGGAAGGAGGAAAAGCGGTATACGCCCGCAAAGGGGGTGGCTTCATATCCTCCCTGCGCCAGATATTTTTCCGCCGCGGAAGCGGAGGCGAAGCGCACCGTGATCCCCTGCGCGCGGCAGGAAGCGATCTGCTCCGCCCCCGCCTGCCCGTATTCCGCGCACAGCCGCTTCCAAAGAAATGGCGGAAAAGAGAGGTGCAGGGCGCGCGCCGCCGAGGGGTCGGCGGGCAGCGGGACCTTCTCTTCGTCAAAGGCGCGCAAAAAGGCGTTCACGAAACCCGCAGCGCCGCCTTTGCCCAGCTTTTTGACGAGGGAAACGGCGTTGTCCGTGACCATATATCTCTTTTTCTCCATATGCAGGAGCATATAGAGGGCGATCTTGAGCACGATGCGCACGGGGAGCTTGGGGCTCTTGGGCGCGAAGGCGCGGATGCAGGCGTCCAGCCAAAGATCGTTTTCCATGACGCCGTAGCAGATCTTCACCGTCCGCGCGCGGTTGATCTCTTCCACGGGCGTATCGGCAAGCGCCTGTTTGAGATAGGCGCCGCCGCCGTATACTTTGCTGAGCGCCAGATAGGGATCGGCGAGGGGATTGGTCATCTTTTCTCCTTGGCAAACACGTCGCCCGCGGCGGCCTTTCTTCCGTTGACGAAATCTGCGGCGCGCATACGCTTGCCCCCTTCCGCCTGCAATTCGGTGACGCGCACCGCGCCGGGCGCGGCGGCGATATAAATGCCCGTCTTATCCGCGCGGATGATTGTGCCGGGCGCGCCTTCCCCCGCGCAGGGTTCGGCAAAATAAAAATTGACGAGCCTGCCGTTCAGATAGGCATAGGCGAGGGGCGCGGGCGACATCGCCCGCACGAGGCGGCAGATCTGCTCCGCGGGGCGGGAAAAGTCGACGGCGCACTCCTCTTTTTTGATCTTTTTGCAGAGCGTCGCGGCGGAAGGGTCCTGTTTTTCCGGAACGGCCTCCCCTTTTTGCAGCATGGAAAGCGCCTCTACGGCGCATTCCCCGCCGAGAACGGACAGCCGCTCCGAGAGGGTGCCCGCCGTATCTTCGGGAAGGATGGCGACGGCGCGGCGCAGCAGCATATCCCCCGTATCCAGCCCGAGCTGCGTGCGCATGACGGTGATGCCCGTCTCGGCGTCGCCCGCGAGGATGGCGTGCTGGATAGGCGAAGCCCCCCGCCAGCGGGGCAAAAGAGAGGCGTGGATATTGTATACGCCGAGAGGAAAGGCGGAGAGCACTTCCTCCGTCAGGATCTGCCCGTATGCGCAGGTGACCATGACATCTGCCGACAGCGCGCGAAGCGCCTCCGCGTGTTCGCGTATTTTGGGAAAAGCAAAGACGGGGATGCCCGCGCTTTCGGCAAACGCTTTAAGGGGGGTGGGCGTGAGGAGTGCCTTCCTGCCGACGGGCTTGTCGGGCTGGGTGACGCAGGCGGCGATCTCAAACCCCGCCGCCATGAGCGCTTTCAAGGGCGGTACGGAAAATCCGGGCGCGCCCGCATAGACGATACGCATATATCCCTCACTCCCGCACGCTCTCCACGCTCTCGGCGCGGTCGGTATAGAGCACGCCGTCGAGATGGTCGAGCTCGTGGCAGACGGCGCGGGCGAAAAAGCCGCGCGCGACCAGTTTTTTGCGCTTGCCGTTCCTGTCCGAATATTCCACTTTGACGACGAGCGGGCGCGTGACCACGCCGCGCTTCCCGCGCACGGAAAGGCAGCCTTCGTACCCCGTCTGTTTGCCCTTCGCGTCGAGGATGACGGGGTTCACGAGCTCATAAAAGCCCTCCTTCACGTCCACCACGACGGCGCGGCGGAGAATGCCGACCTGCGGCGCGGCGAGCCCCGCGCCCTCTTCTTTTCGCACCGTGTCGCGCATATCGTCCAAAAGAGCGGCGAGTTTTTCGTCGAACGCGGTGACCTCGAAACATTTTTTCCTCAGAATATCGTCGCCGACCTGTACGACGTTGCGGATTGCCATTATATACCTCCTTGCGGGCAGCCCCGCGGGAATTTACGAGAGATTGTTGGGATCTTCTTCGACATAGACGAGCACCTCGCGCGAAGCACAGCGCAGCGCGCGCTCGTAGATCTCGCCGAGAAGGCGGCCGCTTTTGAGGCGCATGAGCACCTGATAGCGGTACTTGTTCTGTATCTTTTTGACGGGGGAACGCATCTTGTTGAAAAACAAAAATTCGTCCGCATCACCGTCGTAGAGGGCCTTTAAAGAAAACCAGACCTCTTTGAGCGTTTCCAGCGCCTTTTTATCGTCGGAAGCGCTCACCATCACGCGCACGATCTTGGCAAAAGGCGGGAACGCCGTCGCCTTGCGCAGGGAGATCTCGTGTTCAAAAAAGCCCTTGTAATCGTAGGCGGTCGCAAAGCGGAGGATGTAATTATCGGGATCGTATGTCTGCAGGACGACCTTCCCCTTCTCTTCCGCCCGCCCGCTCCTGCCCGAGACCTGGGTGATGAGCTGAAAGGTGCGCTCGCCGCTGCGGTAATCGGAAAAATGCAGGCTCATGTCCGCGTCGAGGATGCCGACGAGGGTGACCGCGGGGAAATCATGCCCCTTGGCGATCATCTGGGTGCCGACGAGGATGTCCGCCTCCCTGCCGGCAAACGCCTTCAATATCTTGTAATGCCCCTCTTTTCCCGCCGTCGTGTCGTTGTCCATGCGCAAGATCCGCGCGGACGGGTAGAGTTTTTTGAGTTCTCCGACCACCTTTTGGGTGCCCGTGCCCGTGTAGCCGAGATGTACGCTGCCGCAGGCGGGGCAGGCGGAGAGCATATGATAGTGAGCGCCGCAGTAATGGCATTTGAGGCAGTTTTCGTCGCTGTGATAGGTCAGGGAAACGTCGCACGCCTCGCATTTGGCGACGTAGCCGCATTCGCGGCAGATGACGCTCTGCGCATACCCGCGGCGGTTGAGAAAGACGATCGCCTGTTCTCCCCTTTGCAGACAGTCGGAAAGCTCTTCGCGCAAGAGGGCGGAAAAGGCGGTATTGTTGCCCCGCCGCACCTCCCGCCGCATATCGGCGATGAGGATCTCGGGAAGGGGCCGCATATTGATGCGTTCGGGAAGTTCCAAGAGGGCGTACTCGCCCGACTTCGCCTTCATATACCCCTCCACGGACGGAGTCGCGCTGCCGAGCACGAGCTTGCAGCCGTTGTATTCGGCGCGCATCCGCGCGATCTCCGCCGTGCGGTAGCGCGGGTTGGACTCGCTCACATAGCTCGCGTCGTGCTCTTCGTCCATGACGATGACGCCGACGTTATCGACGGGGGCGAACACGGCGCTGCGCGCGCCGATGGCGATCTTCGCTTCCCCCGTCCTCAGCCGCCACCATTCGTCGAATTTTTCCCCCGCCGAGAGCCCGCTGTGCAGGATCGCCGCGCTCTCGCCGAAGCGGGCGCGCAGCTGGCGGAACATCTGCGGGGTCAGGGAAATTTCGGGCACGAGAAAGATCGCGTTCTTCCCCCTTTTCAGCGCGTCCGCGATGAGGGTGAGATAGATCTCCGTCTTGCCGCTGCCCGTGACGCCGTGCAAAAGCTGCACCGTCTTATCCGAAGCTCAGATCTTCTCCGCCGCCTCGCGCTGGGCGGGGGTCAGCTCGTGCGTGGACGCCCCGCCGCCGAGGGCGGCATACGGGGTGCGCGTCACGCGCTCCTTTTCCGTCCGCAGCGCGCCCGCCGAAACGAGCGCGTCGACGGCGCCGCGGCCGAATTTCTCCGCCAGGACCGCCCTGTCCTCCCGCCCCTTTTCCCGCATATATGCCAAAAGGGCGCGGCGGGCGCTCGCCCGCGCGGAGAGGGGCACCTCCCCCGAATAGACGGCGACCGTCTTATAAAGCTCCCGTACCCTGCCCTTTCTCATCTCGCCCGGCAAAAACAGGCGCAGAACGAGCGCTTTCGGGCAATGATAGCGGGAAGCGATCGCCTCGACGAGCGCGAGGCATTCCCCGTTGAGCGCGGGGATATCGTCCGTGACCGAGAGGATGCTCTTCAATTTTGCGGAATCGAAGTCGCTCCCCTCTTTGAGGCGCATGACGAAGCCGTCCGCCACCCTGCCGCCGAACGGGACTTTGACGCGGCTGCCCGCCGCGGCGCCCTCGATGGCGCGGTATTCAAATATTTTGTCCACATCGCTGTGGGCAATGTCGACTATGACTTCCGCCGTCATGCTTTGCCCTCTGTAAAAAAACAGAATGCCCCGAGAAACTTCGGAGCAATCCTGAAAGCGGTATCCGACCGCGGTAAAAAGATCAGTCTTTGGTCATCTGCAAGGTGCCGTTTTCGATCTCCTGGCAGGCGAGCGCGATCTCCTTCACGTTGCCGGGAAGTTCGCTGATACCCTGGTTCTGTTCCTGATCGATGATCTGGCGGGCGCGCTTGGCGACGACCACGCACAGCGCATAGCGGGAAGCGGGATGCTCCTTGCTCCCCAATTTTTCCACGAGACTGTCTACAGAAGGTTTATTGATCATGTTTTTACCTCCGAATTCTATGTCGGCGCCGCCTGCAGCCTCCCGCCGCGGGCACGCCCCTTGGTTTTATTCTATGTTCTGGACCTGTTCGCGCACTTTTTCGATCTCGTTTTTGAGCGCGAGCCCCGCCGACGTCACCGCTAAGTCGTTGCTCTTGGAACAGACGGTGTTCGCTTCGCGGTTGAATTCCTGCACGAGGAAATCCAGCTTCCTGCCCACGCGCTCCTCCTTGCAGATGGAGCGGAACTGCCCGATATGCGAGCGGAGGCGGGTAAGCTCCTCGTCGATGTTCGCGCGGTCGGCAAAGACCGCCGCTTCCGTCAAAAGCCTGCCCTCGTCCACGTTGACCCCCGAAAGGATCTCCTTTATCCGCTCTTCCAGCTTCGCGCGGTATTCCTCCGCCACGAGCGGCGCGCGGTCGGCAATGCCGTTTACCAGCGTTTCCACCGTATCCATGCGCGCAAGCATATCTTCGGCGAGCTTTTTGCCCTCTTTGAGCCGCATGGCGTTGAGGTTGTCGAGCGCGGCGTTTACCGCCCCTTCCAGCGCGCAGATGAGCTCCTCGTCCGCGCCCTGCGTCTCTTCCTGCCGCACGACGTCCGCACATTTCATCAGCGCCGTCAGCGTGAAATCGTCCGTAAGCGCGGGGAAGCTGCCTTTGAGCACGCCCGCCGCCTCCGCCCAGCTCTTCGCCGCGGCGACGTCGACATACAGGCTCTTTTGCCGCTCCCGTTTATCCACGAAGTTGATAAAGATGTCCGCGTGCCCGCGGGTCAGTTTTTTGCGCACGAGGGAACGGATCGCCTCTTCGTATGCGTTGAAAATCTTCGGCCCCTTGACGGATATGTCGAGATAGCGGTTGTTGACCGTCTTGATCTCGACGGTCATCTCCACCCCTTCCTTTTTATATTCGCCCTTGCCGTAACCGGTCATACTGAACATAGCGTCACCCTTTCTCCCGCCCCGCGCATACCGCCCGAGGATACGTCCGTACAGGATATATTATAACAAACCGCGGGAAAAATTTCAAGTCATTTTGCCGCGCTTGCGCCCTCTTCGAGAATTTTTATGAATTCTTCTTCGCCGATGACGCGCACGCCGAGCGCCTGCGCCTTGGAAAGTTTGCTGCCCGCGCTCTCCCCCGCCACGACGAGGGTGGTCTTTTGCGTGACCGCGCTCTGGCAGGTGCCGCCCGCCTCTTCGATGCGCTTTTGCGCCTCGCTCCTCTTGAAGCGGACGAGGGTGCCCGTGAGCACGACGTTCTGCCCCGCAAAGGCGCCCCCCGCCGCCTGCCGCACGCCGGGCGAGACGCCCGCGCCGAGAAGGCGCGCGATCTCGGCGGCGTTCTCTTCGTCCGCAAAATAGGCGAGGATGTCCTCGGCGGTCTTTTCGCCGATGTTTTCCATGGCGATGAGTTCCTCCGCCGTCGCCTTTTCCAGCGCGGCGACGCTGCCGAAGCGGCGCGCCAGGTCTTTGGAGGCGACCCTGCCCACCCCGCCGATGCCGAGCGCAAAGATAAAACGGTCGAGCGGCACTTTTTTGCTCTTTTCGATGGCGGCAAGGAGGTTTTCCGTCTTCTTTTTGCCGAAGCCTTCCAAAGCGGAAAGTTTGCCCTTGTCCAGCGCGTACAGGTCCGAGAACTTGCGCGTGCCGAGCTCGTCATACAGCTGCGCCGCCGTCATTTCCGAAAACCCGTCGATGTCCATGGCGTTTTTGCTCGCGAAATTGGCGAGCGCCGCCACCACGCGCGGGCGGCAGTCTTTGTTGGTGCAAAAGAGGTTCGCCCCTTCCTCGGTCAGTTTTTGCCCGCAGTAAGGGCAGACGGAAGGCTTTTCGATCTCCGCGCTCTCCCCCGTATGTTCGACGGCGCCCAGGATCTCGGGGATCACCTCGTTGCTGCGACGGATGACGACGCGGCTGCCCTTTTTGATGTCCTTGCGCAGGATATCGCCGAAATTGTTGAGCGTCGCGCGGCGCACCGTCGCGCCCGCCAGCTCCACGGGCGTCACATGGGCGAGGGGAGTGAGTTTGCCCGTGCGCCCCACCTGCCAGGTGACCTTCTCCACCGTCGTGACCGCCTCTTCCGCCTCGAATTTGAAAGCGATCGCCCAGCGGGGAAACTTGTCGGTATAGCCCATCTTCTCCCGCAGGGAAAACTCGTTGACCTTGATGACCGCCCCGTCCGTGAGCACGTCGATCTTTTTCCTGTTCACGTCGATCTCGGCGATGGCGTCAAACACCTCTTCCGCGTTTTTGCAAAAGCGGACGTGTCCGAACGTCTTGAACCCCTCCCTTTCGAGGAAGGCGATCGCCTCTTCCTGCGAAAAGACGGTCTCTTCGGACATATAATTGACGTCGTAAAAGAGGATCTCGGGGCGGCGCGAAGCGGTGACGGCGGGGTCGAGGTTGCGCACTGCGCCCGCCGCGGCGTTGCGCGCGTTTTTGAGCGGTTCCGCCGCCGTGCGGTTGTATTCTTCCAGCACCGAAAGGCGGATGACCGCCTCGCCGCGCACTTCCAGCGTCCCCCGATAGCTTATCGAGAGGGGAAAACTTTTGATCGTGAGGATCTGGGCGGTGACGTCCTCCCCTTCCACGCCGTTGCCGCGCGTCGTCGCGCGGACGAAGGCGCCGTTTTCGTAAGTGAGGCAGACGGTGAGCCCGTCAAATTTATATTCGACCGCGAACGTCCCCCCGCCCGCCTTTTCCACGCGGGTGAAAAAGGCGTTCATCTCGTCCTCGGTGACCGCTTTATCCAAAGAGTACAGCCGCGCGATGTGGGTATGGCGGGCAAATGCTTTGACCGGCTCCCCGCCCACCCTGCGGGTAGGCGAATCGGGCAGGCGCACCCCCGTATCCGCTTCCAGCTCCTTCAATTCGTCATAGAGCTTGTCATACTCCGCGTCGGACACGACGGGCGCGTCCAGCACATAATATTCGTATGCATATTTGTTGAGAAGGGCGACCAGCCCGCGCATCCTTTCCATGCCGTCCATACACTACCTCCGCAAACTCAGCCGATCACGGTGAGGGGCGCAAGCTGCGCCGAGAGCGCTTTGATGCCCAGCCCCGGGAAACTCACGCTCAGGACCATGCCGCTGCCCGAGCCCTTGACGCCGACGATCATCCCTTCCCCGAACTTGGGATGGCGCACTTTGACGCCCGCTTTGAGGGCGGCGTAGTCCTTCTCCCCCGCCGAGGCGGGGCGCGAAGCCTGCCTGTACGCCGCCGCCGCGTTGAAGGGCGCGGCGCTCTTTTGCGGTTCGGGCGGCAGATCGCTCTGATAGCCGTATTCCTCGTCGTCGGAGCGGCTCTTGCCGAACTTCTTCCCGTAAGAGGAATACCCCGCATAGCCGCCGCGCGGATAGGTATCGGCGGCGCGGCGGGCATAATTTTCGTACACCGAGCACTGCGGGGGAAGGTGCAGCGCCTCGGAAAGTTCGCCTATAAAGCGGGAAGGGAGGGTCCCCTCGCGCTTGCCGTACAGATAGCGGCTCTTGGAGCGGGTCAGAAAGAGGCGCTCCCGCGCGCGGGTGATGGCGACGTACATGAGCCGCCGCTCCTCTTCCAGCTCATCGTCGTCGTAGGAAGCGCGCGAGACGGGCATGATGTTCTCTTCCATGCCGACGATAAAGACCGCTTTAAATTCCAGTCCCTTGACCGAATGGATGGTGGCGAGGGTGACGTATTCGCTCTCGTCCATCTCGTCCGTATCCGAACTGAGCGTGACCTGGTTGAGAAAATCGGAGAGGGAAGCCCCCTTGTTGAGCTTGCAGAAATCGTCCACCGTGTTGACGAATTCGTCGATGTTCGCCTTTTTGTTGATGCTCCCGTCCGAATCGTCCGCGTACATGGAGAGGATGCCGCTGTCGTTGATGACCTCGCGCACCAGCTCGTCCGCGCCCGTCTCCGCCCCCTTCAAAACGAGGCTCTTGAGCAGCTGCCCGAACGCCTTGATCTTTTGCTTGCTCGAGGCGTTGAGGGGAAGCCCGTCCACATCCAGCACCGCGTCGTAGACGGAAAGTCCCGACTCGGCGGCATATTTTTCCAGGACTTCGACCGAACGGGCGCCGATGCCCCGCTTGGGAACGTTGATGATGCGCGTGACCGCCTCGCTGTCGAAGGGATTGTTGACGACGCGCAGATAGGCGAGAAGGTCCTTGATCTCGCGGCGTTCGTAGAAGCGGAAGCCGCCGAACACTTTAAAAGGGATGTCGTATTTGGCGAACTCCTGCTCGAAGGAGCGGGTCAGCGCGTTGATGCGCATGAGCACGGCAAAATCGGAAAAGCCATACCCCTGCGTGCGCATGAGCTCTGAGATGGAGCGCGCCACGTACAGCGCCTCTTCCCCCTCCGTTTCCGCCTGAAAATACGTCCCTTCCGCGCCCGTTTCGTTCTCCGTCCAGAGCACCTTTTCCTTGCGGCGCCCGTTGTTTTTGATGACCGTATTGGCGAGCTTGAGGATGTTTTTGGTCGAACGGTAATTCTGTTCGAGCTTATAGACCTTGGCGCCCTTAAAATCCTTTTCAAATTCGAGGATGTTTTCGATCTTCGCGCCCCGCCAGCCGTAAATGCTCTGGTCGTCGTCCCCCACGCAGAAGAGGTTGCCGTGCACCGTGGAGAGGAGGCGCACGATCTCGTACTGCACGCGGTTGGTATCCTGGAATTCGTCGACGTGGATATAGCGGAACCTGCCCGAAAGGTATTCGAGGGCTTCTTTGTCCTTTTCCAGAAGGCGCAGCGTCTCCGTGAGGAGGTCGTCAAAGTCGAGGGCGTTGTAGTCTTTCAGGTGCGCCTGATAGGCGGCATACACCCGCGCGATGTCGCCGATGTTCCGCACTTCGCGGTTGGCGTCGGCATATTCCTCGGGGGAAAGCCCGAGCATCTTCGCTTCCCCGATATGGAATTTGACGTTTTTGAGGAGCTTTTCGTCCTCCAGGCCGCACTCGGCGAACGACTTTTTGATGATGTTGGCGCGCTCCGTTTCGCTGTAAATGGAAAAATTCGGGCTGTACCCGATCCTCTCCGCATATTGGCGCAAAATGCGCACGCACATACTGTGGATGGTGCAGATCCACATCTTTTCCGCCCCGTCCACCATGCGCGCGAGCCGTTCGCGCATCTCGCTTGCCGCCTTGTTGGTGAAGGTGATGGCGAGCACCGAAGAAGGGAACACCCCCTTCTCTTCGACGAGATAGGCGATGCGCGAGGTGAGCACGCGCGTCTTGCCGCTGCCCGCCCCCGCGAGCACGAGGACCGCGCCCTCGGTATCGAGGACGGGCTTTAACTGTTCGGGATTGAGTTTTTCTAAAATACGGTCCATCTCTTACACTGCGCGCCCGCCGCGGGCGGCGGGCGCGCCCCTCTCTTTTGTTATATTTATCCCGCATGAGCGCAGCAGGCCGCCGAAAAGCGCGTCTGCCCGCGGGCACGGCTCCCCATACGGCCGGGGAGCACGGTCTTTATCCTTCCCT
>CALWCR010000135.1 GCA_944376445.1 uncultured Clostridia bacterium | reverse complement strand
GTGGGTGGGCGGCGGGGTCGGCCTGCGCAGGCCGGGCCTGCGCGTGCGGTAGGCCGCCGGGGAAAGATTCATCGGCGAGTTGATCGGCTCCATCTACCTCGACGAGGGCAGCAGCCGCGACTTGCAGGCAAAATTCCGCAGCCGCTACAGGAACGTGGACATCCTTCTCATCGACGACGTACAATTCCTCGCGAAAAAACAGGCGGTGCAGGAAGAACTTTTTCACACCTTCAATGCCCTGCAGTCGGAAAGCAAGCAGATCGTTTTGACCTCGGACGTGCCCCCCAAAGAGATCGCCACCCTCGAAGAGAGGCTGCGCACCCGCTTTGAAGGGGGACTGATCGCCGACATCCAGCCGCCCGACGCCGAAACCAAGATCGCCATCTTGAAACAAAAGGCGTTTGAGCGCAAGGCGATCGTCCCGCCCGACGTCCTCGAATTTTTGGCGCGCGACTCGGGCACGGACGTGCGCACGCTGGAAGGCAGGCTGACAAAAGTCGTCTTTGCGAGCAAACTGCACGAAAAGCCGATCACCATGGAACTGGCGATGACGGCGCTGCGCGAGGCGGTCAGCGAAGAACACGAGACAGTGACTTCCGACAAGATCATCGGCAGCGTCTGCTCCTTTTATAAGATCAGCCGGGAAAACCTTTTGGGCAAGAGCAAAAAAAAGGAACTCGTGCAGCCCCGCCAGATCTGCGCCTATCTGATGTGCGAGATCATGAACATCCCCCTCGTCTCTATCGGAGAGGTGATGGGCGGCAGAGATCACACGACCGTCATCCATTCCCGCGAAAAGATCGCCAACCTTGTCAAAGTCAACGACCGCATCGCCAAAGACGTGGAAGACATACGCAACATGATCCTCAAACAATGACTTCCGCACCCACGCCGCGCAGGGCGGCGCGCACCCGCCTTTCTTCCGGAGAAAGTTTTTAAAAGATCCCATACGGCCGCTTCCCATCCTTCCTTGGCGAAAGGTGCACGGCAAGCGGCCTTTTTATCTGAAAAATATCTATGAGCAACCTCTTCTACACAGACGAATACGACGCCGTGGTCGTCGGCGCGGGGCATGCCGGCTGCGAAGCCGCCCTCGCCCTCGCGCGCACGGGCATCAAGACGGTGATGCTGACTTTGAACCTCGACAGCATCGCCTTTATGGCATGCAACCCTTCCATCGGCGGCACGGCAAAGGGGCACCTCGTGCGCGAGATCGACGCGCTCGGCGGCGAGATGGGCATCAACGCCGACAAGACCGCCCTGCAGGTGCGCATGCTCAACACGGGCAAAGGCGCGGCGGTGCAGAGTTTACGCTCTCAATCGGACAAACATGCCTATCACGCCCGCATGAAGCAGGTGCTGGAAAATACGCCCGGATTGTCGATCCTGCAGGGAGAAGCGGCGCAGATCCTCGTAGACAACGGGCATGTGACGGGCGTCAAGACGGCGGTGGGAGAAGTGATCGCCGCAAAAGCGGTCATCCTGGCGACGGGCGTCTATCTGAAAGGCGAGATCATCGCGGGGGAATACAAGCAAAGTTCGGGGCCGAACGGCTTTGCCCCCGCCGACCTTTTGACGAAAAACCTGATCGAACTGGGCTTTACCGTGCGCCGCTTCAAGACCGGCACCCCCGCGCGGGTGGACGGGCGCACCGTCGACTATTCTAAACTGGAGATCCAGCGGGGAGAGACGGACATCTATCCCTTTTCTTTCCTTTCCAAACGAGTACCGCAAAAACAAAAGCCCTGCTATCTCACCTACACCAACGAAAAGACGCACGCGATCATCCGCGCCAACCTGCACCGCTCGCCCCTCTTTGCAGGCATCATCAAGGGGACGGGTCCCCGTTACTGCCCCTCTATCGAAGACAAAGTGGTGCGCTTTGCGGACAAAGAGCGGCACCAGATCTTTTTGGAGCCGGAATGCGCAGATTCTAACGAGATCTATGTGCAGGGCATGTCTTCCTCCCTCCCCCACGACGTGCAGAGGGAAATGTACCGCACCGTCGCGGGATTGGAAAAGGTGAAGATCATGCGCTACGCCTATGCCATCGAATACGACTGCATCGACACCCTCGACGTCTGCCCCACCCTCGAATTTAAAAAGATCGAAGGGCTGTACACGGCGGGGCAGATCAACGGCACGAGCGGCTACGAGGAAGCGGCTGCACAGGGGCTGATCGCGGGGCTGAACGCCTCCCTCAAACTGCGCGGGATGCCGCCGCTCATCCTCCGGCGGGATCAGGCGTATATCGGCGTGCTCATCGACGATCTTGTGACCAAGGGAACGAACGAGCCCTACCGCATGATGACTTCCCGCGCGGAATATCGCATCCAGCTTCGGCAGGACAACGCCGACTTCCGCCTGACGGAGATCGGCTATCGGGCGGGGCTTGCGGACAAACGGCGCTATCTGCGCATGCAAAAGCGAAAAAAAGAAGTGACGGAGATCCTTGCGGAATTGGACGGGCGCGTCCCTCCCAAAGAGGCGGAGCCCTTCCTGTGCGCGCACGGGTTTGAAAACCTGTTCGGCGGGATCAGTTACGCGGACATGATCCGCCGCGCCATCGACCCGAAAGACATCTTGGCATATTTCGGCATCCTGCAAGGAAGGAGCCGCGCGGATATCGAGACGGCGATCATCGACGTCAAATACGAAGGGTACATCAAACGAGGATTGGATCTGATCGAAAAGGCGAAGGCGATGGAAGATAAAAAGCTGCCCGCCGATATCGACTATGCCAAGATCGACGGGCTACGCCTGGAAGCGCGGCAAAAACTGAATAAGATCCGCCCCGAGAATCTCGGCCAGGCGGGACGCATTTCGGGCGTCAATCCCGCAGATATTGCCGTCCTGATGGTATACCTGTCGCTAAAGCATACAAAATAAATGTATTTCACGCGATTTGTTTTAAGCTGATAAAACAAATCGCCGTGA
>CALWCR010000134.1 GCA_944376445.1 uncultured Clostridia bacterium | reverse complement strand
TAAATGACATTGCCAAACTTCTCAACGAGCGCGGAATTAAGCATAAGGGTTTTGAGATGAAGTATAACGCCGTGTTTCGCATTCTTACAAACCGCAAGTATATCGGCGAATACAAGTTCGGCGACATAGTAATTCCCAATGCCATTCCAGCAATTATCGACGAAGAAACTTTTAATAGTGTGCAACAGCGCATGGCGAGAAATAAAAAAGCTCCCGCAATGCACAGGAGCGAGGACGATTATCTGCTCACCACAAAGCTCTTCTGCGGAAAGTGCGGTGCGATGATGACGGGCGTTATCGGAACGAGCCACACCTCGCGGCAATACCGCTACTACAAGTGCAACCACGCCAAACAGGGCAAGTGTGATAAAAAGACGGTCAAAAAAGAATGGCTGGAAGAGCTTGTACTTGACGAAATAAAGGACTTGCTTGCAAATGATGATATCATCTCTGAACTTGCCGACCGTATCTATGAGTTGCAGATGCAGGAAGATAACGCGGCAACTTCAATACAGGCACAGCTTACGGGCGTGGAGACTAAGCTGAATAACCTTGTAGAGGCAATTACACAGGGTATTTATTCCTTCACAACGAAGAAGGCGTTGGATGAGCTGGAAGAGAGAAAGCGCAATCTTGAAATTGAGCTATTTGAGGCACAGACGCGCAACCCTGTACTCACAAAGGAGCAGATTTTATTCGCCCTTTATAATTTTCGCAAGATAGACATCTCCACACAGGAAGGAAAGCAGCGGCTGATTGACGGCTTTGTAAACAGCATTTACTTATATGACGACCATTTTGTCATTACATACAATTACAAAGGCCAAAGTAAGACGGTAACGTTTGAGGAAGTAAATAGTTCGCCTTTCACCTCAAAGGGGTCACCAAATTGGAACTATCCGAACACCACTATCACGCAGCAGTGGGTTCGGGTAGTTTTTTTATTGCCGCCGAAGGCGGCTTATAAAAAATGACGCCCGTCTTTAGGTCAGCTTTGCATGAGGGCGTCGATCTCGGAAAGGATGCGTTCGTTGCCCGCGGTGGGGGCGCGGGAGGCGAGCGCGCCGCGGATATGCGGATCGTTTTGCAGGCGCAGGAGGGCGGCGGCAAGCGTTTCGGGGGTTAGGTCCTGTTCGCGCAGAAGGTGTGCCAGCCCGCGCGCGCGGAAATATTCCGCGTTTTTTACCTGGTCTCCGCGCGAGCGGCGGTTTTCGAGGGGAATGAAGAGGGCAGGCTTTTGCAGGGCGAGAAGTTCAAACGCCGCACCCGCGCCCGCCCGCGAGAGGGCGAGGTCTGCCGCCGCGTAAGCGGACGCCATGTCCTGCTCGAAGCCGACGCAGACATAGCCCGCCGACGAAGGGCTCTCTTTCCCTTTGCCGCAAAGATGCAGGATGTCGAAATGAGGGAGCAGGGCCGGAAGTGCCGCCCGCAGCGCGCCGTTGAGGGCAGTGCTGCCGCTCCCGCCGCCGAGCGCGAGGAGAACGGGCTTTTTGCCCGTAAAGCCGTATTTTGCAAGGGCGGCGACCTTGTCTTTGCCAAAGAGACGGTTGCGGACGGGCGCGCCCGCATAGACGCCGTTTTTGAAATATTCCGCCGTTTCGGGAAAGGCGGTGAGCACCGCGCGGCACTTTTTGGCGATGAGCCTGTTCGCCAGTCCGGGCGTCAAGTCGCTCTCGTGCGTGAGGGCGGGAATACCCAGCTTCGCGGCGGCATAGACTACGGGCAGGGCGACGTATCCGCCCTTGGAAAAGACGCCGTCCGCTTTGAGCGTTTCGAGCGCGCGGCGCGCCTGCCGTATGCTTTCCGCGAGGCGGAAGGGGATGGCAAAGTTTTGAAAAAGCGCCCCGCGCACAAATTTTACGCAGCCGATCTTGATAAAAGGGATGCCGAAGGGGGCGACGATCTCTCGTTCGATGCCGCCCGAACCGATATAAGCGAGGTCGTATTTTTTTGCAAGGGCGGGAATGAGCGCCGCGTTCGGTACGGCGTGCCCCGCGCTCCCGCCGCCCGTTAAAATGAGCTTTTTCATGGCATACCTCCTTCTTACAGTATATTCATGCGCGAAAAAATCATTATGCGGGATACAAAAAAGGTCGCCGCGTTTTGTATCTGCAGGCGCCTTGCGCGTCCTATCGGGCCGCGTTTTTTTGTGACGTATCCGCCGTATCGGTCCGTGCTTTTTTGTGACGTATCCGCTTTTCGGGCCTCATGGCTTTTTGCGACGCGTTCGTCTTTTGTTTTGCGGCGCGGGCGGATGAAAAGTTTGTAAAATTATTCGTAAAGCTCTTTACAGCGTGCGGAAAATCGGGTACAATAAATAAAAAAACGGAGGCGGGTATGCTTTTTTCCTCTTTCGATAAAAAAGAGATCTATGTGCGGGAATGGACGAAGGTCGCCGATCCCGTCGGCGTCATCCAGATCGCGCACGGCATGAACGAATATACGGGCAGATATGAGAACTTTGCCGCGTATTTCAATGCGCTCGGCTATATCGTCGTGGGGGACGACCACCGCGGTCACGGCGAGACGGACGAGGGTACCCTCGGCTATTGCGGCGGGGATATGTTCGGCGACACGGTCAAAGACATGGCGGGGATCGCTAAGTTTTACCGTGAAAAATACGAAGGGCTCAAATATATCCTCTTCGGCTTTTCTTACGGTTCCTTTCTGACGCAGGCATTCGTGAGAAGGTACGCGCGCTTTCTCGACGGCGCGGTGATCGCGGGCAGCTCCCGCCAAAAGGGCGCCGCCGTTGCGGCGGGCAAACTGTGCGCGGGGCTGAGCGGCGCCTTCAAAGGCAAGGACGCGCCCGCGGCGTTCGTCAACAAGGCGGTGTTCGGCGGGTATCAGAAAAAATTCAAAGAGGGGGAATGGCTCAGCTGCGACGAGGAAAACAACGTCCGCTATCACGCCGACCCGTATTGTGAATTCGTGTGCAGCAACAACTTCTTTTCTTCCTTTTTCAAAGGGCTGTCGGGGCTGTATAAAAAGGGAAAAGAGGCGGCGCCTGCAGATCTTCCCCTTTTGCTCATCTCGGGCAAAGACGACCCCGTGGGGGATATGGGCAAAGGGGTGAAGCGGCTCGCAAAATATTATAAAGAGATCGGCGTGCGCGACGTAAATGTGCGCCTTATCGAGGGGGCTCGGCACGAATTTTTGAACGAAAAGGACCACCGCGAGGAAGGGCTCGCGGCGATCGCGGAATTTGTCGGGCGTATCCCTATCCGAAGAAAGCAGATCGATCCATCATCATGAATAAGTTTGCGGAGAGATTGCGCGGACTTTGCCCGGAAAAGGGCATGCCGCGCAAGGAACCGGCGGAACGCCCGGGCACATTGCAGAGAAATATATTTTATCGGAGACTCGGTCGGCGCGAGTGCGGTTTTGATATGCCCGTTAAGATCGCAGGGGTGCCGGACGTGTCCGTCGATCATCTTTTGGGCAGGATCGATTATTGAAACGCGGCGGCGCAAATTTTTGCGCCGCCGCGCTGCCTATAAAAAATTCCTTCGTCTATATGCGGGCATTCTCTTGAAATCGACCGCAAAATGTGGTATAATACAAGCTATAATAGGGCGGGGTATCCGCCTTTTGCGGCGGAGGAAAAAATGGCAGAACAAAAATACAGCGCCGAGGACATAAAGATCCTCGAAGGGTTAGACGCGGTGCGCCTGCGCCCCGGTATGTATATCGGTTCCACGGGCGTCAAGGGGCTGCACCATATTTTGTGGGAGATCGTCGACAACGCGATCGACGAGGCCGCCAACGGCTTTGCGACCCGCATCGAGGTCAGGCTCTATAAAGACGGCAGCGCTTCGGTCGAGGACAACGGCCGCGGCATTCCGACGGACATCCATCCCAAGACGGGCGTCTCGGGGGTGGAGGTCGTCTTTACCCAGCTGCACGCGGGCGGCAAATTCGACGAGCACAATTATTCCTTCTCGGGCGGCTTGCACGGGGTCGGCGCTTCAGTCACCAACGCCCTCTCCGAATGGCTGCGCGTCGAGGTGTACAGGGGCACGGTTTTCCGTATGTCCTTCCATTCCTATTACGACGAAGAGAAGGGGAAATATATGTCGGGCGTGCCCGACGAGCACCTCAAAGACACGGGGGAAAAGACGCAAAAGCGGGGCTCCTTTATCCGTTTCAAACCGGACGCCTCCGTCTTTGATACCGTCAATTTCAATTTCGACGCCGTCTCCAAGCGGCTCAAGGAGCTCGCCTTCCTCAATAAAGGGCTGGAGATCAACTTTGTGGACGAACGGGTGCCCGAGGACAAAAAACCCATCGTCGTCAACTACAAATTCGACGGCGGGCTCAAAGATTTTGCCGTCTATCTCAACGAGGGGAAGACCCCCCTCTACGGCGAACCCATCGAATATAAGACGGAAAAGGACGGCATCCTCATCGAATTCGTCATCCAGCACACGAGCGATTTTACCGAGAGCCTCTTTTCCTTCGTCAACAATATCCCTACGCCCGAGGGCGGTTTTCACGAAACGGGCTTCCGTTCGGGGCTCACCAAGAGCTTCAACGACGTCGCCCGCGCGACGGGCGCTTTGAAAGAGAAAGACCAGAACCTTCTCGGAGACGACTTCCGCGAAGGGCTCACCGCCATTCTCTCCATCAAGATGAAGAACGTGCAGTTTGAAGGGCAGACCAAGACCAAGCTCGGCAATCCCGAGGCGCGCCAGCCCGTCGAAACGGCGACGATCGAGGGGATCGCGGCGCTCTTTAAAAACGACAAGCTCCGCCCCACCTTTGACGAGATCGTCAAAAAGGCGCAGGCGGCGGCGCGGGTGCGCATCGCGGCGCGGCAGGCGAAGGAAGTCGCGCGCGCCAAAAACTCCATCGAAAATTTGACCCTCGTGGGCAAGCTCGCCGCCTGCACGGGCAAAAAACCCGAACTCAACGAACTGTTCATCGTCGAAGGGGATTCGGCGGGCGGCACCGCCAAACAGGCGCGCATCCGCCAGACGCAGGCGATCCTGCCCCTGCGCGGCAAGCCGCTCAACGTGGAGAAAAAGCGTATCGACCAGGTGCTCGCCAATGAGGAGATCCGCACCATCATCTCCGCGCTCGGGGCGGGGTACGGCTCCGATTTCGACATGGAAGAACTCAAATTCCATAAGGTCATCATCCTCTCCGATGCCGACCAGGACGGGATGCATATCCGCTGTATCCTTCTGACCTTCTTTTTCCGCTATATGCGAGAACTCATCAACAACGGCAACGTCTATATCGGTATGCCGCCCCTGTACAAGGTCTATAAAAAGGACGTCGTCGAATATGCCTACGACGACGCGGAACTGCAGAAAAAGATCGAGATCGTCGGCAAAGGGTATCAGATCCAGCGCTATAAAGGGCTGGGCGAGATGAGCGCCGAACAGCTTTGGGAGACGACGATGGACCCCGCCCGCCGCAACCTCATTCAGGTCAATATCGAAGACGCCGCCGAGGCGGAACAGATGGTGACCGCGCTCATGGGCGACAGGGTGGAGGCGCGCAAGGAATTTCTGGCGCGCAACGCCAATTTCAATAAAGTGGATACCTTCATCGACAGGGTCAATATTTAACGGGAGGAAAAAGTTTTGGCAAAACGCAAGGATAAAAAAGAGGAAAATCTTCCCGTTCCCGAAGAGCACAAGGGGCAGGTCTTTCTGACCCCGCTCGAAGAGGTTCTGCCCGGCTCCATGCTTCCGTATGCGGAATACGTCATCCTCGACAGGGCGCTCCCGCGCGTGGAGGACGGGCTCAAACCCGTCCAGCGGCGCATCCTCTATACGATGTACGACATGGGCCTTACGCCCGACAAGCCGCATAAAAAGAGCGCGCGTATCGTCGGCGAATGCATGGGTAAATACCACCCGCACGGCGATTCTTCCGTCTACGACGCGATGGTCAGGATGGCGCAGGACTTCAATATGCGCATGACCCTCGTCAACGGCCACGGCAACTTCGGTTCGGTCGACGGCGACCCCGCCGCGGCGATGCGTTATACCGAGGCTCGCCTGGAGCCGCTCGCGCTCGAGCTCTTGCGGGATATCGAAAAGGATACCGTCCGTTTCGGGCTCAACTTCGACGACAGCTTAAAAGAGCCCGAAACGCTCCCCGGGCGCTTTCCCAACCTTCTCGTCAACGGCGCGTCGGGCATTGCGGTCGGGCTTGCGACCAATATCCCGCCGCACAACCTCGGCGAGGTCATCGACGGCGTCGTCGCCTATATCGACAACCCGCGCATCCGCCTCTTTGAAATGATGAAGCACATCAAGGCGCCCGATTTCCCTACGGGCGGCTACATCATTGCGGGGGAACTGGTGCAGGCATACGAGACGGGCCGCGGCAAGATCACCATGCGCGCCAAGGTGAGCATCGAAGAGGGGGACAACGACAAAAAGCTCATCGTCATTTCCGAACTTCCGTATCAGGTCAATAAGGCGAAGCTGCTCACCAAGATCGCCGACCTTCGCGAAGAGAAAAAGGAGATCCTCGGCGGCATATCCGAGATCACGGACGAATCCGACCGCAACGGGATGCGCGCCGTCATCAAGGTCAAAAAGGACGCCGACGCGGACAAGATCCTCAACACGCTGTACAAACTTACCGACCTTGAATGTTCTTTCGGCATCAACATGGTCGCCATCGCCGACGGCAAGCCGCAGCAGATGGGGCTTTTGGACATCATCCGCCACTACGTCGTCTACCAGCGCGAAGTCATCCTGCGCCGCACCCGCTTCGACCTCGCGCAGGCAAAGGAGCGCTGCCACATCCTCGAAGGGCTCATCATCGCCGTGCGCAACATCGACGAGGTCATTCAGATCATCAAGACGAGCGAGAGCGTGCCCGCCGCCAGGCAGCGGCTGCGCGAGCGGTTCGACCTTTCCGAAAAACAGGCGCAGGCCATCCTCGACCTCCGCCTCGCGCGGCTCACCAAGCTGGAGATCTACAAGCTCGAGCAGGAGCTGGAAGAGCTGAAAAAGCTCATCGCCCGCCTCACCGCCATCGTCGAGAGCAAAAAGCTGCAGATGGACGTGGTCAAAGAGGAACTCAAAGAGATCAAAAAACAATATAAGAGCGAGCGGCGCAGCAACCTCGTCTTCGACGTTTCCGACATCAAGGTGGAAAAATTCGACGACGTGCGCCCTGTCGAAAAATGCGTGCTCCTCTATACCGCCGCCGACGAGATCAAGATCGTTTCCGAAAAGAATTTCAATCTCTCGGACAAAGAACTCGGCGAAAAGGCGGCGCCTTCCGACGTGTTCCGCCTGCAATTGAAGACGAGCACGGACAAGATCGTCTATTCCTTCACCAATTTCGGCAACTGCTATAAGATCGACTTTGAAGACGCCGTCGTCGGCAAGCTCAAAGACAAGGGGATGCCGTATAAAAAGCTCTGCCCCGACGCGCAGGAAGGGGAAAAGCCCGTCGCCTTCTACGAAGTGGGCGAAAAACTTCCCAAAGGCAGCCTGCTCTTCTATACCCGCCTCGGCTATGTCAAAAAGAGCGATTGGAAGGAATACAACATCCAAAAATATGCCTTCCAGGCCTGCAAGGTCAACGAAGGGGATGAGATCATCGGCATCGAGACGGACGATCCCGAGCCGACCGTGACCCTCTTTTTCGTCACCGAACAGGGTATGTGCCTCAACGCCTACAAGAACGACATCCCTTCGCAGGGGCGCGTTTCGGCGGGCGTGCGCGGCATCGCTTTGTCGGAAGGGGACAAAGTCGTCTTTGCCGGGCAGATCGACGGCGAGGGCGAGATCATCGTGGCGACGGACGGCAACACCTACAAAAAGGTCATCGCCTCGCAGATCGACCCGATGGCGCGTTACCGCAAGGGGGTCAAGATCGTCGACCTCGGCAAGGGCAGGAAGGTCGCGTTCGCGGACTATGTGACCGTGCCGTATAAGCTGGCGGTGGAGATGGACGACGGGTCCGTCGTCATGGCGGATACCGAAGAGGACATCACCATCGAGGACCGCACGACCAAGGGCAAGAACATCAAACTCAAAAAGGGCTGCAAGGCGACGGCTTTCTGGCCGATGAAATACCTCGCGCAAAAATAAACGCCCCGTCTTTTACGGGCGCCGCCGTATTTTGGCGGCGCCCGTGCTTTTGTCCGCATTTTTCCCCGGATCTGCGCCCGCCGTTTATTCGGGCGACGCGTATCGGCGGGCGGCGCGCTTTCCGCCGCGTTTTCGCAAAAATTCCGGCATTTTTTCTTTTTTCGGAGCCGAAAACCGTTGACAAGAGGCGCGGCTTTTTGTATAATTATTCCTATATTTGCATAAATATTCCGCAAAAGCGGAAGAAGGCGGAGAGAAATGGAAGTTGCGCTCTACATCGCGATCCTCATCGTATATTTTGCGGTGATGATCTTCATCGGCGTAAAAAATCAGAGAAGTTCCAAGTCGGTGCACGGGTTCGTGCTCGGCGGCAGGTCTGTGGGCCCCTGGCTTTCGGCGTTCGCTTACGGTACCTCCTATTTTTCGGCGGTCATCTTTATCGGTTATGCGGGGCAGTTCGGCTGGAATTTCGGCATCGCCGCGACGTGGATCGGCATCGGCAACGCCGTGCTCGGCTCCATGCTCGCCTGGGCGGTGCTCGGGCGGCGTACCCGCGTCATGACCCAGCAGCTCGATTCCGCCACCATGCCCGATTATTTCGGCAAGCGCTTCGGCGACAACAAGCTCAAGATCGCGGCGTCCGTCATCATCTTTATCTTCCTCATCCCGTATACGGCGTCACTCTACAAGGGGCTGGGGAGCCTCTTTGCCATGGCGTTTGACATCCCGTATTGGGCCTGTATCCTCATCATGGCGCTCGTGACCGCCGTCTATGTGCTCATCGGCGGGTACATGGCGACCGTCTGGAACGACTTTATCCAGGGGATCATCATGCTCTTCGGCATCGTCGTCATCGTCGTTGCGGTGCTTTTGAGCAAGGGCGGGCTCACGCAGGCGATCGCCGACCTTTCGCAGATCTCTGCGGGCGGGCAGCAGGGGGCGTTCACTTCCTTTTTCGGGCCCGACCTTTACGGGCTCATCATGGTCGTCATCCTCACCAGCCTCGGCACCTGGGGACTGCCGCAGATGGTGCAGAAGTTTTATTCCATCAAGAGCGAAGGCTCCATCCGCAAGGGGATGATCATTTCCACAGTCTTTGCGCTCGTCGTCGCGGGCGGCTGTTATTTCCTCGGCGGATTCGGCAGGCTCTTTGTCGAAGACGCGGCGGGCAATTACGATTCCATCGTCCCCGCCATGCTTTCCGAGAGCCTTCCCGCCATCCTCATCGCCCTCGTGCTCGTGCTCGTCGTCTCCGCGTCCATGAGCACCCTTTCCTCCCTCGTCATGAGTTCGAGCTCCACGCTCACCCTCGACCTCATCCGCGACGGGGTCAAAAAAGACCTTTCCCCGAAGGGGCAGATGCTGCTCATCCGCCTGTTCGTCGCCGTGTTTATCGCCGTCAGCGCGGTCATCGCCATCGTCTATGACGCTTACGGACTCTCCTTCATCGCGCAGATGATGGGGGTGAGCTGGGGCGCGCTCGCGGGCGCCTTCCTCGCGCCGTACCTTTTCAGTTTGTACTGGAAGCGCACGACCAAGGCGAGCTGTTGGGCTTGTTTTGCCTTTGGCGTGGCGGCGAGCCTTACAGCGCTCGTCATTTCCCTTGCCGAAGGGGCGCTGCCCGAAGCCTTCAAACAGTCCTTCATTTATGAATACGTATTTTCTTCTTCCGTCTATGTCGGCGCATGGACGATGCTGGCGGGCTTTCTTATCGTCCCCGCCGTCTCCCTGCTCGGCAAAAAGCCGGATGCGGGCAGGCTCGAAGCGCTCTTCAAGCCCTTTGAAGCGCTCAGCGAAGCGGTGGAGACCGCCGCGGACGAATATCTGACCCGTCCTGCGGAAGCGTATGAGATCGGTGAGGCGAGCGAGAGCGCCGAAAAAGAGGGGCTGCTTTCCCCGCAGGCGGAAAATGAGGGAGAAAAGGCGGCCCGCCCGTAAGGCGCGCACCCATGACACTATTATAAAAATACAGGCGCAGGATGCAAAATCCTGCGCTTTTTTCTTGACAAACGGGATATGAGAAGATATAATACACTTGTCATAAGATTCCATGACAAATATGATACAAGAAAAAAGAGAGCCGCCCGCGGGCGGCGAGAGGAATATGAAAGCGAAAGTTCACAGCAAGAAAAAACTGATCTTTTGTGCGGCGGCGATCCTTCTGGCGATCGCTGTCACCCTCTGTCTGCTCTTTTCCTGCGGGAATAAAAAGAGCGGGCCGATCGCGCCGCCTTCCGACAGCAAGAGCATCACGGCGGCGCCGCCCGAAGACGGCTCTTCGCCTTCCGAGCATACGGGATTGGAAAATATCTCTTATATCATCGGCAAGCTCTCCTCCCGCAGCTACTATCACAGCGAGACGGTGGGGCACGTCGAGGCGTCTGTCCTCTTTATCACGGCGGGGCAGACCATCTACGGCAGCAAAGATTATAAAGACGGCATTTATCTCACTTCTTCCGTCAGCATCAGCAACAACGCCTTTGCGCCCTCCAAGGCGATCCAGCGCTTTTACGGCGATAAGAAGGTGGTCGTCCGCGGCGCGGCGGGCGGCGCGTCCGAATGGACGGGCAGCGACGTGGCGTGGTCGGACGGGGAGCCCCTCGAGATCCTCGACGAGGCGCAGTACGAAGAGCGTTACGGCCTTTGGGCGAGCGAATTTTCCGATTACGTCATCAACGAAGAGACGGTGCTCGAAGTGTCCCCCGTGCAGCAGGACGATGCGGGCAATTTCGTCATGAGCGCGACCCTCGACAACGAGGCCGCCACCTACTATTACAAGCACCAGATGAAGACGATGGGCGATCTCGACGATTATCCCGTCTTCTCTTCCGTGCACCTCACTTTCACGTTTGGCGCCGACTGGAGCATCTATTCGCTCGGCATCGACGAAAAGTACAGTTCGAGAAAGGGGGTCGACGCGTCCTGCGTCGGCAATTCCGTCATCACTTTTTCCTATGAAGAGTCGGACGCGGATGTGTCCGACTATACGTCCTATTTTATCAATTATGCCGACGCCGCCGCAACGGGCGGGGAAGACAAGGAATATACCGCCGCGGATTATCTGACGTACGGCTTTGCCGCTTTTTTGACGGATGAAGTGTATCTCGATGCGGATATACAGATCGCGGGGCAGCCCCTTTCCGCACAGCTGGCGCTGGATATGCGCGGGCTTTCCTTCAATTCCCTCCGCGGACGGGTCGGCCCGTTTGTTTTCGCTTACGAAGGGGATACGGTCGCCCTGCAATACGGGGATGCGGCGGGGCACATTGCCCTGTCCGACCTAATGTCTCTTCTGGGCGGCGGGGCGTCCCTTTCTCTCGACACAGACGCGCTCATGTCGCAGATCATGGACGCGCAGATCGAAAAGGAGGGGGAGAACGTCACCCTTTCCGCCTCCCTCGATCTCGGAGGGCTGCAGATCCCCGTCCGTTTCGGCTTTATTGAAAAGGAAGGAGCCGTCTCCTTTGGGTATATCGGCGCCGAACTCGAACTTGCGGGCGTGCCCGTATCCCTTACGGCGCGCCTTGCGGACAGTGTGCCCGAGATCGCCGTGGCGGAAGGCAGCACTGACCTTATGCCCTTCATCCGCGACATTCTCGGCATCGTCTCCGGCAAAAATTACGGCATTCAGCTTTCCTATGAAGACGGCTCTCTTTCCCTGCGGGGCGAAGCGGTGCTCGACGTAAAAGATGGCGTCCGCGCGAGCGGGGAGCTGTACGTTTCGGCGGCGGGGATGGAGATCCCCGTGCGGTTTGCGTATGCGGAGAACAAGATCTACCTTCGCGCGTATGAGATCGGCATCGTCTGCGGGGAAGAGGAACTCTTGTCCGCGGCGAAAGAGCTTGTCGGGCTCATCGGCAAAGAACTGCCTTCTTTTGATACGGACATCGACGTTGCGGGCATCATCGC
>CALWCR010000133.1 GCA_944376445.1 uncultured Clostridia bacterium | reverse complement strand
CCGATAAAAGAGGCAAATCGTTCATCCGTCATATTCTCATCAAGCATGGCGTTTACGACCGTGACGTCGGCGTCGGGAGCGATCAGCCTGATCCTGTCTGCGATCACTTCCGCCTTGCGGCTGCCGAGCTCATCGGCATATGCCATCTGCGTCTGCAGATTGCTCCTGCCGTATGCGTCGGCATCGATGAGCACAAAATGCTTGATGCCCGAACGGGCGAGGTTTTCCGCATATGACCGTGAACCGCCACAACCGACGATCACGGCCTTTTTCCGTTCTATTTCCGCTTTACTGTATAAAGGTTCGTACTTCTCGACGGAAAGCGGCTCACCTTCTTCCGGCCGGGCAACGTCCTTCCGCTCCTTTTTACCGGCCGGACAGGAGAAAAAAGCATTTACTTTGCCGAATAAAACCGTGTTCAAGGGGTTTACCCCGTACAGACCGCCGATATAGTCCACTTCGCATTTGGCATTCGCACGGGGATCGGCCCAGAAAGCGTAGAACTCCGTATGTACGTATTGCGCTGCAAATTGATGGCCGGGCTGTACATGGCTGCGTATCAATGCGATCCCGTACCGAGAACAAAGACCCTTGAGGATATTGAAGTCATCCTTCCCGCCCTCACAGAAAATCACAAGGCTCTTCCGGCGGTCTACATTGTCCAGCCAGAGCCTAAAATCATCGATCTTCACATCATCGTCGATGTGCTGCCGGACGATCTTTACCCTCGCGACGGGATTGACGGTATGTATCTTCCGCGCCACCGCATCTGCCTTATATCCGCCGATTTCATGATAAAATGCGCCGACAGCAAGATCAGAAAACGTATAACGCGTACTGTCCGCAAGGATGAATTGATTGATCCCCGCCCGCGTGAGCCATTCCGCGAGGTCTGCTCCGCCGCCCGCCCCCACAATGACAGCTGTGGAATGCGAATAGCGATCTATCGGTAAATAAGATCGAAGCTCGCGGCGGACAAAACCTACGGATGCATCATCCACAATACGGATATTGCGGTCTTCTCCGATCCTGATCTTATCGTATGCGTCCTTCTCCCCGTAGAAGACCCGCATGGAGAACTTCCCGTATACAGAGCTTTGGACGACGGGGAAGTACAGCCGTCTTGTACCCTTCATACCGCCGAGCAGTTTGTAAATGGCGTCCTCGTCGCTGACGGTATGCCCGTAGCCGCTGCCCCTGCCGGTAGAGATGGCAGTAAATCCCTGCGGGTGAGAGTGAACGAATCCCATGAAATGATATCCTCGGCAGCTCCAGAATTTGATTTGCTTGTTGATGAACTCGACATCCGGGGTATACGTCGTGCCGCTGTGGCTGCCCTTTTCGTCGAAAACAAATTTGTCTGCAGTGTCTCCGCCGTCACTTGAAAATAACGCACCTCCCTGCTCGGGCTTACCCGAACCCACGGGAGACTCCATGATTTGTTTTTGTACGCTCATCGCAATATTCATAAGGCACCTCTTGATTTGTTGTTTTCACGGCACAAGCCATGCCGAATAGGAAACAGGATCGTCTGCCCCGACACCGCGACCGCAATGTCGGGGCAGACACTCGCGCTTAGCCGTGAAAGGTCACGTCGGAGATCAGCTCTTCGTCGCCCCCGTGGAAGGTCACGTCGGAGATCACCTCCTCGTCGCCGCCGTGAAAGGTCACGTCGGAGATCAGCTCCTCGGCGCCGCCGTGAAAGGTCACGTCGGAGATCAACTCCTCGTCGCCGCCGTGAAAGGTCACATCGGAGATCAGCTCCTCGTCGCCCCCGTGGAAGGTCACGTCGGAGATCAGCTCTTCGTCGCCCCCGTGAAAGGTCACATCGGAGATCAGCTCCTCGTCGCCCCCGTGGAAGGTCACGTCGGAGATCAGCTCCTCGTCGCCCCCGTGAAAGGTCACGTCGGAGATCAGCTCCTCGTCGCCGCCATGGAAGGTCACGGCCCCGATCAGTTCGCATCCTGCTTGGTAAAAGTGCTTCATAGATGTCCTCCTTTGCCTTTTCGGCGTAAATATTTTCAACATGATTTCTCATGCCGAATTCAAATGATCGATCGGATCGCTCCGCCTTGTCCTGTTTCGGTAGAGATCCCCGAAAAAGATTTATTGTGCCCATAGTTTACCAGAAATTTTTGAAAAGTAAAGGGCAAACCGCTTGATTTTTAAAGATACAACCGAGATTCAATTGTCTTGATTTTGATAAAAATTTTAAAATTGATTTTCCTTTGATTTTAATTTGACGACAAAAAAAGAAGTGCCTTGATCGAAAGCACTTCCCTTTTAAAATATAATTTAGTTGTACATTATTCTATATAATCCATGTCGCCGAAATCCCACTTTAAAATTCTGTTCGCGACCCGCATTAAATCATTGCCTGGCTCATGAATTGCATCCGACGGAATGCTGCGGATCTCGGGGCGCCTGCCCAATCCTCTTGTCGGATCATGTTGACTATAACTATAATAGAATATTTTCATCCCTGCCGTTTCCATGGCTCCGACATCGTTGAAATCATCGCCGACAAAGACGGATTCTTCCGGTTTTACATTATATCTTTCACATAAAAGCCTGAATCCGGCCTGCTTTCCTTCTACGCCGTTGCCATAACGATCCCAGTCATATAATGTAGGCTTGATTTTTTCGAGTATCCCCGTATCTTTATTATAGACCAGTTCATTGATAAAAATTTCATCAAACAATTCTCTTGCGTTGGGAAGCAATGCATACAATACGCTGTCTGCCCCACCGGAAATTATAGCCACATTGCAACCGTTTGACTTAAGTTTTTCTATTGCCTCGACTAAATTTTTAGTAAGCGATGCTCCGGAATTTTTAACCGCATCCTGTACCTTTTCAAAAGTCAATCCGCCTTTGCTCAATATTTCGCAGTCTGATTTACACCAATCCTGATAAGAAATATTGCCAAGCTCAAAAGCCTCTTTGAATTTTACCGCCTCTTTCCCCGTACTGCCTATTGCCTTAAATACGATCGTCCAAGAATATCTGAACCCTTTGATAAGCGTCCCGTCAAGGTCAAAGGCGACCAATCTTTTGACATTTTTGATCTGTTCTTTCGCTTCGGCGGGTTTTGATAATCCGCTTAAATAATAACCATTCTTAAGGATCTCCGGTATGTTTTCAATGACGCTTTTTGATTCATCCCAACACATTCCCGAATCCGAATATTTTGGCCATATACTTTCCAGATCCTTTTTTAAGTCGTTCCGCCTTTGCTCACAATATTCCGCCTTATGTTCATCGGCACACAAAACGGTATGTATAGCCTCGCATAAAATCTCAAAATACTTATCTCGAGGAATACCGCGCGTCCTCCAACCGCTTATGGTGTTTGGATTGACCCATTCCGTTCCCCTTGTTGCATTGACAATATTATGCGATTTTATCCCGCAAAAATCAATAATAGTTGCAAATATTTCATTAAACAATGTCTTTTTCATCGTCTTTTTCATTGTGTTCGGCCCCTCCTTTGTTTATCGGATCATAAATAGATCGGCTGCTTATAATTATATCAAAACGGCTGAATGATGTCAACGGCAGCAAAAATTACCTGTTCCGCACTGAATTTAAAAATGCAACATCAAATCATTGCCGATCAAGGATGTTGCTTTATGAAGAAAACAGAACGCATTTTCCCTGAAAGCGTCGCCGCCGGCAAAAAGAGAAATATATTTTCTCCCTTTATCGCTGCACCCCTGGCTCACAATGCCGGGATCGCTTTCCTTCCGAGCGGCATTGTTCGCCCTCGTGCGTCTTTACGCTCTTTTTTGCACAACCGACACGATTTCTACCGCCGAAGACAAAAATTCCGCTCTTAAAACCTTTATGCTGCTTCTAAGTTGCTCAACTCCGAAAATTCTTACATAATTTTTTCTCCGTCTTTATAAAAAAAATGAACCGGCTGGCTACCCTTTTTGCCGGAACATTGTAGCATAAAAATTTTAAAAAAGCAACAAAATAAGCCATATTTGCAAAAAAATGTTATACGGCTCGCAATTTTACACTATGATTTGAAACGCTTTGCTATTATAGCAAAAGAGCAAAGGTTTGTCAACTGTTTTTTTCGCGTTTTTCAATTTTTTTATTTATTTCTTCGGCTGTTTTCGGAAAACACTGCGCCGGATGACCTTCCGCGATTTTTGTGATCTGCTTTAAGCCTTATGCTATCACTAAATTGCAGATCGGCACATTTTCCTAAAACAAAGAAAGTCTGTATCCGGTCCCGCTTCAAGGAGACCGATACCGGGGGAGAATTTCAAATTCTCCCCTTTTTCCGCCGTGAATGCCCCCGTCCGCGCAAATATTTGCGCGGGCGGGGGCGGGTCATATCTCCCGCTTTGCCGCCGCAAACGACGCGTCGCAGGGCGGGAGCTCTTTGCCTTTGGTAAGATAGATGCGGTCGATGCGCAGCCCCGATTTGACCGCCTCAACGATGAAAACGTGCTCCCCGCGGGGATCTCGAGCTCGCAAAGCAGCGTCCACACCCACAAAAACTGCGAACTGTATGTGAAAAAGCTGCCGCCGCCGTACTGCGCGGAGCGCGGCTGCATCGCCCCGTCTACGCCGACGGCGCAGGCGTCGCTGCTCCCGTCGTCAAAGCGGGTCAAAAGCCATACATAGTATTTTCCGCCCGAAAAACGGCAGCGATAGTGCATGGCGGGGCCGCCCTGCTCCCAAAAAAGCCCCGCCTGTTCCACATACATGGCGAGCCCGCTGCCGCCGTCCGTCTCCGCCTGCAGATGCTCCCACAGCCTACCCGACGCGTCCGCCGTCCGCCAGGCAAAGCGGCTCTCTTCCAGGGCGTATTCCGCTTCGAGGGCAAGTTTTTGCCCTTGTTCCGCAAAGGCCCCCGCCCCGAACAGGGAGACGACGTCCTTTTTCTCTCCCGCCGCAAAGGCATAGCGGGGCGGAGCGAACGACTGCGGGCGCGCCTCGTTGGGAAGATACAGCCTGTCATAGTTCCAATAACCGTGCCCCGCATAGGTCAACGCGACGGGCGGGACGTTTTCGGCGGCGATACCGAAGCGGCGGCGCGTATCGCGAAGCAGCTCCCTTTCGCAGACGGCGGGAATGTTTTCGTATTCGGCGCTCTCTATCGGTTCGGGCCCGAGATGGCATTCTTTTATCGGCGCGTCGCCGAAATACAGGCTCACCCGCCCGAAAGTCACATAGCGATCGCCCGCCTCGATGGCGAGCGTATGCTCCCCCGCGGCGACGTTTTCAAAGCGGCAGCGCAATTTTTCGCCGTTGTCGCGCACGGCGGAAAACCAATCCCCGCGCCACTCGTCCGTGGCAAAACTTTCCAGCTCCCGCACTTCTCCGTCCAGGATGACGCGAAAACGGATGCGGCCCGTGGAATTGAGGGTGAGATAGCGGGTCACTTCGACCGTGCAGCTGCCGCAAACGGGCTGCCAAAACGCCCTTTCCAGCCGCGCGCCCGCCCGCTCCGCCTCCATGCAGGCGCCCCGCATACGGTCCAGCCCTTCGACGCGCAGAAAGCCGTCTTCGGGAAGGGCGCGCATACTTTCGGCGGAAAAGCTCTTGCAAAGATCGGGCGCGGCGGCGACGGGGACCGCGATCTGTTCGCCGCAGTCGCTCGTGACGACGATGTGCCCGCCGTGCGGTTTTTTCAGGCAAGTGACGAGCACGCGCACCTCTCCGCGCACCTCCCCTTCCGTCTCGGAAAAGGCGAGAAAATCGCAGTCCGTCGCGATGGAAAAGCGGAAGCTGCCGCAGCCCTTGTTGAAGATCTCCAGCCACTTGACGGGGACCCCCTCTTCGTCGAAGGTGAGCGTCTTTTCCTCGTTCCACAAGGCGACGCCCATGCCCGTTTCGCCGATCAAGAGGGCGGGTTTCGCGTCAGGATAGAGGCAGGACGCGGGCGGAGGGAACGCCTCGGGCGTCAGGATGCCCTTCCACTTCCCGCCCGCCATGCGTTCGTTGTAAAAATGCAGCATCTGCCTCTTGCAGCCCGTCATCAGGCGGGACAGGCGCAGATATTCGTCCGCCGACTGCATCTTGCCCCCGGCAAAGCACAGCCTGCTGCGCTCGGCATAGTAAAAGGCGGCGTTGATGAAATAGGAAGCGCACACCTTCATGCCTAAAAGCTCGAAAAAGGCGTCCCGCTCGCGGGCGGGGAGGGCGTCGTGCAGGCGGCAGACGCGGGTATAGAGGGAATGCAGGATGTTGACCCTGCGCCCTCCTTCGTCGCCGTAGGCGGTCTGCGAAAAGGCGCCGCGGTAAAGATGTTCCGCCTTGCAGACGTTGGTGACCTGCGCATAACTCTCATAGATCTGCGCGCACTCCTCCCCGCGCCCGCCCGAAAACTGTTCGTTGAACCAATCGGCGAGATACTCGTGCACGCGGTGCACGGGAGCTTCTTCCCTGCCCGCGTCCCAGGCAAATTGCAGGAAAAACTCGGCGTCCTGTTCGCGCGGCTTGAGGGCGCCCACGTTGTCCACCCAGATCTTGCGGATCCCTTCGCGGTACGCCTTTCTCAGCTCCGCGCCCGTCTGCGCGAGGGGGATGCTGTTGATGAAAAGATAGCTCAAGGGCGGCGGTGCCCAATAGGAGGAATGGAAGTACAGCGCGTAACCGCCGCGGCGGGCGCGCTCGCGCGCGTCGGGATAACGGCGGACGTGCCCGAAGTTGTCGTTCGTCCACATCACGGTCACGTCATCCGGAAGGCGCAGCCCCGCATCGTATAAGGGGAGCACTTCTTTATAGGGAATGAACACTTGCAGCGCCT
>CALWCR010000132.1 GCA_944376445.1 uncultured Clostridia bacterium | reverse complement strand
CGGAAGATTTTTCTGCTGCGGAAAACGGCTCCGCGGAAAACGTTCCCGAGGGAAGCGGCTCCGCGGAAGACGGTGTGCTTGCAAAAGAGCCCGCGCCGCTTACGGACGGGGCGGGGCGCGCCCCTTTGCGGCGGGGCATCCTCGACGATCCGCGCGTCTATGCGGTCGCCTTCGTCAAACTCATCCTTTCGCCCCTTTTGGGACTGGGGATATTGCTCCTTTGCCGCCTGTTTTTGCCGATCGGGCGGTTTGCGGTCATCGCCCTTTTCATCATCGGCGCCATGCCCACGGCGTCGAGCGCGCTCAACTTTGCCGAAATGTTCGGCGGAGACAGGGAGACTGCCGCGGCTGCCACCCTCATGAATACCATCCTCTGTATCCGCACCATTCCCGTTTTGATGCGCCTTTGCGATCTGATATAAAGGGGAAGGCGGCGACGCCCGTATGCACGGGCGTCG
This sequence comes from uncultured Clostridia bacterium, assembly GCA_944376445.1. GTDB lineage: Bacteria > Bacillota > Clostridia > Christensenellales > Borkfalkiaceae > Borkfalkia. The sequence goes on along the minus strand of CALWCR010000132.1, from coordinate 31,433 downwards.
CCGCCTCTTTATAGGAACGAAAAGGTCGGGCATATTTATATGTTTTTTCGGATGCTATTATACGCCAAACGGGGGCGAAAGGGCAACCGTATTTTGTCACGCGCTTGTAATAAGAATGTAAAATCGTTTGCCCGTCGGCGCGGCGCATAAACGGGCGGCGACGGCGCATACAATGTCATATGGCATATGCGAGCGAATTCCGTTACAAGCGCAGCGGGCACAAGAGAAACCGCCTTTCGGCGAGGCGAAGGGCGCTCATCATCGGCATCGCCGCCGCTGCGGCGCTCGTCGCGCTCACGCTGTATCTGCAAAAGAACGTCGCGGGCATCCTCTATTCGATCAGCGAGGCCTCCGTCCGCGCCATGACGGTTGCCGCCGTCAATGACGCCGTCGCCGAGACGGCGGGAGAGGCGGAGTATTCTTCCTTCGTACAGATCGCTTATGACGGGGAAGGCAACATCCTGAGTATCTCCGCCAACGCGCAGCGGGTCAACCTCTTTGCCAGGAGAACGGCGTCCGTCGCCATGGGCAAGATCGCCTCGGCGGCGGAAGAGGGGATCAAAGTGCCCGTCGGCGCTTTCACGGGGATGGAATTTCTCGCGGGCTTCGGGCCGAAAGTGACCTTCAAAGTCGTCTCGGTGGGCAGCGTGGGCTGCTCCTTTTCTTCCGCATTTGCGAGCGCGGGCATCAACCAGACCCTGCATTCCGTCTATCTGCATATCGAGGCGGAAGTCAACGTCGTTTTGCCTTCGGGCAGCGAACGGGTGGTGACGCGCACGGAGGCGCTCGTGGCGGAAAATCTGATCGTGGGCAGCGTGCCCGAGGGGATGTTCGGGAACATATTCGGGGACGGTTACCGCTTGAGCGCCTGATGAAGGGGATAAATTTCGCGCGGCGGCGTCTTCTTGTTTTTTCTTCTGCGGCGGCGCGCGCAAAATATTTGACATTTTCGCGTTTTTGTTTTAAGATATAGGGGAATAAGTCAAACGGCAATGACGAAGACAGGCAGAGCATTGCAGCGATCCGCAGAGAGGGGAGCCCGAAGGCTGTAAAGTTCCCCGTTTCGCTCGCCCTGCGATTCACTTTCGAGCCGCTCCCTTGAAAAGGCATGAGTAGGGGGAGCCGTGCGCCGCGCGTTAAGCGGCCAACGAGGCAGAGCCGCGCCGCGGCTTTGCGAAGCATAGGTGGTACAGCGCACGTTCGCGCCCTGTGAGACGGAAAGTCTTGCGGGGCGTTTTTTTGTTTGGCTTTTGCAAAATAATTTTTCGGGAGAGAGTGCGATGCAAGAAAAATTGGAACAGATCCGCCGCGCGATCGGCGAAGGGATCGGCGATACGGGCAGCCGCAAAGAGCTGTTCGAGCTGAAAATGAAATATCTCGGCAAGACGGGCGAGATCTCCGCGCTGTCCAAGGGGATGCGCGACGTGCCCGCCGAGGAGCGCCCCGCTATGGGCAAGCTGGTCAGCGACGTGCGCGCGTGGGCGGAAGCGCAGTTCGCCGCGCGGGAAGAAGAACTCAAAAAAGAGGAGCTCAAAGCCCGTTACGAGAGCGAAAAGGTGGACGTCACCATGCCCGCGCGCTTTACGGAGACGGGTACACGCCATCCCGTGAACATCGTCAAAAAGGAGATCATCGAATGTTTCGAGGGGATGGGGTTTGAGATCTATGAAGGGCCGGAGATCGAAAAGGACTACTATAACTTCCAGGCCCTCAACATCCCCGCCGACCATCCCGCGCGGGATATGCAGGACACCTTCTTCATCACGGGGGAATATCTCCTCCGTTCGCAGACCTCTTCCGGACAGATCCGCGTCATGGAGAAGAAAAAGCCGCCCATCAAGATCCTCAGCCCGGGCAGGGTGTACCGTTCGGACAGCGACGCGACCCATTCGCCCATGTTCCATCAGATGGAGGGGTTGGTCGTCGACAGGGGGATCACCCTCTGCGACCTCAAAGGCATCCTCGACGAGTTTGCCCGCCGCCTCTTTACTTCGGAAACGAAGACGCGGCTGCGCCCTTCCTATTTCCCGTTCACGGAACCGAGCGTGGAGGTCGATCTTTCCTGCCATAACTGCGGCGGAAGGGGCTGCCGTATCTGCAAGGGCACGGGCTGGATCGAGATCCTCGGCGCGGGCGTGGTCAACCGCCGCGTCTTGGAAAACTGCGGTATCGACCCCGACGAATACACGGGCTTTGCCTTCGGCATGGGGCTGGAACGCATCGCCATGATCAAATACGGCATCAACGATATGCGCTATCTCTTTGAGAACGATGTGCGCCTTTTGAAACAATTCAGGGATTGAACGGGGAGGACGGAACGATGAAAGTACCTTTCAGCTGGTTAAAAGATTACGTCGACGTCGGCGTGAGCGCGGAAGAGCTCAAAGACAAGCTCTTTTCCTGCGGTTTTGAAGTGGAAGAGCTGCAATACGTCGGCGCCGAGATCGACCGCTGCGTGGTCGGCAGGATCAAGAGCCTTGCCAAGCACCCCGACGCGGATAAATTACAGATCTGCCGCCTCGACTGCGGCGAATACGGCGACGATATCCAGATCGTCACGGGGGCGACGAACGTCTTTGAAGGGGCGCTCGTGCCCGTCGCGCTGGACGGCTCTTCCCTGCACGGCGGCCTTCACATCAAAAAGGGGAAGCTGCGCGGGGTGGAATCGTGCGGGATGCTCTGCTCGGGCGAAGAGCTCGGCATCAACGGCGATTGGTATGACGGCGCGGACGTGGACGGCATCCTCATCCTGCAGGGGGAGATCGCCGTCGGCACCGACATCAAAAAAATCGTGGGGCTGGACGATTATATCTTCGACATCGCCGTGACGGCGAACAGGCCGGACTGCCAGAGCGTCTACGGCATCGCGCGCGAAGTGGCGGCGGTACTCAAAACGCCGCTCAAGCCCGTGCCGCTCACATACGGCGTTTCCCCGTTCAGCACCAGCGAGCGCGTCGCGGTCGGCGTGGAAGCGCCCGAGCTGTGCCCGCGCTATATCGCTCACTATGTGCGCCGTCTGAAGATCGGCAGATCGCCGCTGTGGATGCGCCGCAGGCTGGCGCTGTCCGGGCTTCGCTCCATCAATAACGTCGTCGACATCACCAATTTCGTCCTTCTCGAACTCGGCCAGCCGATGCACGCCTTCGATCTTTCGCATATCGCCAAAAACGAGATCTGCGTGCGCCGCGCCCGCGCGGGTGAGAAGATCGTCACCCTCGACGAGAAGGAATTTGAACTGAGCGAAAATAACCTCGTCATCGCCGACGGCGTCAAGCCCGTCGCCTTGGCGGGCATCATGGGCGGGCTCAACAGCGGTATCGGCCCCGACACGGACGAAGTGCTCTTTGAAAGCGCCAAATTTGAACGCGCCAACATCCGCCGCACTTCCCGCGCGCTCGGACAAAAGAGCGATTCTTCCGCCCGTTTTGAAAAGGGCGTGGACGCCTATACGACGGGGATCGCCATCAACCGCGCCCTCAATCTCATCGAATTTCTCGGCTGCGGCGAGATTGCCTGCGACCGCTACGACATCGAAAAGAGCGCCGTGCAGCCCGTCGTCGTGCAGACTTCCTATTCGCGGATCAACGCCCTTCTCGGCATAGAAGTGCCGAAAGAGGAGATCAAGGGCATCCTTTCCCGCCTCAACTTCAACGTCAAGGCGAAGGGGGACGACATTTCCGTCACCGCGCCCGCCTACCGCGAGGACATCGAAGGGTATCCCGATCTGGCGGAAGAGGTCATCCGTATGTACGGCTACGATCATATCCGCCCGACCTTTCTGCCCACCGCCCAAGTCACGGGCGGCGGCTATTCCCCCGAGCAGCGGCGGGAAGAGCGCGTCAAGCGCATCGTCTGCGGGCAGGACTACAACGAGATCATCACCTATTCCTTCATTTCCCCCAAAGATTACGCGCTCTTGCGCATCGAAGGGGAGGCGGACAAGGCGATCCGCATCAAAAATCCGATCGGCGAGGATATGAGCATCATGCGCACCACGCTGGCGCCGTCCATGCTGACGACGCTCGTGCGCAACATCCGCCGCGGCAACGAGCGCGCCCGCCTCTTTGAATTTGCGAACGTCTATCTCGCCCGCTCGCTGCCCCTTGCCGCGCAGCCGGAAGAGAACAAGACGCTCGCCTTCGGCGTGTACGGGGAAGGGGAGGACTTCTTTTCCGCCAAGGGGGTCTATGAGGCGATCGCCGAAGAGTTCGGCTGCGCCTTTTCCTACCGCCCCGCGGCAAGGCCCTTTTTGCACCCCGGTAAGACGGCGGAGATCGTGCTCGGCGGGGAATGCGTCGGCTATTTCGGCGAACTGGCGCCCGACCTTGCGGAAGAGCTCGCCGTAGAGACGGCGGTCTATCTCGGCGAATTGGATTATGCGAAGGCGGAGAAGCACTTTGACGAGCATATCCGCTTTGCGCCGCTGCCGAAATTCCCCGAGGTAAGGCGCGACCTCGCGCTCATCGCGGATGAAGGCACGCCCTGCGCAGAGCTGGAAAAGGCGATCTTCGAGGCGTCCAAATACGTCACGAACGTGAAACTTTTCGACGTATACCGCAGCGCGCAGATCGGCGAAGGCAAAAAGAGCATGGCGTTTTCCGTTACCTTTACCCCGCATGAAAACGCCTTCAAAAGCGAGGACGTCGACGGCTATGTCAAGCGCATCCTGAAGGCGCTCGGCGAAAAATTCGGCGCCGTCCTTCGCTGACGCGAATGCACATTTATACAAAAAAATAAATTTTTATACATTTTTGCGGCGAAAATCGCCCAAACGTATTGCATATTTGTGCGGAATGTGATAGAATGATTGTTGATAGGTCAACTATGGCCCCGGGAGGTGTAGTCATGCAAATGTACAGTCCTGAGATCGAGACGATGAAGCGCAAAGAGATCGAAGGTATGCAGCTTGAACGGCTGAAACATACCGTCCGCTACGCATATGAAAACGTGCCGATGTACCGCGAGCGCTTCGACGCGATCGGCTTAAAGCCGGAGCATATCCGCACGCTCAAGGACATCGAAAAGATCCCGTATACGACCAAAGACGACCTCAGGGACAATTATCCGTTCAAACTTCTCGCCGTGCCCATGAAAAAGATCGTGCGCATCCACGCTTCCAGCGGCACGACGGGCAAGCCCATCACCTGCGGCTATACGCGGCAGGATCTGGACAATTGGTCGACTTGTATCGCGCGCATTCTGACGATGGCGGGGGCGACGGACGAAGATATTTTCCACGTCGCGTTCGGGTACGGGCTGTTTACGGGCGGCTTCGGGCTGCATTACGGCATCGAAAAACTGGGCGCTTCCGTCGTGCCCGTCTCTTCGGGCAATACCGAGCGGCAGATCATGCTGATGAAAGATTTCGGGGCGACGGCGCTCGTCGCTACGCCGAGCTACGCCATGTATCTTGCCGAGACGGCAAAAAAGGAAGGCGTCCTCGGCGATCTCAAACTGCGCCTCGTCTGTATGGGCGCGGAAGCCTCCACGGCGGAGATGCACGACGCGCTCCGAGCCATCCTCGGCGCTTTCCCGACCGAGAATTACGGGCTCACCGAAGTGGGCGGGCCGGGCGTTTCGGGCGAATGCCGCGAAAAGGCGGGGATGCATATCAACGAGGATATGTTCTATCCCGAGATCATGAATATCGAAGAGGACCGCGCCCTTCCCGAAGGGGAGAAAGGGGAGCTCGTTTTGACCACCCTGACCAAAGAGGGGATGCCCGTTTTGCGCTACCGCACCAAGGACATCACTTCGCTGACCTATGAACCGTGCAAGTGCGGCCGCACGACGGCGCGCATGGCGCGCGTGGTGGGCAGGACGGACGATATGCTCATCATCCGCGGGGTCAACGTCTTCCCGTCCCAGATCGAGAGCGTGCTCATGGGGATGCCCGAACTCGGCAAGACGTATGAGATCATCGTCGACCGCGTCAATTACATGGACACCATCGAGGTGCACGTCGAGGTGGGGGATACCGACCTTCTCACAGACTATTCCAAACTGGAAGAGCTCGTCGCCAGGATACGGCATAAGCTGCGCTTCTTCGTGCACCTGGACGTCAAAGTCAAGCTCGTGGAGCCCTTGTCCATCAAGCGCGCGGAAGGCAAAGTCAAGCGGGTCACCTACCTTCGCAAACGCTGAAAAAATGCCGCAAGGCAAGAAGAATCATATCCATAGGTAGGTCTACATACATGAAAAAATTGCTTTTGGGGGATTTCGCGGTGGCGCGCGGCGCCTGGGAAGCGGGCGTCAAAGTGGCGGCGGCGTACCCGGGCACCCCTTCCACCGAGATCACGGAAGAGCTGGCGCGCTATCCCGAGGTATACAGCGAATGGTCGCCCAATGAAAAGGTCGCGCTCGAAGTGGGGATCGGCGCCTCCATCCGCGGCGCCCGCGCGATCGTGTCCATGAAACACGTCGGGCTCAACGTCGCCTGCGATCCGCTCTTCACCTCCGTCTATACGGGCGTCAACGGCGGGCTGGTCATCGCCGTGGCGGACGACCCGTCCGTATTCTCTTCGCAGAACGAGCAGGATACCCGCCTTACGGCGGTGAGCGCCAAGATCCCCGTCCTCGAACCTTCCGACAGCGAAGAGGCGAAGCAATTTACAAAATACGCCTTTGACCTTTCGGAAGAGTACGACACGCCCGTGCTCCTGCGCCTGACGACGCGCGTCGCGCATTCGCAGAGCCTCGTGGCGCTTGAAGAGAGGCAGGAAGTCCCCGTAAAGGAATATGTGAAGGACATCCCCAAATACGTCATGATGCCCGCCAACGCCCGCCGCAAGCATACCGTCGTGGAAGAGCGGCTCAAAAAGCTCTCCGTGGACGCCGACGGGATGCGCATCAACCGCATCGAATGGCGGAGCAGGGAGATCGGCGTCATCTGTTCGGGCGGGGTGTACCAGTATGTGCGCGAAGCGCTGCCCGAGGCGAGCGTCTTGAAGCTCGGCATGGTCTATCCGCTTCCGTATAAGACGATCGAAGAATTTGCCGCGGGCGTCGGCCGCTGTATCGTCGCCGAAGAGCTCGCGCCGCATATCGAGACGCTTGTCAAGGCGCACGGGATCCGCGTGGAAGGCAAGGAGATCTTCCCGCTCGAAGGGGAGTTTTCCGCCGCGCTCATCCGCGAAAAGGTGTTGGGGCAAGCCCCTGCGCCCGCGCCCGCCGAGGTGCCCGCAAGGCCGCCCGTTTTGTGTGCGGGCTGCCCGCACAGGGGGGTGTTCTACGTCCTTTCCAAGCTCAAAGTCAACGTTTTGGGAGATATCGGCTGCTATACGCTGGGCGCCGTGCCGCCCCTTGCGGCGATGGACGCCGTCGTTTGCATGGGCGCGAGCATCGGTATGTCGATCGGCTTTGATAAAGCGGATCCCGAAGCGCACAGGCATTCCGTCGCCGTCATCGGCGATTCGACTTTTATCCACAGCGGCATCACGGGGCTCATCGACGCCGTCTATAACAAGGCGAAGACGACCGTCGTCATCCTCGACAACCGCACGACGGGCATGACGGGGCACCAGAATCATCCCGCGACGGGCAAGACCATCAAAAACGAAGATACATACGAACTCGACCTTGCCAAGGTCTGCCGCGCGGTCGGTGTAGAGGACGTGGCGGTCATCGATCCCAACAATCTTGCCGCAACGGAAGCCGCCGTGAAGGCGGCGCTCGCCCACGAGGGGGTATCCGTCGTCATCGCCAAGCGCCCGTGCGCCCTTCTGACCAAACGGCTGTATAAGGGCTTTAAAGTCAACGATAAATGCAAAAAATGCAAGGCGTGCCTGAAACTGGGCTGCCCCGCCATCGTCAACGGCAAAGACGGGATCGCGATCGACGTGTCCCTCTGCACCGAATGCGGGCTTTGTAAAGGGGTATGCAAATTCGGAGCCATCGAGGGGGAGAACTGATATGCGCGAAAAAAGCGGAAAAACGGACATTCTGATCGTCGGCGTCGGCGGGCAGGGCACCCTTCTGGCGAGCCGCGTCCTCGGGAAATATGCCGTCGGCGCGGGCTATGACGTCAAGCTGAGCGAAGTGCACGGCATGGCGCAGCGCGGCGGCAGCGTCATGACCTATGTGCGCATCGGCAGCGGCATCGCTTCGCCCATCATCGACGCGGGCGGCGCGGACATCATCCTCGCCTTTGAAAAGCTGGAAGCGCTGCGTTATCTGCATTACCTCAAAGAGGGCGGAGAGGTGCTCTATTCCACCCAGGAGATCATGCCCATGCCCGTCGTGACGGGCGCGGCGGAGTATCCGCAGGGGCTGGAAGCGCGCCTTCCCGGAAAGGGGATCGACGCCCTTTCGCTGGCGCTCACGGCGGGCAATGCCAAGGCGGCAAACGCGGTCATGCTCGGCGCGCTGTGCAAAAAGCTGGGGCTGGAGCGGGATAAATTTGAAGAGGCGCTCCTCGCCTGCATCCCGCAAAAGACGGCGGAGATGAACAAAAAAGCGTTTGCGCTCGGCTTCGACGCCGTATAAATTTAACGATAAGGGGGAAACGTATGCCTAAGATCCAAGACTATATTTACCGCCCGGAATTTGAATGTATGTCCCGCTCGGAGATGGAAGCATTGCAGAGCGAGCGGCTGAGAAAGACGGTGGAGCTCGTCTACAACAACTGTAAGCCTTATCGGGCAAAGATGGACGAATGCAAGCTCAAACCCTCCGATATACGTTCGGTATCCGACCTTAGCAAGCTGCCTTTCACCGTCAAACACGACCTGAGGGAGGCGTACCCGTTCGGTTTTTATTCTTCTCCGAAGAGCGACATCGTCGAAGTGCACGCATCCAGCGGCACGACGGGCAAGCTGACCGTCGTCGGCTATACGCAAAACGACATCGACGTCTGGGCGGAGATCGCGGCGCGCTCTCTCGCCATGGCGGGCGTGACAAAAGATTCGCTCGTACACGTCGCCTACGGCTACGGCCTGTTTACGGGCGGTCTCGGCGCCCATTACGGCGCGCAGAAGATCGGCGCGTCCACCGTTCCCGCCAGCGCGGGCAACACCATCCGCCAGCTGACGCTTTTGCGCGATTTCGGGGCGACGCACCTTTGCTGCACGCCTTCTTACGCCATTTACCTCGGCACGGAGATCGAAAAGGCGGGCATGGACATCGGGGACTTTTCCCTCGTGGGCGGCGCGTTCGGCGCAGAGCCGTGGACCTATCAGATGCGCGATGAACTGGAGCGCCTTCTGCATATCGACGCGCTCGATATCTACGGGCTTTCGGAGATCTCGGGCCCCGGCGTTTCCATGGAATGTATGCAAAAGCACGGCAATCACGTGCAGGAAGATCATTTCATCCCCGAGATCATCGACCCCGAAACGCTCGAACCGCTGCCCTTCGGCTGCGAAGGGGAGCTCGTCTTTACGACCATCACCAAGACGGGCCAGCCGCTCATCCGCTACCGCACGCGCGATCTTTGCACCCTCTCCAACGAGCGGTGCGCCTGCGGCAGGACGAGCGTGAAGATGAGCAAAGTCAAGGGCCGTTCGGACGATATGCTCATCATCCGCGGGGTCAACGTCTTCCCGTCCCAGATTGAGGCGGCGATCATGAACGTTTCGGGCGTGTCGCCGCACTACATGATCTACGTCGACCGCGTGAACAACCTCGACATCATGGAGATCGACATCGAGCTGGACGGCAACCTCGCTTCCGACAGGATCTCCGATCTCGAGGCGATCAAGCGGAAGGTGGAATCGGAAGTCAATTCCTATATCGGCGTGAGCGCCAAGATCAAACTGTGCGAAAAGGGGACCATCAAGCGCAGCGAAGGCAAGGCGGTGCGCGTCATCGACAGGCGGGATTGAGCCGCCGTGCGATAAATTTTCGGCGCAGGCTTGCAATGCGGCGCATTGTGTGTTAGTATAGAACCGAGGTGCGGTCGCACGCTCTTCGCGGTATCAAATAAGGAGGAAATCATGTTAGTCAAACAATTGTCCGTTTTTATGGAAAATAGGCCGGGGCGGCTGTATAAATTGACGCACGCCCTCGGGAAAGAGGGGATAGACTTCGTGACGCTGTCCATTGCGGACACGAAGGATTTCGGCATCGTCCGCTTTATCGCGCGCGACAACGAAAAGGCATATGAGATCCTGAAAAAAGAGGGGTTTACCGTCGGCATCACCGAGCTTATCGGGGTGGAAGTGGAGGACAGGCCGAACGCGCTTGCCGAAGTCGTCCATCTGATGGAGGAGAGCAACATCAATATCGAATACCTCTACTCCTTTGTGCTCACCAACCACAATTCCGCCAAGATCCTCATGCGCGTGAGCGATACCGAAAGGGCGGTGGCGATCTTACAGGCAAAGGGCATCAAATTGCTGTCCGAAAAAATACTCTGACCGTTTATAATAAAAACGTGCGGGCGCCGCGCTTCCTAAAAAGGAAGCGCGGCGCCCTTTTTCTTTGATACGTCTTCGAAAAATCGGGCCGCACGCATCGGTAAATTGGCTTGTACGCGGGGGCAAGCCGCCATAGGTGCGGCTATTGTCCGGGTTTCGGCGGCTTTTGCCGTTTGTCCGCGCGTTACGTTTTTTGCGGGCGCTTGTTTTTCATGCTCGCGTCGTAGCAGAGCACGGTCGCCGCGACGCCCACGTTGAGGGAGTCGCACTTTCCGAGCATGGGGATGGCGATCATGCGGTATTCGCCCGCATACCATTCGCGGGTGATGCCGTAGCGCTCGCTGCCCATGACCAGCGCCGTCTTGACGCCGAACGGTTCGTCGAAATAGTACCGCTCGGCGCGCGTGTCGGCAAGGTAGACGGTAAAGCCGTGCTCTTTGAGCCAGGCCCTGCACGCGGCGACGCTTTCAAATTCAAAGACGGGCACGGAGAGGATCGCCCCCTGGCTGCCCTTGATCAGTTTCGGGTGGGTGAGCCGCGCCTTGCGGTTGCAGATGAAGACCCCGTCCAGCCCCGCGCCGTCCGCCATGCGCAGCATGGTGCCGACGTTCCCCGGGATCTCGATCCCGTCGAGGACGAGGATGACGGCGTTGTTTGGCGGGTCAAAGGCGGCAAGATCGTGGGAGGGCAGTTTTGCGAGCGCCAAAAGCCCGTCCGGCTGTCCGCGCTCGGAGATCTTTTCAAAAGTCTTTGCTGAAACGGTATACAGCGAACCCGCCCGCGCGGCGAGCGCGTCGGCGAGCGCCGCCGCTTCCGCCGTGCGGATATGTTCGGGGCAGAGGATGAGAGAATCGACGGGCGTTTGGAATTGCTCGCACATTTTCAGGATCCAGATCCCTTCCGCCACGAATAGCTTGTGCGGGTTGGGCTTCGCGTTCGTGAGGATGCCTTTGACCTGTTTGATTTTGGGGTTTTGCTCGCCGACGGGCTGAAAATCGTGCCGCGCGAGCACCTGTTCGATGGTCGTGTTCATGGCTATCATGTTAGCAGATTTTTGTAAAGAAGTCAAGCCCGCCGCGCATCGCAAAAGGCGGTTTTGCACCGCGAGGCGGGAAAGGCGCGCCCTGCGCAAAGGGGCGCAGGGGGCTGCGTAGGCAGGAGAAGGGCGCAAGGAGCGACGGCGGAGGATGACGGGCTGCAAAGGACTGACAAAGGATGACGGAGGACAGTAAATGGCTGCAAAGGGCGTTTCTTCGCGCGGGAGCGCCGTCGCGCTTAATTATGTAATTATAAAAAATAAATATTATTGACAGCACTTTTTGGGTATGATATAATAAAGAAAACAAAAACTATTAAAAAGCGCGTTTTTTCGGCGCGGTCGGATGAAAGAGAGGCACATATGAAAATCGTAGTTGCGGGGATCGGCTATGTCGGTCTGTCAAACGCTATTTTGCTTTCACAACACAACGAGGTGGTGGCGACGGATATTTCCGCCGAGCGCGTGGAGATGATCAACGCCCGCAAATCGCCCCTCATGGATCGGGAGATCGAAGAATATCTCGCCAATAAAAAGCTCGCTCTTCGCGCGGAGCTTGACGCGGCGGCGGATTATGCGGACGCCGATTTCATCGTCATCGCCACGCCCACCAATTACGACACGGAGACGAGCTATTTTGACACTTCTTCCGTCGAAGACGTCTTTGAAAAGGCGATCGCCGCGGGCACGCACGCCTGTTTCGTCGTCAAATCGACGGTGCCCGTCGGTTTTACCGAGCAGATGCGCAAGAAGTTCCCCGGGCAGCTCATCTTGTTTTCTCCCGAATTTTTGCGGGAAGGCAAGGCGCTGTACGATAATTTGTATCCTTCCCGCATCGTCGTCGGCACCGACCATGCAAACGCGCGCCTTACGGAATGCGCGTTCACCTTCGCCGATATGCTCAAAGAGGGCGCGCTCAAAAAAGAGATACCCGTCCTCATCATCAATGCGACCGAGGCGGAGGCGATCAAACTGTTCGCCAATACCTATCTGGCGCTGCGCGTTTCCTATTTTAACGAACTGGACACCTATGCGGAAGTGCGCGGGCTCAATACCAAGGCGATCATTGACGGCATCTGCCTCGACCCGCGTATCGGGGAGGGGTATAACAACCCGTCGTTCGGTTATGGCGGATATTGCCTTCCCAAAGATACGAAGCAGCTGCTCGCCAATTACGACGGCGTGCCCGAGAATCTGATCCGCGCGATCGTGGAGTCGAACAGGACGAGGAAAGAGTTTGTCGCGCGCACCGTCGTGCAGCGCGCGGGCTGGCCTGAGAAAAAGGATATAACGGTCGGCGTGTACAGGCTGACGATGAAGACCAATTCCGATAATTTCCGCCAGAGCGCGATCCAGGGGGTCATGAAGCGGCTGGAAGAGTACGGGGTGCAGATCCTTATATATGAACCCGCAGCAAAGACAAAAGAACATTTCGGGCATACGATCACAAAGGATCTGGAAGAGTTTAAGCGCAGTAGCGACATAATAGTCGCGAACCGCCTGTCATCCGACTTGAATGACGTTATAGGCAAGGTTTATACAAGAGATTTATTCGGTAAAGATTGAGGGGGTGTGAAAATCATGCGTGAAAAAGATATATTAGTGTCTGTTATTATTCCAATTTATAATACATCGGAATTTCTTGTTCAGTGCTTGGACAGTGTTATTGATCAGACCTTAAAGCAGATAGAGATAATTTGTATAGATGATGGTTCCTCGGACAATTCTGTCGAGATCGTTAAAAACTATCAGGAAAAAGATCCAAGGATCATTTTACTATGTCAAGAAAATAAAGGTGCGGGAGCAGCAAGAAATCTCGGGCTCAAATATGCAAAAGGAAAATACATCCATTTTCTTGATTCGGATGATTGGTTAAATGTTGCGGCATATGAAAAAACTTGCAAGGTTATGGAGGATACAAATGCTGACGTGTGCATTTTTTTGTACACGCGCTTTGACAACAAAAAAAAGACAGAAAGGCAGGTTCAATTATTTTCAGTAAACGATAAAGAGTATTATACAACTAATTTTGAAGAGGAGTATTGGCATTTTTGCAATACTTCCGTTGTGCCATGGAACAAATTATATTCACGCAAATTTCTGATAGAGATAGGTGCTTTTTTTGACGAGATAATATGTGCAAACGATAGGGCGTTTTATTTTCAAGTCATAACATCGGCAAACAGTATCGTTAAATTTCCCGAATATTTAATTTATTATCGAGAAAATAATGAAAACTCTCTTGTCGGCCGTGCGCGTGAGAAACATTTTGATTGCCACATGGTTGCAAATAGCAGAATATTTAAAATAGGGCACAAATATTCGGACGATATATATAAACGGATCATAAGCATGAATATGCTTGATATGTTTTCCTTTTTTACTAAAAGCAGTAAGGAAAATAAATACCGGAATTTTTCTTTGATAAAGAAATTATTAAAAGAAAATTTGCGTGGTATAAATTTTGCAGACTTCAAGAATCGTTCGTGGTACCCCAATGGAAAAATAGCTTTATTACATGACGGCTTGCCAAAAGATTTGAAGATAATTCCAATTGTATTTGCAACCAACAATGCTTATGCCCCGTTTTTGGATATTGCGATATTATCGTTGTTGGCTAATAGGTCGGACGATGTTTATTATGATATTTATGTGTTTGAAACAGATCTGTGTGAAGCTTATATAAAAAAATTAGAAGCTCATCATGGCGTAAATTATAGGGTCAATACAATTAATTTAAAAGCTAAATTAAAGAATAATGAGTTTACGGTACGAGCCCATTATTCAAAAGAAATGTATTATCGTATTTTAATTCCTGAACTTTTGTACCACTATGATAAAGTCTTATATCTTGATTGTGATATTGTTATAACAAGGGATGTTTTAGATCTTTATGATATCGATATAGATAGTTATGTGATAGGTGCGGCTCACAATGCACTGAATAACAGTATGTTCAGATATGTAAAAAATATGCTATGTTTGGACCCGTCAAATTATTTTAACTCAGGTGTGTTATTGATCAATATTGATGAATTCACCAAACAACAGATAAAAACTAAATGTTTTGATTTATTAAAAGTAAAAGACAATTTGGTGTGTCCCGATCAAGATCTTTTGAATCTTGCTTGCCGTGGCGCATTTAAGCTTATCGATAGTGGATGGAATTATCAATGGCACGGTCTTTTGCCGAATTCGGAAAAAGTCGAGGATGTTTCAAAACAATCGTTAAGTAATGCTGCGGCAAAAAAATATATTATTCATTATACATCAGGCAAAAAAGCATGGTCGTTCCCTGAATATGATGATTCAGTTTATTTTTGGGAATATGTAAATTGTTCGGAATTTGGGCCGATAATTCGGCAGGTCGGGTTATCAAAAAGGATCAACACAACTGTATATGAGGCTGTTAATTCTATAGTGAACAAGCGAAACAATTCGCTAAACAATGAAGTAAACGAGATTAAAAAGTCATTTTCATATCGGTTGGGAAGGTTTTTGACATGGCCTTTTAGGATGTTCGCTAAATTTATAAAACATTGGAAAAACAAAGGCTTTAAGTCAGCGCTTAACAAAACAAAAGAGGTTCTTAAGAAATAAATGCAAAAGGATCAAGGTATGATAACAAATTTTTTTCGTCAGAATATAAGAAATAATTTGTATAAACGCGGGTTCATGTTCTTAAAAAAGAATATACGAGTTCCGGATTTTATCATTGATAAGTGGTTCCGTGTTGATTTGGATAGTGATTATGTCATATATTTTGAAGCAGGAAATAAATGTTGCGTACACCAATTTAACGGAGGATGGATATGCTTGTGTGGAAGCTATTGTATGGATGTTTTAGCTGAACACATGGAGTTTGGATTGATTGTTAAAAACCTTGCTCAGCAACTTGAGAAGGATAGAAATAAATTCTATGACTATCTAGATTACTTAAATGGTAGGTTTGTTTGCATTTATTCATTTGATGAAGAGATTTACGTTCTTAATGACGCCACTGCTGCGCGGAGTGTCTATTATTCAAAAAACAATAAAATAGTAGCATCACATTATAACTTGATAAATATGGTTCAAAAATGTATCGATGAACCTTTTTTTGAGAAATATGTAAAAGTTATAAATAAAAAAAGAAGCGAGCATAAAAGCTACCCTTGGGTATTGCCGGGGGATATGACTCCGTATGCTGATGTAAAATTTTTGCCGCCAAATCATGAGTTTAATATAAACAGCTTGAGTACAAGCAGATTTTGGCCGCGAGCAAATATGGAGTACACAAACATTGCTGATGTCTCAGATGAAATATCAAAATTGATAAAGAGTGAGGCGGAAACGCTTGTAAGAAATTATAAGGTGTATGAGAGTTTGACCGCGGGGTGTGATTCAAGAATATCTTTAGCGGCGGTGAAAAATGTTTCTAAGGATATAATTTTTTATACGTATCATGATTCAATTTTAAAAAATAGGAGTTATGAAAGTCTTGACAGAGAGCTAAATTATAATTTTGCAAAAAAATTGTGTGAGATAGAGGGATTAAATTTTAAAGAGATTATATTTAGTGATGGTGATATAGATAATTCTTTGTTGACTATATTTGAGCAGAACCATTATCATGTTCATTTGCCGCAATTATTGCCATATTATTTTAATTTGTTTACACAAAATAGTATGCATTTGCGTTCTAACCTGATAGAAATTGTGCGAGAAAATCATACATTGCTGAACGATATTACAAATAAAAATGATTTTAGAACATTTACTAATTTTATGAACTGGTCCAGGAATGATGAGTTTTATACGGAGGCCGTTGACGAATATGAAAATTATTATCATTCATCACAGTTAGACAATGTATTTGATTATTCTTCATCAGTTTTACTTTATTGGGAACATAGAGTGGCTAATTGGCTGTCGGGGGCAGTATTATCTATAACTGATTTTGTAACCGACACTTTTCAGCTGTTTAACTGCAGAAGAATTTTACAATTGGGTATTTCAATGCCAACATATTTAAAGAACAGATCGATAATTTATGATGAAATATTAAAAAGGCTATGGCCCGAATTGTTAGATTATAGTTTGCCCAATGAATGGTCGACGTTAAACAGCCTTATAGATAAAAATAGGCTATCATCGTTCAATTATAGAGAAAATTATATTATAAATAGAGGGAATTTATTTAATAAAAATAGAGTGCCTCATATTCTTTCTGAAAGCCGGATGGATGGGATTTCGTTTGGTTTTTCGAGTAATAAACTTGATAAAGGCGATTTTTGCGAAGTTGAATATACAACAAATATTGTTGCAGATTCATCTTACTGTTATCAAATTATTGTTAAAAGTTTTTGGTTTCGTGGTATTACATCACGTGGTATAAGATATGAAATTTTAATTGATAATAATGTGATATACTCGTTACCGATGTCTGATTTTTTTGCGGCAAATCAGATCCTTTGTTGTTTCAAAGCCTCCGAGACTAAAAAATTAAATGTAAAAATTAGGATAGTTGCAACAATTGATATTAAATCTCCGTCTTATTGCGGTATATTGGATATTTTACTTTTTGACCCGAAACAGGATTTTTCAAATGAATTTGCAATGGTTCCTGTTATTTTAGATACGTATACGAAATTGAAAGAATGCAGTCATAAAGCGGATGAAAAGTAACAAAAAGTTGTGATCGATTTATCACAAGCTCCAACAAAAAAGCGCGCCCGAAATTTTCGGGCGCGCCGCTTTTTATCAAAGCAGATTTTTTACGGGAACTTGCTTACTTGTTGTCGGGGGTGTGCCATACCCAGTTCTTGACTTCGGGGATGTCTTCGCCGACTTCGGCAATGTAGTTCTTGTGCTTGACGAGCAGATCGTTCATCTTCTGGAAGAGCGCGCTGCCCTTGTTGCCGAGCTGAGGCAGGACGGTGATCGCCGTCTTGACGAGGTCGAAGCGGTCGATCTTGTTCTGGACGCGCATATCGAACGGGGTCGTGATCGTGCCTTCTTCGATATAGCCGAACACGTGCAGGTTCTTGTTGTGGCGCGTATAGGTGAGCTCGTGGATGAGGGTCGGGTAGCCGTGGAAGTTGAAGATGATGGGCTTATCCTTGGTGAAGATCGCGTCGTAGTCGGCGTCGGTCAGGCCGTGCGGGTGCACGCCGTGCGGCTGCAGTTTCATCAGGTCGACGACGTTGACGAAACGGATCTTGAGATCGGGCAGCGCATCCCTGAGGATGGTGGTAGCCGCCAACGCTTCGAGGGTAGGGGTGTCGCCGCAGCTGGCGATGACGACGTCGGGTTCGTCGCCCGCGTCATTGGACGCCCAATCCCAGATGCTCACGCCCTGGGTGCAGTGCTTGACCGCCTGTTCCATGGTGAGCCACTGGAAGCTGGGGTGCTTGGACGCGACGATGACGTTGACATAGTTTTTGCTCTTCACGCAATGATCGAAGCAGGAGAGCAGGCAGTTCGCATCGGGCGGGAGATACATACGCACGACGTCCGCCTTCTTGTTCGCGATATGATCGAGGAAGCCGGGATCCTGGTGGGTGAAGCCGTTGTGGTCTTGCTGCCAGACGTTGGAGGTGAGGACGAGGTTCAAAGAAGCGATGTCCTGTCTCCAAGGGAGCTGGTTGCAGACTTTGAGCCATTTTGCGTGCTGCGCGGCCATCGAGTCGACGACGCGGATGAACGCTTCATACGAAGCGAAGAAGCCGTGACGCCCCGTGAGGATGTAGCCTTCCAGCCAGCCTTCGCACATATGCTCGGACAGATACGCGTCCATGATGCGGCCGTCTTTGGCGAGTTTGTCGTCGGTCGGCCAGATATCTGCCTGGAAGTCGCGGCTCGTCACGTCGAATGCGCGGTAGAGGCGGTTGGACATACATTCGTCCGGCCCGAAGATACGGAAGTTTTTGCTCTCTTCGTTGAGTTTGAATACGTCTCTGACATAGCCGCCGAGTTCGAGCATATCCTGCGTCTTGACGGCGCCGGGTGCGGGAACGTCGACCGCATATTTCTTGAAGTCGGGCAGACGGAGGTCTCTCAAAAGTTTGCCGCCGTTTGCGTGCGGGTTGGCGCTGATCCTGTGGTCGCCCACGGGCGCGAGTTCGCGAAGCTCGGGGATAAGGCGGTAGTTCTCATCGAACAGCTCTTCGGGCTTGTAGCTGAGGAGCCAGTCTTTGAGCAGCTGCATATGCTCGGGCTTTTCCATCGTGATGGGGACCTGGTGCGCACGGAAGCTGTCTTCGATCTGCAGACCGTCGACCACCTTCGGGCCCGTCCAGCCCTTCGGGGTGCGCAGAACGATCATCGGCCAGAACGGGCGCTCGTTTTTGCCGTTCTCGCGCGCGTCTTTCTGGATCTTTTTGATCTCTTCGACGCACTTGTCGAGGGCGACGGCCATCTTCTTGTGCATATCCATGGGATCGCTCCCTTCGACGAAATAGGGCTTCCAGCCGCAGCCGTGGAAGAAGCTCTCGACTTCGTCGTGCGAGATACGCGCAAAGACGGTCGGGTTGTTGATCTTATACCCGTTCAGGTGCAGGATGGGGAGCACCGCGCCGTCGTTGGCGGGGTTGAGGAACTTGTTGGAATGCCATGCGGTGGCAAGAGGGCCGGTCTCCGCTTCGCCGTCGCCGACGGTGACAGCCGCGATGAGGTCGGGGTTATCGAACACGGCGCCGAACGCGTGCGCGATGGAATAGCCGAGCTCGCCGCCTTCGTTGATGGAGCCGGGAGTCTCGGGAGCGACGTGGCTGGAGATGCCGCCCGGGAAGGAGAACTGTTTGCAGAGCTTTTTCATGCCCTCATAGTCTTGCCCGACGTTCGGATACACTTCGCTGTAAGTGCCTTCCAGATAGGAGTTCGCGACAAAGAAGTTGCCGCCGTGGCCGGGGCCGGAGAGGAGGATCATGTCGAGGTCATACTTTTTGATGATCCTGTTCAGGTGTACATAGACGAAGTTCTGCCCGGGAACGGTACCCCAGTGCCCGACGATCTTTTTCTTGATCTGGTCGCGGGTCAGAGGTTCTCTGAGCAGGGGGTTGTCCAAAAGATAGAGCTGTGCCGCCGCGAGGTAGTTCGCCGCGCGCCAGTACGCGTCCATTTTGGTGAGATACTCTTCCGAGAGCATCTGCTTGTCTTTGGCTGTTACCGGTTTGTTCATAGAAGATCTCCTTTTGATATTATATGGATTGATGATATATGAAAGCGGTTTAAGACCGAATGCTTTCCGAAAAAGCATAAAAGCGCCGTCTTTCGTATGCCATATATAATACTATTATAAACGAAATATCTGAAATTTCAAGACTTTGTTTAAAATTTTTTATAAAAAAACGTGAAAACGTTTTTTTATCTTGTCTGCGTGCAGGCAGGCTTTTGCCCCTCTTTACGGATAAAATTATATCAGTTTTTGTGCCCGCGTGTCAACATTTTGAAGTTGTATATCATAAATTGTCAAAAAAGTAACGTTCACCTAAGTTTTGCGCAAAAAATCCGTCGTATCGTGCCGATTCTCATGCAAAAGCGCGGGATTTTTTAATTTTTTTGCCCGCGATATTGACAGCGCGCCCCGCGCGTGTTAAAATATTACATAGCAGCGGTGTTGAAACACAAATCAACAAATGACGGCTCCCTTCCCGCGTACAGCGGCAAAATAAGAAGCGGAGATCGTCTGTTAAGTGAAAGCAGGTGGGGGAATGAAAAAGACGATTTGCATATTGACTGCGGCGGCGCTGGCTTTTTGCTTTTTGTGCGGCTGCGCTGCAAAAGAAGAGGGGAAAACGGTATTTTCGCCCGGTCTTGTCTTGTCCGAATTGTCGGAAGAGGAGTGCATGGATTTTCTTTTCGCAAGCGGGGCGGATGTGCCCGATCAATACCGTGACGCGGGCGGGCTCGTCAAGGAGATCGTGAAAGAGGTGGAAGAGGATCCGTATGCCGTTATATGGGACCCGGTCTCCATGCCGGGATTGCGTGATTTTATGCGTATCGTCCGGAATGCGGTCAATACCTATTACGGCATTAGGACAATGTATGTGAGGTGTTGGAGCGATGAGGTGTGGAGCAGCGTATTTATGCGCACGGATAAAGTTCTGATGGTGCAATTGGATACCAATATCCCGGGCGGGGTTTTTGAGCTGAGGACGGAGCGCGGATTTTTATGGGACAGCGTCAACGCCGCGGGCGGAGCGACGCTGTTGTATGACGAAGGCGGGGCGTGCCTTGCCGAGTGGCACGCGGGAGAAGAAGAGGTGACGCAAGAATACGATCTGGAGATCGTCCTTCGGGAAGACGGCGCGCCTGTAGGGTGTGCGGCGGTCAAGATCGTGCCGAAAGAAGATTACCTTTACGGGAACGAAGCGGATCAAATGGTCTATGCCTGGTATTTCATGGGACAGAAAATATTCGGCGGCGATGTGATCCAAGAGGGATTAAACACGGAAGCATATCTCAATGAACAGCTTGAAGAATTGAAAAACAGCAGCTATGTATTTTGAAAGGAGAAGGATCGTGAGAAAAATTTGGATCCTGGCGGCGCTGCTGTTTTCGCTCTGTCTTTCCGTCGGGTGTGAAGACGGTACGGCGGGCGGCGAAGCGGTGCCTATCGTCGTCATAGCGGATAATTGGGACAGCGATTCGGACCGTTATGAGAGCAACGGCATTCAGGTCAACGCGAGAGACGAGAATATCTTTTTCACGGCAGCGACGGAAACGGGCGAACTGTTTGTCGGCGACGGCTCGTATGTCTATCTTCGTGACTATACGTTCAGAAATTCCAAAATGCTTGCATGGCGCTATATTTCGCTGCAGCCGTTCGAGGGGGATTTTTTGCAGATCATCGCGCGGCTCGGCGGTAAGGTCGTCGGATATGCTCTCGTCAAGATCGAAAAGGATGGGGATCGGTATAGAGCGAGCTTGCAGGAGGGAAGATACCTCAGTGCGGAGGAGATCGCTTCCGGGCGGTATACGGAGGAATATACCGAAGAATATATCGGGCGGCTGAAAAGACCGATGGCATAAAAGAGCGGGGAGATATACGGCGCATTTCAGAAATTTTGCGGAAAGAAAGGAAATTTCATGCATTTCTTTTTTGCCCGCGATATTGACAGCGCGCCCCGCGCGTGTTAAAATGTTACGGAATACAGTAAGGGGACTTAGGAATGACAACGACCGACTATAAGAGAGAATACCTTCGCCTGCTCGCGGAAGCCTACCCCAACGCGCGCGCGGCTTCTGCCGAGATCATCAACCTCGACGCTATCATGCGCCTTCCCAAGGGCACGGAGCACTTTATGAGCGATCTGCACGGGGAATATGAGGCGTTCTGCCATATCACGAACAATTGCTCGGGGGTCATCCGCGAAAAGGCGGAACAGCTTTACGGCGGCGTGATGAGCGAAAAAGAACTGGACGAATTTGCGACCTTCGTCTATTATCCGCAGGCGATCATCGCCGAAATGAAGGCGAAGGGGGCGGACCTTCGGGCGTGGTACATCACGCAGCTGCACCGCCTCATCGAGGTATGCCGCTCCACCGCTTCCAAATATACCCGCAGCAAGGTCAGAAAATCTCTGCCCAAAGATTTCGGCTACGTCATCGACGAACTCATCAACATGGACCGCGCCGATTTCGATAAAGAGGCGTACTATCACGAGATCTTCAACTCCATCATCGAACTCAACCGCGCGGAGAGCTTCATCGTCGCCCTGACCGACGCCATCAAGCGGCTCGCGGTCGATTCGCTGCACATCGTGGGCGACGTCTTTGACAGGGGAGAAAACCCCGACAAGATCCTCGACCTACTCGTGGCGCATCACAACGCGGATATCCAGTGGGGGAACCACGACATTTCCTGGATCGGCGCGCATATGGGCAACGCCGCCTGCATCTTCAACGTTCTGGATATTTCCCTCAAATACGGCAACATCGATCTGCTCGAAGACGGGTACGGCATATCCCTTCGCAAACTCTCTTCGTATGCGCGCGCGAACATAGACGAGGATGCGCGCTTTTATCCCGTCGTTTCCTGTGCCACGGAGACGGACGCGGACGTGGCAAAGATGCGCAAAGCGGTCTTTTTCATGCTCATGAAGGCGGAGGGGCAGATCATTGCCCGCCATCCCGAATACGGCATGGACGACCGCATCGTTTTGCGGCTCATCGACTATAAAGAGGGCACCATCGACTTCGGCGACGGCAAAAAGGTCAAACTCAACCGCTGCGACTTTACGAGCGTCGACCCCGCGGACCCCTTGCGCTATACGGCCGCCGAAGCGGAGATCGAGGAAAATCTCCGTCGTTCCTTCATGCACAGCGAAAAGCTCATCCGCCACATCGCCTTCATGTTTGAACGGGGTTCTGCCTATAAGATCTCCAACGACAATCTCATCTATCACGGCTGTATCCCCCTCAATGACGACGGCAGTTATAAGACGTTTATGGGCAAGGGGGGCAAAGACCTCCTCGACTATTGCGACGGGACGGTGCGCGCCGCTTACAAGGCGTTCACGAAGGGAAAAACAGACCGCGCCGCACTCGACTTTGTCTGGTATCTGTGGTGCGGCAGATGTTCGCCCCTTTTCGGCAGGGAAAAGATCACCACTTTCGAGCGGGTATATATCGACGATGCCGCCTATCATCAGGAAAAGCGCAACGCCTATTACTTCTATTATAACAAGAAGAGTTTCTGCGAGCGGCTCCTGCACGATTTCGGCATCGACGGCAAATACAGCCACATCATCAACGGGCACGTCCCCGTCAAGAAAAAGGACGGCGAAAGCCCCATCAAGGCGGAAGGCAAACTCATCGTCATAGACGGCGGCTTCTGCAAGGCGTACCACGCCAAGACGGGGATCGCGGGCTATACCCTCATTTACAACTCCCACGGGCTGCGCCTTTGCGCGCACGAACCCTTCGACTCCATCGAAAAGGCGATCGAGAACCGTTCGGACATCCATTCGGAAGTCACCGTCTTTGAAACGCGGGAAAACCGCCTGCGCGTCAGGGACACGGATACGGGCAGGGAACTTGCAAAGCAGGTGGACGGGCTCAAACTTCTCCTCGAATATTATCAGAGCCGCGCCGCGGGCGCCCCGCAGGACGCGGGCAGATAGCGCCTTTTCCGCCCCGTTTCCGCCCCGAGAGGGGGCGGGCGGACAGCGTCTTTTCCGCTCCGTTTCCGCCCCGAGAGGGGCGGGCGGACAGCGCTTTTTCTCCCCGTCCGCGCCCCGGAAAAGGGGACGCGCTCGCTTTCATTTGGCGCTCCGAAAGGGGTGCGCTCTTTCAATTTAAACAAAATATCGGCCGTGAGAGCGGAAAAACCGCTCTTTCGGCTTTTTTTTCGCCGAAGAGGGCAAAAACGCTTTACTAATTTAGCGCAATAAAGTATAATACGGGTATTGACGCATATTTTTGCGGAAGGAAAATCATTGCCGCCTTACGGCGGCGGGAAAAGGAGAAAGAAAATGAAAAAGATTTTTGCGCTCATTTGCGCCTTTGCGCTCACGCTCGGCGGCGCGGCGCTGTTTTCCGCCTGCGGGAACGAGATCGTCATTCCCGACGAAAAGGGGTATACGATCAAGATCGGCTATACCGAATACGCGCCCATGAATTATAAGGACGAAGCGGGCAATTTTGTCGGTTACGACACCGAATTTGCCATCAAACTGTGCACCGACCTTGGATATAAATACGAATTTGTCCTTCTCAACAATTGGGAAACGAAGGTCATCGACCTCAACGCGGGGACGATCGACCTCATCTGGAACGGCATGACCATCACCGAAGAGCTGCAGGAGAGCATCCTCATTTCCGATTCGTACATGAAGAACCAGCAGGTCATCGTCGGTTCGGCGGAAGCGCTCGCAAAATATGACAGCGTGGAGAGCCTTGCGGAAGCGGAGTCCATCGCTTTTGAGACGGGTTCGGCGGCGCAGGGGCTCGTGGACGGGATCGAAGGGGTCTCCGACGCGCAGAAGATCGCCTCGCAGTCGCAGGCGCGCGCCCTCATGGAAGTGGGCGCGGGCACGGCGGAGATCGCGGTCATCGACTATACGATGGCGGTCTCCATGACGGGGGAAGGCACGAGCTACGCGGACATCGGCTATAAAGACGTGGGCTTTGAAGAGGAACTGTACGGCATCGGCGCGCGCAAGGCGGATACGGCGTTCATGAAAAAACTCAACGAAAAGATCGCGGAGTACCGTGAAAGCGGCTATCTTGACAGCCTGTATCAAAAATATTTCTCTGCGGAAGAAGAATAAAGAGGCAGGGGGCGCGCCGCGCGCGGCGCGCCCGCATTTTGTGTAAAAGGGGCAAATCATGTTCTGGGAAGTATTCGTTGCACTGAGCGAGGGCTTCCTCGTCTCCTGTGAATTGTTTGTTCTGACCCTCCTGTTCGCGTTGCCGCTGGGGCTTGTCGTCGCCTTCGGCTCCATGTCGAAGTTCAAACCCCTGCGCGCCGTCGTCAGGACGTTCGTCTGGATCATCCGCGGCACGCCGCTCATGCTGCAAGTCATCGTCATCTTTTACGGGCCGGGGCTGTTTTTCGGCTGGCGGGCGCTCGAGCGGCTCATCGCCGTGCTCATCGCCTTCGTCATCAATTACGCCTGCTATTTTTCGGAGATCTACCGCGGCGGCATCGAGAGCATCTCCAAGGGGCAGTACGAAGCGGGGCAGGTGCTCGGCATGACCAAGGCGCAGATCTTTTTCAGGGTCATCCTCCTGCAGGTCGTCAAGCGCATCGTGCCGCCCATGTCCAACGAGATCATTACCCTCGTTAAGGACACTTCGCTCGCGCGCATCATCAGCGTGGTGGAGGTGCTGTTCGTGGCGGAGACCTATCTGCTGAAAGGGATCATCTGGCCGCTGTTTTTCACCGCCGTGTTCTACCTCGCGTTCGTCGGGGTGTTGACCGTCTTGTTCCACTTTATCGAAAAAAAGCTCAACTATTTCAGGGTGTAGCGCCATGGCATTTTTAGAAGTCAAAAATTACCGCAAAAAATTCGGGGACAACGAAGTGCTCAAAGGGGTCTCCTTTTCCCTCGAAAAGGGAGAAGTCCTCGCCGTCATCGGCTCGTCGGGCGGCGGCAAGACGACCCTTCTGCGCTGTCTGAATTTTCTGGAAACGCCGGACGAGGGGACGCTCGTCCTCGGCGGGGAGACCCTCTTCGACGCTTCCGAAAAAGCGGAACGCGCCGAATCGGCGATACGGCAAAAGCGCCTGCATTTCGGGCTCGTGTTTCAGCAGTTCAACCTCTTTCCGCAGTATACCGTATTCAAAAACATCACGCTCGCGGGGATGCTGCTTGCCAAGGCGGAATACAGGCAGAAAAAGCGGGATTTTGCCGCCGTGCTCGCCGCCGCGCCCAAGGAAGAGCGCAAAAAACTGAAGGCGCAGCAAAAAGAGATATTGGCGGAGATCCGCGCCAACCAAAAACGGCATATCGAGGAGAAGGCGGAAAGCCTTCTTGCGCGGGTGGGGCTTTCGGAAAAGCGCGGCGCCTATCCTTTTGAACTTTCGGGCGGGCAGCAGCAGCGCGTCGCCATCGCGCGCGCTCTGGCGCTCAATCCCGATATCCTCTGTTTCGACGAACCGACTTCCGCGCTCGATCCCGAGCTTACGGGCGAAGTGCTCAAAGTCATCCGCGGGCTCAAATCTTCGGAAAGCACCATGATCGTCGTCACGCACGAGATGGCGTTTGCCAGGAGTGTGGCGGACAAAGTCATCTTTATCGCCGACGGAGAGATCGCCGAAGAGGGTACGCCCGAAGAGGTGTTCGCTTCCCCGAAAAACGAAAAGACGAGGGCATTTTTGCAAAGATCGCTCGCTGCGGGGGGAGAAGAATGAAAAAAGAAGAGGGAAAGTCCATCCTCTGCGCGGCGTTTTTGCGCTGCCGCACGGCGGAGGACGTGAGCGCGTTTTTGGAAGATCTTTGCACCTTTCAGGAAATAGAGCAGATGGAGCAGCGCGCGCTGGCTGCAAAACTGCTCGCCGAAGGGAAAACGTATGCCTACATCATCGCCGAGACGGATATCTCGTCCGCGACCTTATCGCGCGTTTCGCGCGCGCTCAGGCACGGCAGCGGCGGCTATGAAAAATGCATCGGCGGCGGGCAATACCCATACAAACAGGGCGGTAATTCGTGAGGATGCCGCCTTTGTTTTACGGTTGACATTTTCCACCTGCGGGTATACAATGATAGAAAAAGATCTGCGGAGGGTATTATGAAGATCGCGGTCACATATTGCGACGGAGAAGTCTTTCAGCATTTCGGGCATACCGAAACTTTTAAACTCTATGAGGCGGAGGAGGACAAGATCGTGCGCTCCGAAGTCGTGTCGTCCGAAGGGGCGGGGCACGGCGCTTTGGCGGGCTTTTTGCGCGCAAAGGGGGCGGACGTTCTCATCTGCGGCGGCATCGGCGGCGGTGCGGTCGCGGCGCTCGCCGCGGCGGGCATCAAAGTGTATGCGGGCGCTTCGGGCAGCGCCGACGGATGCGTCGCGGCGCTCCTCGCGGGCACGCTGACCCTCTCTTCGGACGCCAATTGTTCCCATCACGGGCACGGCGGGCACGATTGCGGCCACGGCGGGCATGAAGACTGCGGCCATGGCGGGCACGAAGACTGCGGTCATGGCGGCTGCGGCAGATAAGGCAAGGCTTGCGGGCACCCTTCGGGCGTGCCCGCTTTATCAAATTCCGACAGGGGGCTTACCATGAAAGTTGTCATCATCGGCGGCGTTGCGGGCGGGGCTACCGCCGCGGCGCGGCTCAGGAGGCTGGATGAGAAGGCGGAGATCGTCATTCTCGAACGGGGCGGATACGTCTCGTATGCAAATTGCGGGCTGCCGTATTATATCGGCGGCGTCATCAAGGAACGGGCAAAACTCCTCTTGCAGACGCCGCAAAGTTTCAAACGCCGCTTCAACGTGGACGTGCGCGTCCGCCATGAGGCGGTGAAGATCCTTCCCGCCCAAAAGAAGGTCGTCGTAAGGCGGGTCGAGGACGGCAGCGAATATACCGAGATATACGATAAGCTCATCTTCGCGCCGGGTGCGAAGGCGCTGCGCCCGCCCTTTGCGGGGGAGGGAGATGCGATCTTTACCCTCCGCACCGTCGAAGATACGTTCGCCATCGACGATTATATTAAAGACCGCGCGCCGCGGCGCGCGCTGGTCATCGGCGGCGGGTTTATCGGGTTGGAAGCGGCGGAAAACCTCACGGAGCGGGGCATCGGCGTCACGCTCATCCAGCTCGAAGAGCAGGTCATGCTTCCCTTTGATTACGATATGGCGTGTATCCTGCACGCCAAGCTCAGGGAAAAAGGGGTCGATCTGCGCCTTTTGAGCAAAGTCACTTCCCTCAAAGAAAAGGAAGGCGTCGTTACGGCGACGATCGAGGGCGGGGAGACGGTGAAGGCGGATCTTGCCGTGCTTGCCGTCGGCGTCGCGCCCGAAACGGCGCTCGCCGCCGACGCGGGACTCGCACTCGGGATGCGCGGCGCGGTGCTCGTCGATCCGCATATGCGCACTTCCGATCCCGACATCTATGCCGCGGGCGACGCGGTACAGGTGAAAAATTTCGTCACGGGGCAGGACGCCCTCATCCCGCTCGCGGGGCCCGCCAACAAGCAAGGCAGGATCGCCGCGGACAACATTGCGGGCATCCCGAGCGTGTTCAAGGGCAGTTCCGCTTCTTCCGTTATGAAACTTTTTGAACTGACCGCCGCGTCGACGGGGCTTTGCGAACGCGCCGCGCTCGCCGCGGGATACGCCGCAGACAGTGCGCTCCTGTTCTCGCCCGATCACGCGAGCTATTACCCGGGCGCCAAAAACATGACCTTGAAAGTCGTGTTCGACCGCGCGGACGGCAGGATCCTCGGCGCGCAGGCGGTGGGGCCTGCGGGCGTGGAAAAGAGGATGGACGTTTTGGCGACGGCGGTCCGCGCGCGCATGACGGCGGAAGATCTGACTGAGCTCGACCTTTGCTACGCGCCGCCCTATTCTTCGGCGAAGGATCCCGTCAACATGGCGGGGTATGTCATCGGCAATATCCTTTCGGGCAGGGTGCGTCAGCACACCTGGAAGGACGTGCAAAAGCTCGCGGGCGATCCCGGAGTTCTCCTGCTCGACGTGCAGACGAAGGGCGAATACGACGCCGCGCATCTTGAGGGCGCGGTCAATATCCCCGTCGACGAGCTCAGGGAGCGGATGGGGGAGCTGGATAAGGGCAAGACGATCTGCGTCAACTGTTACAGCGGCCTGCGCAGCTACATTGCTTGCCGTATGCTCGCGGCAAACGGCTTTCGCTGTTCCAATCTCGCGGGCGGCATCCGCTTTTATAAAGTTGTGGCGGAAGGGGGCCCGTATGACGAAGTTTCCCGTCACCTTTGCGGCATAAAGGCGGAATAGACCGTTTATCAAAGTAGTATGTCTGACATAAATGCGCTTATATGAAAAACATCTCCCCCGCGGGGGAGATGTTTTTCATTGCAAAAGGGGGCGCCTTTGACGGAATAAACCTTAGGGGCGTGCGTATTGTTCGAGCAATGCGCCCGCCCTTTTTTTGACCTCGTCCGCAAGGCTTGCGGGGGATAAAACTTTTACGCCGTCGCCGAAGGAGAGGATCTTGGAAAGGAGGGCGTCGCCCGCGGGGAGGACGGCTTCCGCCGTGATCTTTTCGCCGTCGATGTGCACGTTGTCCATGCCCAGCCATTCTTCGACGTCGGGGAGCGCCTTTTTTTGCAGCAGCAGCGTAACTTCGGTAAGTTCGGTATCCTTGAAATCAAATTTCAAGGGCAGGGAATCCCGCTCGATCCCGCGGCGGGCAAACCGTTCCCCCGTCTTGCGCGCGCTGCGGATGCGCCCGACTTTGAAGAGGCGGAAGGCGGAGCGTTTCCTGCACCAGGCATACAGATACCAGATGTTTTGTTTGTAGATGAGAAGGTGCGGCTCCACGGTGCGCCTGCTCTCGTTCCCGCCCCTGTCCACATAGAGAAGGTCGAGGCATTCGTCCGCCTGCGCCGCCTCTTCCAGCACGGCGAGCTTGTCCGAAAAATCGTAAGCGTCTCCCCAGGTCCCGCTGTCGACGACGATATAGCCCGAAACGCTCAGGTTGCGGCTGTCCGCCTTTTGGCGGGAAAGGAGTTTGTCGAGCGCGCTTTTGACCGTCTCGTCCCGCAGCTGTTCGTAGAGCGTTTCCAGCGCGTTGACCGCCGCCCCGTATTCTTCTTTGGTGAAGAAATTTTCGGGCAGGCGGAATGTGTCGGGGAGGAATATTCCGCCTCCCCGCCCGCGTACTATATCTATCGGAACGCCGCAGACGATCAGCTCTTCGATATAGCGATGGATGCTCCGTTCGGAAACGCCGCACGCGCCCGCAAGTTCCGCGGCGTTCGTTTTGCGCTTGCGCAGCAGCGTGAAGAGGATCTTCATCATCGCCTGAAATTTCATCTCGTACTCCTCGCAAAAAATTTTTTAAAATTCTTGCAACTATTTTAATAAATATGACAATATTTGTCAAGTATTTTGCGCTATACTGTCGCTGTAAACAAGGAGGACAAGCAAGATGAAAGAAAAAACGCCGCAATACCTTCATTCCGGCAGGGGCAAAAAATGCTGTATCGTGCCCGTTTCCCTTCCCGAAAAAGGCGCCGTCCGCAAAGACGCGCCCGCCATGCCGTGCGCCCGCCCCGCGGCGGACGCCTGCCGCGGGCAGAAGGGCGGGCGCCCCGCGCGGGAACTTTTCCGCAGGGGCGGATATGCGCGGAGGGAGGTTTATCCGTTTGACGTTTGCGCCTCGCTCGACGAAGGGATCGGCGCGCTTTCGCGCCTTAGCGGGCTCAACGTCGCCGAGCGGGAGGCGGCTGCCCGCGCGCTTTTGCCCTGAGGGAGCGTCCTCCCGCGGCGAGGCGCGCCGTTTTGCGGCAGGGGGCATAAGAATATATAATGTCTCGTTATGCAATGTATAAGAATTCCGAATGCCGAGGAGATTGCATTCCCTTTCCGCTTCTGCTACAATAAAGGGCGAACAAAATAAAGGAGCGAATTTCTTATGTCTTATGTAGAGAATGTGCTTGCTCGCCTCAAAGAGCAGAACCCGAACGAACCGGAATTCCATCAGGCGGCGACTGAAGTGCTCGAAAGCCTCAGGCCCGCCATCGACGCCAACCCCCGCTATGAAAAGGCAGGGCTTTTGGAAAGGCTCGTCGAACCCGAGCGCGTGGTCATGTTCCGCGTTCCCTGGGTGGACGACAAGGGCAACGTGCAGGTCAACAAGGGGTACAGGGTGCAGTTCAACAGCGCCATCGGCCCGTACAAGGGCGGGCTGCGCTTCCATCCCTCCGTCAACCTCTCCATCATCAAATTTTTGGGCTTTGAACAGATCTTCAAAAACAGCCTCACGGGGCTGCCCATCGGCGGCGGCAAGGGCGGTTCCAACTTCGATCCCAAAGGCAAGAGCGACAACGAGATCATGCGCTTTTGCCAGAGCTTCATGACCGAACTGTACCGCCACATCGGCGCGGATACCGACGTTCCCGCGGGCGACATCGGCGTCGGCGGCAGGGAGATCGGTTATCTCCTCGGGCAGTATAAACGCATCCGCAACGAGCACGTCGGTGTGCTCACGGGCAGGGGACTCACCTACGGCGGTTCGCTGGTCCGCACCGAGGCGACCGGTTACGGTCTCGTCTATATCACCGCCGAGGCGCTCAAGAGCCGCGGCGACGACCTCAAGGGCAAGACGGTCGCCATCAGCGGGTCGGGCAACGTCGCCATCTACGCCTGCCAGAAGGCGCAGCAGCTGGGCGCGAAAGTCGTCACCATGAGCGATTCCAACGGCTATGTCTACGATAAAAACGGCATCGACCTTGCCGTCGTCAAACAGATTAAAGAGGTCGAGCGGGGCCGTATCAAAGAGTATGCCGCGCGCGTGAAAGGCGCCGAATACCACGAAGGATGCAAGGGCGTTTGGTCGGTCAAATGCGACGTCGCGCTTCCTTGCGCCACGCAGAACGAATTGGACGAAGAGTCGGCAAAGATCCTCGTCA
>CALWCR010000131.1 GCA_944376445.1 uncultured Clostridia bacterium | reverse complement strand
CGTATGGTAAATATTTTGAGGGGTTGACTGTTGCGGATAGTGTGCTATAATAAAGGGGCAAACGATACGGGACAAGGAGGGATATCCATGAAAAATGTACGGAAAAGTTTGCTTGCGCTCCTCTTGTGCGCGGCGCTCGCTTTTGCTTTCGCGGCGTGCGCGGAGACGGGCGGCGGTAAAGACGGCGGCAAGGGTGAAAGCCACTCTATCGCCTGCACCGACGGGGAATGGTACGATATTTCCGCAGACCACGCCATCGCGCCCGCGGGCGAGACGGTCACAGTCAGCGTCGATGCGGAGCCTTTTTTACAGATCGACAAAGTGCTCGCTGGCGATACGGAATGTAAGGCGGGGAGCGAAGCGGGGACGTATACCTTCGTCATGCCCGCAGAAGACGTCACCGTGACGGCGGTAGTGTCCGACGCGCCCGAGATGCTCCACGCGGAAAGCGGCATGGGCTGGACGCTCGCGCCCGCCGAGATCGCCGCGGCAAAGGAAGCGTCTTACGACGCCGTACAGTCATACGAGGTCACCTTCGGCACCGATCCCGTCAACAACAGCATCAGTTCGGATAACGGCATGATCTATGCGGAGGTGTTTTCCACCAATGAGAGCGTCATCCCGAACGATGCGTTTTCCGTCATCCGTTCGGGCAACGACAACATCGCTTCGTACAGCTGCTCCTTCAAGCTCGATCTGTCCAAGCTGTCTTTGGGAACTGCCACGATCGTCTTTACGGAGACGGACGGCGGGCGTATGCTCACGCGGACGGTCACCGTCTTTGAAGAGGGAGAGTTGTTTGCGGACGAGCTCGTGACGGCGGAAGTCACGCTCGATCTTTCCGCGCTCAAAGAGGGATACGGCGGCGAGTCTTTCCGCCTGCACCTCGGCTGCGAAGAATGCCTCTTCGGCAGCGCCTGCCCCGAATATCAGAATTTCGATTTCACTTACCCTGCGGAAGGAAATACCGTTACCTATACCTGTGATTTTCTGAAAGGCCGCGATTTTGACGTCTGGGTGGGGTATGCCTATGTCAACGAATACGGCGTCACCGTCTATCGGCCGTTTACCATCGCAAGCGGCGCCGAAGAGGACGTCATCAACGTCGAAGAGGCGGGGGAAAGTATCCTTATCGTCCTGGATGTTCCCCAAGAGCAGGCAAATTAGCCCGTAAGCGCTGCAATGTATGTACGGCGAGGGCGCCCTTTCTTAAAAGGGCGCCCACGCTTATTTTGTCCGAGAGTTCCGTTATTTTGCCCCCATACGCGCTTTTTTGCCCGCGTATCCCCGTTTTTTGCCCGCGGCGATTGACGCGCGGGCGGCGGCGTGGTATAATAGACGAAATGCGCGGCAAAAAAGGGCTTCCTTTGCCGCAGGCAAATTTTTACGCAAAGACAGAGGAAGGACATATGTGGTTTGACGAAAGCGTGTTTTATCAGATCTACCCGCTCGGGTACTGCGGCGCGGAAAAGGAGAACGGCGGCGGGCAGGTTTGCCGCCGTTTCGATAAGATCGCGGAGCGCATCCCCGAGATCGCGGAGATGGGCTTCAAGGCGGTCCTTTTCAACCCTCTCTTCGAGAGCGAGCGTCACGGATACGACACGGTGGATTTTTTCAGCGTGGACAGACGCCTCGGCAGCAACGAGGATTTCAAAGAGCTGGTCGCCGCCTTCCATAAGGCGGGTATGCGCGTCGTCCTGGACGGCGTCTTCAATCACGTCGGCAGGCGCTTTTTTGCCTTTGAAGAGGTGAAAGCGCAGCGCCAAAATTCGGACAAAAAGGACTGGTTCCGCATAGATTTCAACGGCAACACGGCGTATAACGACGGTTTTTGGTACGAAGGCTGGGAAGGGCACATGGAGCTCGTCAAGCTCAATCTGCAAAACGACGGGGTGCTCGGCTATATCGCGCGCGCCGTGCGCTTCTGGATAGATGAATTCGGCATCGACGGGCTCAGGCTGGACGTGGCGTATCTTTTGCCCGAATGGTTCTTTGAATGGCTCAGAAGGATCGTGCGCGAAAAGCGGCCCGATTTCTTCCTCATGGGCGAGGTCATCCACGGGCAGAATTTCGCCAAAAACATCACGCCCGAGCGATTGGATTCCATGACAAATTACGAGTGCTACAAGGGGCTCACTTCGGCGCTCAATTCGGACAACCTCTTTGAGATCGAACACTCCCTGGAGCGGCTGTTCGGCAGGCAGCCGTGGTGCCTGTACACGGGCAAAAACCTCTTCTCGTTTGTGGACAATCACGACGTGCCCCGCGCCTATACCGCTCTTACGGACAAACGCAAGATCTATGCGATGTACGCCATCCTCTACGCCATGCCGGGCATTCCCTGCGTCTATTACGGCAGCGAATACGGCGCGGAAGGGGATAAGGGGCGCGGCGTGGGCGGCGACGACGCGCTCCGCCCTTCGATCGGCGGGATCGATAAAGACAAGTGCCCGCAGCTCACCGCTTTCATCCGCAAGCTCAACGGTATCCGCGCGCGCGAAAAGGCGCTCGCTTACGGCACATACGATAAATGCGTCCTCTCCAATAAATATATGTGCTTCAAGCGTGAAAAGGACGGGGAGCGCATTTACTGCGCCTTTAATATCTCCGACGGCGACGTGACCGTCCGCGTGGAAGAAGCGGAGGGGACAGATCTTTTGACGGGAGAAGTGCGCAATCTCAACGACATTTATCTGCCGCCCTTTGCCGTAAAATATTTTAAGAAGAACGGATAAAAGACGGATATATTTGCGGCCGCTTTTTCTTTCGGAAAAAGCGGCCGCGGCTGAAAACGGCGAAAGAGCGGGCGCAGCAGCGCGCCCGCTCTTTCTTTTAGGGGATCAGCATTCGTAAGCGATGTTTTTGCGGATACATTCGATCGCGCTCTTTTCTAGGCGCGAGACCTGCGCCTGCGAAATGCCGACCTCGTCCGAGATCTCCGTCTGCGTCTTGCCTTCATAATAGCGCAAGAACAAGATCTTTCGTTCCCGTTCGCCGAGGCGCGCCATCGCTTCGGTCAGGGCGGCGTGCTCCGTCCAGACCTCGTCGTTGTTCTTTTCGTCGTAGATCTGGTCCATCAGCATGAGTGCGTCGCCCGATTTATTGTAGACGGGTTCAAATAAAGAAACGGGATCGGAGATCGCGTCCAGGGCATAGACGACTTCCTTTTCCCGCACGTGCATCTCGGCGGCGATCTTTTCGATGGTCGCCTCTTCGTCACGCCGCTCGATGCTTTCCCGCGTTTTCAAGACTTTATACGCCGTGTCCCGTATGCTGCGGGAAACGCGCAGGGAGTTCCCGTCGCGCAGATAGCGTTTGATCTCGCCCAAGATCATCGGCACGCCGTAAGTGGAAAAGCGCACGCCGAGATTGGGGTCGAAGCCGTCTATCGCCTTCAAAAGCCCGATGCACCCCGCCTGGAATACGTCGTCGGCATTGGCGTTTTTTGCCCAAAACCGCTTTACGAGCGAGAGGACGAGGCGCATATTCCCCACGATGAACAGGCGGCGCGCCTCTTCGTCTCCCTCTTTGAGGCGGCGCATCAGTTCGTCGCTCTCCTTTGCCGACAAGAGCGGCAGCCCCGCCGTATCGACGCCGCAGATCTCTACTTTGCTCAACATACCCTTCACCTCCGCCGCGCGGCACGCGCCGCACAGTTTCAAGTATGGGCAAAGCGGAAAATCTTATACGTAGGGAAACATCAATAAAGTTTTTTGACCTTCGCGATCCAGCGCCTGAATTTTTCGGGATCGTTTCGGTATTCGTAAACGTCGCGGTAGATGTATTCGACCAGCTTTTTATCTTGCAGCGCATCAAAAATATCCGCAAGTTCCTTATCCTGAGATCTTTCGTCCGGGATCGCCTGCGATATGAACTGCGGGGTGAGCTTTGCGGAAAAGACGTAGTTGTTTTTCAGCAGTTTTCCCATGATCTTCTTATCGCTCCAGGGGGATACGGAAACGCAGCGGATATTGCGGATATACTGCTCGATCCTGTCGAAGCGGTCGTGCAGATGTTCGCAGCAGCCGTAATAGGTGTAGCGGAAAAGGTC
Organism: uncultured Clostridia bacterium; assembly: GCA_944376445.1. Classification (GTDB taxonomy): domain Bacteria; phylum Bacillota; class Clostridia; order Christensenellales; family Borkfalkiaceae; genus Borkfalkia. The sequence goes on along the minus strand of CALWCR010000131.1, from coordinate 52,015 downwards.
CGCGATCTCTTTGAGCGCGGGCAGGAAAAACTCTTCAAACATATCGGGAGATATGGTTTCCGTTTCCTGCGATTCGATCCATACCCACATATCCTGCAGACGAACCCGTGCGTCCGCCGAGCGCTTTATATCGGATATATAGCCGAGGCTTCCGGAGCCGGCGTATTGGTTTTCGTTATTGAGCGTCAGAAAACCGCTCTTTTCAAGGGTGCGCATCTTTTCGATATAGTCGTCTTTGATATACCCGACGATCTCCCTGATCGCGTTTGGTTCATCGATCATCCAAAAATATAAATTTTCCATTCCGATCAGATCGAAGACGTATTTGGAAATCTGCGGGAGGTTGAAATCGGAAAGCTGCAATTGCACGGGGATGATCCCGTCAAAGAGATCTTCCAGGAAATTTTTCTGCGATCGGGACGCTTCTATGTCTACGGAAAAGGTGCGTTTTTTGAGCTTTCGCAGATCGGAAGGCTTTTCGATCGGATGGTTTGCCACGACGGCATGATTTTCCAGTGTGCGATAGGCAAGTCCGACGCCGTAATCATAATTTTCGCAGCGAAGGACGAAATCGGCCTTGTATGCGCGGTTGAGTACATAATCGTCGTCAAAGAGGGTGGCGTGTTTGATCCCGTGCAGCAGCCGCTGTTCGACGCCGCGCAGGGCAGAATCTTCGCATTTGAGTTCTGTTTGCGTGACGAAGTCGCTCATCAGTTCCGTTTCGATGATGCAGACGGGGCGGACGGGATGCAGATCGTGCAGCTTCGTCCACGCGTCGATTTTTTCTTTCATGGCATTGCCGTTTGCCAGCTGCGCCCATTGTTTGGCAAGCGCGCGTATTCTTTGTATGTCTGCGTTCATGCAAAATCCTCCAAAGGACTGTCTTACCATAAGTATACTTGCGTGTACGGAGGCGGTGTAAAAAAAGCGGCAGTAAAAACCGACATATGTAAAATATTCTCATATCATATGGGGCAAGGCTTGCTTTTGCGGTGCGGATATGCTACAATGTTTTCCGTGGAAAGGGGAGATGAACATGGACGGCAGCAATCCGAACGGGATCAAGCATTTTAAAAGATTTTGTCTGTATCCGATCGCCTATTATAATAAAGAATGGCGGAAATTCGATATGGTATTTCATTCTCACGCGCATTATGAGATCATGTATGTCGAAGACGGGGAATGCGATATAAAATTGTATCGCTTTATTGCGGGCAAGAGGATGAATGAAGAGATCGTCCATCTGACGAAAGACATGGCGATCTTTATCCATTCGGACATATTCCATCGCCTGATCGTTACCGGCGGGGCAAAAATGCTGAATATCGAATTTGAACGGCGCAAGAGCGAAGACGTCGCGCTGCATTACGATTTTTCAGAGGTCGTGCGGCACAGCGGCAATCTGACGAAGATGTTCGAGCAGGACAGCTGTTATTATATCTTTACGAACGCGGGGGATATACTTCTTCCCATCAAAAAGCTGCAGGCGGAGCTGACGCTGAGTTTATTGGCAAAGCAGGAGCGCGAGATACTGTTTAACGCCTATATCACCGAACTTTTTATCAAACTCGGCAAGATCTGGGAAGCGAACAAAGTGCACCAGGGGATGGTGTATGTCAAAAAAGCGGTAAAATATATCAACGAGCATTTTGCGGAAGAGATCACGGCGTCCGCGCTTTCGGCGTATTTAAAGATCAGTAAGGGGTATTTGCATAAATTGATCAGGCAGGAAACGGGAAAGACTTTGGTGGAAATGATCAATGAAGCCAGGGTCGGCCGCGCCATGAGTATGTTGAAAAATACGGCGCTGCCCGTGATCGATATTGCCGTCGAATGCGGCTTCAATAACAGGCAGAATTTTTATCACGCATTCAAAAAACTGGTCGGGAAAAGCGTGGGAGAGTACCGTGCGGACGAATTTGCCGCCGACACCTATTCGTTTGGCGAAAATTACGAAAACATATTGCAGGAGGAAGAAAAATTTACCGTCGAGCCGACGAAATTTGTCGAAAGAAAACAATAAGCACGGCGCGCATAAAAGTGCGGATATGCGGCAGAATAGTTGTCGGGCGCCGATCGTGTATGGCGTTGACAGGGGAAGGAAGCCTCGGCGGGGCGCACGGAAAAGTGATGGCCGCACAGCGGTTTTATGTGCGGAAATCGGCTTGAAAGGGCGATTATTAGGATAGGATTTTTTACATTGCGGGTGAGAGGGAGACCGATTTTTGACATCGGCCTCTTTTTTTGTGCTATTATCAAGGCGAGGGAGGGAGTCGTGATGAAAAAATTTTTCAGTATTTTAACGGCGGCGATTCTTATGATTATGACGATCGGTTTTTCCTCTTGCGCACAAAAAATGACGGATGTAAAGGAATCTTTGTTCGAGGTCGCCTCGCTCCGGAAATACGCTTCGCAGACTTATCGGGTGAGGCAGATAGAGGGGACCGTGCGGACGGAAAAATTCGTCTTTGATTCGGAAGCGGAGATGAACAGCAAAAAAGTCTGGGGCGGCAAGGTCAGTTTTGTCAATTTGGAGACGGGCGGAAAGACAAAGATAGAAGTCGATTGTTTGGAGCAAGAGATCGAGAGTTTTTCCGTCAGCCCGCAAAACAAAGATTTCGGGGCCGCCCTGCAAGGCGGGAAGATCTCCTTGGAAGTAGCGCCGTATGACAAGGTCTGGCTGGAGATCAACGGCAATAAGCAGCATCCGCTGCTGATTTTTGCCAATCCCGAGCGGGAGGAAGTTCCTCAAGGCGCCGTATATTTCCCTGCGGGCGTGCACCCGATCGGTCAGGCGTATAAAGTCGAAAGCGGCACGACGCTGTATCTGGATTACGGCGCTTATCTGATCGGCAGCCTGGATATGACGCAGGCGGACAACGTAAAAGTGATGGGGTACGGCATTTTGTCGGGCGAATATAAATCGGGCGCGGAGGTGATGGCAGAGACGCAAAATTCTGCGCTTTGGTCTGAATTCGTGAAATATTTTATGATACGCGGCAATCCGCAAGGGGAAAATATTTGTCTGGAAGGGATCTGCATCATCAATTCTCCCTGCTATAACAGCCAGGATATCAACGAATTCCGCAATGTCAAGGTGGTTTCTCCCTGGATGTATTGTTCGGATGGCTTTCATGCGCGGCCTACCGCTACGCGCAAAGGGATAGTGGATCGCTGTTTTGCCTTCTGCGGCGACGACATTTTCTATATGAATTACAGTTGGCAGGGAAATCTGGAGATCACCGATTGTTTCGGCGCTTCCACCAATAACAACGTCTTTTTGATCGGGTATTGGGGATGGGATATGGATCATAATTATCAGGGCGTCGCAAAAGATATTTATGTCAAGCCGATGATGAACAAAGATGCGATCGGCAATGCGGTGTTCCGTGCGGTCATAGACGGGAGCGATCCTTCTACGGGGTTCAAAAATCAGCATTACGAAAATATTTATATCGAAGGGAACCTCATCATGCCGCTTATCAGTATTTCCAATACTCTGTATCCTTGGCCGGAGCAGCACCATAACAGTAAACTCGGCAATTTATATGACTGCACATTCAAAAACATCACCGTTTCCGGCAGACAATATGCATACAGTTTGTTGTGGGGACTGGATGAAAATAACGGGATCCGCGACGTGACTTTTGAAAATCTGTCGTTTGCCGGCGTTCGGGTCACGGAAGATAACAAATCCGATTACTTTGAGATCAATGAATTTGCGAAAAACATTGTTTTCAAGTAAGAGCGGGATGCGGATAAGGGGGAAGAGATGGATCATAGGTCTTTATCGGGGGAAAAGAAAAAGAATGTTTTCAGGCGGTTTGCCGATGCGCTCGTCAAATACTGGCCCTATTATCTGATGATGCTTTTCCCGGCGGTGATCATCATCATTTATAAGATCGTACCGCTGTACGGATTGCAGATCGCATTCAAGGAATATTATCCCAGGATCGGCATCGAGGACAGCGAATGGGTGGGTTTCGCGCATTTCAAAAAATTTTTCACGGGGTCGGATTTTTTGCGCGTCTTTGCCAATACGCTGTATCTGAATTTCTTAAAAATATTGTTCGGTTTTCCCGCGCCGATCCTGCTTGCGCTCGCGTTCAATGCCGTTTCGGGCAAAATTTTTCAGCGCACTACGCAGATCATCAGCTATATCCCTCAGTTTTTGTCGTGGGTCATCGTTTACGGATTCATGTATATGCTGTTCAATTATAATTACGGCGCCCTGAATCTGCTTTTGGAGGGGATGGGACTGGAAAAGGTGCCTTTCCTCGCGAGCGAAAAATGGATCGTGCCCATGCTCATCTTTTCCTATGTGTGGAAAAATATAGGGTGGGGCAGCATCGTCTATTTTGCGGCGCTCGGCAATATCAATACCGATTATTATGAAGCGGCGGAGATCGACGGCGCATCAAAGTGGAGCAAATTGATCTATATCACGCTCCCGCTGCTGCTGCCCATCATGACGCTCATGTTTCTCATCCAGATCGGCACTCTTTTGTACGGGGACTTTGAGCAGAACCTCATCTTTATGGGGATGAATTCTCTCCTCCGCAAGCGCGGCGAGATCCTTGAAACGTATATGTACAATTTGGGCATCGGCAACCAGCAATATTCTTTTGCGACGGCGGTCGGTATTTTTCAGAGCGTATTCGGTGCGACGCTGGTCATTATTTCCAATTTTTTGACAAAGCGGCTGAACGGGTACAGTATTTGGTGACGGCGATGAAAAACAGATTGAAAAAAAGGTTCCGCACAAGGAATTTTATTGAGCAGGCGCTTTTGCGGGCGATCGTCTTTTTATTGATCCTGATGATCTTACTGCCGATCTGGTTTGTGTTTACGACATCCTTTACCAGTGAGGTCGCTTATTTGCGGGACGGGGTGCAGATCATCCCGAAAGAATTTTCCTTAAAAGCGTATGAAATGGTCTTTGAAAAGCCGCTGTTTTTGCGTTCGATCGGAAATTCTTTGTTTGTCACGATCGTCGGTTCCGTTTTGAGCCTTGTCGCTACGGCATTGATGGCATATCCGCTGTCCAAAACATTTTTGCCGGGAAGGCGGTGGATCATGTTCGTGACATACATGAGCGGCCTGTTTAACGGCGGCGTCATCCCGACGTGGCTGGTCGTCAAATGGACGGGGCTGTATAACAGCTTATGGTCTCTCATCATCGCGCTCATGATCATGCCCTGGCTGATCGTACTTTTGCGCAATTTCTTTTTGAGCGTGCCGCGCGAGATCGAAGAGGCGGGCATGATCGACGGCTGCGGCGTCTTTCAGGCGTTTGTCAAGATCGTCATCCCGATGTCCTTGCCCGCATTGGCGACCACGTTTATGTATTATTCGCTTTTCCGCTGGAATGAGTGGTTCAATGCGCTGGTTTTTATTCAGGACAGGGAATTGTGGCCTCTGCAGGTTTTTCTGCGGGACGTGCTGCTGATGGGGTCGGTTTCGGGCGGCGGCACGGGGACGGATACTTCACAGGGTATTCCGAATGAAACGTACAAGATGGCGATGGTCGTATTGTCCACGATCCCCGTCTTGATCATGTACCCGTTCGTACAAAAGTTCTTTATCAAAGGGCTGACGATGGGCGGAGTCAAACAATAAAGGGAGGAAAACGATGAAAACGAAGAGGATCCTGACAGTATTTCTGTCGGCGGTGATGTTGCTTTCTGCTATCGGCCTTATGATGGCCTGCGGTGAAAAAGAGAAGGGTGAAGAGGGCGCGTTCAAGATCATTATCCCCGATTGGAGTTCGGTGTATGGCGGCAGAGAAGGGGAAAACGTGATGGTGTATTCCGCGATACAGGAAAAATACAAAGAAGATACGGGCAACGAGCTCGCGATCGATCTTACGTATTATCCGGGCGTTTCGTACACGCAGCAGGTCAATATGGTCGTCGCGGATGAAAACAGCGATGTGGACGCATTTTCCATGTACGCGGGCGGTTTTTTAAGTTATGCTTCCCAGCCGGGGCTTTTGATGGATCTTACAGGATTGTTGGAGGAATACGGAAAGAATCTTTTGGAAAAGATCCCCGAGCAATACTGGCAGGCGGTCACCTATCAAGGCAAGATCATGGGGATCCCCGACTGCGCCGCCGCCGCCAACGATACGGCGTTCATCCGCATGGATGTTTTGAAAAAACACGGTATTACGGAGGTCCCGAAAACGATCGGGGAGCTGGAAACGGCATTTGAGGCGTTTAAGGAGGAAGGCATGATCCCGTTCCGCGCTCCGTATTTTCAGATGCAGAAATGGCTCAGCGGTGCGTTCGGATTGCCGTATACCGATTATTTGGACGAAAACGGAAAATATGTGCGCGTAGAGAGCCATCCGAATTTTGAAGAATATATCGCCACCATCCAGCGGTGGCGCGTCAAGGGATATTTGTCTCCCGATTATGATACCGTCACCTGGCAGCAAAATCAATTGGATTTTCAGGCGGGCAAACAAGGTATGTGCATCGGCTGGTATTCTTTTGCGGAAACAGCGTATCCCGTGCTCAGCCAGATCGTTCCCGATGCTGAGATCGAGCATTTGAATGTTGTCAACGGTTTGGGCGAGGATCGCGCGGATGAGATAGGGTATGCGCCTGCGACCGTGATCAATAATGCGGTGCATATTTTTTCCAATTCCCGCAATGCGGCGGCGATCGTGCAGTATTTCGATTGGATCGTTGCCGATGTCGACAATTATATGTTGGCGAGCACGGGCATAGCGGGGACCCATTATACCTTCGATAAAGAGAGCAATACGCTTACGACCATGCCGAAATATGCCGACCCTGCCGTAAAAGGATATAACGGTCTGTATATTATGGGATTCAACTATCAGGTTTTCGGCGAATACAGCAACCCGACGAGAGTATACGACAAAGCGGACGCGCAGAAAGCCGCAGATCTTACAAAGAAAGCGCGTGAAGAATTGGACGGGTTGAAGATCATATGGTCGGCGACGCAGGAAGAGGGCATTTATATCGAAAATGCCGACGTGAACGCGCAGCTGCAAAGCCACACCTACAATATGAACGTTATTTTTTCCGACTATATCATCAATAAGTCGGATATGGACGGGTTTACGGAGGCGATCGCCGAAGAAGTCGCGGCGGCAAAGGATACCGAAGTGGACCGCGTCGGCAAAGATGTATATACGTTCATACAAGAGCTGTTTGATGCCAAACAATAAGGGAGGAGATCGACGATGAAAAAATTGTTGGCAGTCGGCCTGGCGCTGTGTTCGGCGCTGTTCCTGTTTATCGCTTGCGGCAAAGAAAGAGAGCCGACGGCGGAAAAACGGCCCGAGGGGATGACTATGCTCTCTTCATATCAATTGGATACGTCCGGCGTCGACGACTATGAAGGATATGTCGGGGTAAAAATCACCGTCGGGGAAAGCGATTTGAATGTAACCATGCTCGGAAGGATCGGACTGCATATGCAGAAGGACCACGAGCTTGTCATCCTGAATGAGACGAAAGCTGTCGTCGCATCGGCAACGCTCACCGCCGCGCCCGACGCCGTTTGGAACAAGATCGTCTATGCCGAATTGAAAGGTACGGATTCGGCGGTTTTGGAGGCGGGCATATCGTATTATATCCTGAGTAAAGAGGCCAAAGGGGACTTTTGGTACGGCGAAGAGACCGCAACGGCAGCAAATCCGTATTTTTCCATCGACGGCGTCGTCATGACAAAAGATCTGTATGATGTTTCGTTTATGAAAAATACGCAGAATTGCGTGCTCGGCCCGGTGGATTTCGTATTCAGCGTCGCAGCGTGAGGAGGGAGATCATGAAAAAGTATATCGTCGCGTTTCTCACCGTCTTGATGACGGCCTGCCTGGCGGCAGGGTTGGCGTGTTTTTCTGCGGCTGCGGAAGAGGAAGCGTATAAGCTGCTGGAAGATTTTGAATCGTATGCTTCGACGGAAGCATTGCGTGAAAATTATCAGAATTATCCGTATGCGGGCGAAAAGAGCGTCATCGAATTGAATTCGGATGCTGCCGATGCGTACGGAGGCACGGGCAAATCGTTGAAGCTGACTTCTTCGATGGAGAGCGCGCAAAAGGAGAATGCCTCGTTTTCCGTGAGCACGATAGCTTATGAAGAAGGTTATGCGGGGATCTCGTTCTGGATCAAAAATCCCGGAGAAGATGCGTTCGGCATTTATCCGCAATTTGCATACGGGCCGATGCCGAAAGCCTCTGCTCCCTATCAGGTGATGGCGGACGGGGAGACGGTGTTTACGGATATGACGACGTCGGAAGCGCAGTATTATAATATTCAGATCCAAGCCGGATTTTCGGGCGTCATCCGCATTCCGTTTGCAAGTTTCAACGCGCCCGTTACGGGCTTTAACCCGATCCTGTTTATCGCATGGGGCGGGGAAGATCCGTTTTCCAAACCGTTCAGCTTATTCATCGACGAGATCGCTTTATACGGTACGGCGGAAGAAACGGTGGAGGAAGCCGTCGCTCCAAATGACGATTATGAGGTGCTGGATGATTTTGACGGGTATGCGGTGGATACGCTTCCCGCAGATCAGGGATATTTGCAGTATGAATACGGCAACGCGGAAACTTCGCTGGCTTTCATCTCTTACGGGGAAGGGAAAGCGCTTGCGGTGAGCAATGCCGCAAAGAGCGAGCGGGCGGATTTTGTCAAATCTTTCCCGTTCAAAGCCGAAGCGAAAGGGTTGAGTATGTTTGTGGAAAATCGCTCCGGTGCGGCTTTGGCGTTTAATCCGCAGATCAATTACGCGCAGTCGCCTGTTCTCGGCAAGACATACTTCGTCAAAGAGGAAAACGCCGAAGAATATACCGAGGCGGTCGCGGACGGGTCGGAATTTTATCCGCTGACGATCCCTGCAGGGTTCAAAGGGGAGATCGCGCTGCCGTTTAGCGTATACGGCGGCGTCACGGCTCTGGATAATATGGTGTTTCAGATCTACGGGCCTGCCGCCGAGTATACGGTGATTTTTGATTCGTTCTGTTTGTACGGCATTGTCGGCGGGATGACTGTCTCTCTCGATAACTTCGATTCGTATGCGGACGACGCCGCCGTCGCCGAGGCGGGTTACGGCTTGTATTCATACGGGAGTTCCGATTCTGCGTTTTCACTTGTAGATGACGGGAAGGGCGGAAAGGCGTTGAAGTTGATGAATTTTGACGGCGAACCGTCCGGAGGACAGGACAACCAGCGCATAGACATACAAAAGACGTTTACGGCGCTCGACGGCGCAAAGGGCATTTCGATGCACGTTTCCAACCCGCAGGATGATTTCGTATCCATGGGATTTGTCGTCAACTACGGGTATTTCAATCAGGCTTTGACGGGAACGCATTATGTGAAAGCGGACGGGGAAGAGAGTTTTTCCGAAGGCATTGTTACGACGAATCCGTACTATGCGATCGAGATCCCTGCCAATTTTTCGGGGACGGTCCGTATGCCGATAGAATTGTTCACGGCAATTTATAATCCTTTGATCTGCGTCATTCAGTTCTATGCGAATTCCGCCGAATATTTTGAAGTCGTTATCGACGATATCGAGTTGTACGGTTTGCCCGAGCAGGCGATCGACCCGTCCGACATCGTTTCAACGATCCGCGTAGACAGCAAGCCATACGGGTTTGTTCCGAGAGCGGAGGGGGAAGTTTTTACGATGCAGCTTGCTTGCAGCGGATTGAACGTAAACGGTGAATTGCGCGAAAATCACAGTTACGAATTTTCGCTTGTCAATGCGGCGGCGGGCGTGACGCTCACCAAGAGCGGGCTTTTGACAGTGACAAACGAAGCGGAGCTCGGCGAGATCAAGATCCTGGCAAAAGTAGTGTACGACGCGGACGGTTCATACGGGCAGGAATTGACGTTTTCGGTGAACCTTTCTCTGGGTGAAAGCGCGCTGGTATCAGTCGGAAATAAAAAAGCGCCGCCCGCTCCTTCGGATAAAGACTATTTTGTCTTTGCATAAGACGTGTTCCGCCGCCGTCTCGGCGGCGGAAAAGGAAAAATACGATGATCAATTGCGATTTTGAGAAAGTCAAGGAAAAATGGCGCCAATATTGGGCGAGAGAAAATCATGACAGGCCGTTGGTATGCGCCGTTGCGCCGAAAGAAGGCGCGGATTGGTCCAAACAGCCGCCTGCGCCGGCAAAGATCGCGGAGCGATGGCTGGATATGGATTATGTGATCCGCTCCAAGCGCTTTGCGTTTGAAAGGACGGCGTACTACGGGGAGGCTTTCCCGACCTTCTACTGCAATCTCGGGCCGGATATTTTAGGGGCGATCTGCGGATGCGGTCTGGAGTTCGGCGAAGAGACTTCCTGGGCGGTACACAGCGTCCGCGATTGGGAAACGCTGCCCGATATTCGTTTTGATGAAAACGATCGTTGGTGGAAGGAGATCGTGCGGATGACGGATGCCGCCTGCAAAGACGCGGGGGATGACTATGTCGTGGGCATCACCGATCTGCATCCGGGTACCGATGCGCTCGTATCTCTCCGCGGGCCGCAAGAGCTGTGCTTCGATACGATCGAATGTCCGAACCTTTTAAAAAAGTTTGACGAGCAGATCTTTGCGGTATATAAGATCGTTTATGACAGATTGTATGAGAAGATCGCTGCTCTCGGCAACGGGACTTCGTATTGGATGGAACAGTGGAGCGACCGAAGACATTATGTCGTCGGCAGTGATTTTTCCTGTATGCTGTCCCCGTCGGCATACGAAGAGCTCGTAGCTCCCGGGATAGAACGGGAAACGGGATTTTTAGAACAGAGTATCTATCATCTCGACGGGCCGCAAGCCTTGCGGCATCTGGACAGGATCCTGCAATTCAAGAACCTGAACGCCGTGCAATGGGTATACGGGGCGGGACAGCCCTCTCCCAGACATTGGATCGACGTGCTGAAAAAAATACAGGCGGCGGGGAAGTGCATCGACATTTCCGGCCCGCCCGAAGATCTGGTGGAGATCATGAAGTATATCGAACCGGAAGGTATGCTGTATCATTGCTGGTGCCGAAGCGAAGAAGAGGCGAAGGCGCTCATCAAGGCGGTCACCTTGTAGCGGGTATGGAGGCGGCGGATGAAAAAATTGACGGCGATCGTATTGGCGGCGGTATGTGCCGCGCTCATGTTCGGCTGCCGCGGCGGAGAAGAAAATATCCGTGCGGAAGACGTGACTTACAGGCCGCAGGAGATCTTACAGCCGATCAAAAATCCGAATATGGGATGGACTGCGTATAGTTTTAAACCGTATACGGATACGACGGCCGTGTTCGGCGGTCAGATGTCCCGTTACAGCACGAATCTTTATTCCAACTATTTTTCCTGGAGGGAGCTGGAGCCTGCGGAAGGGGTGTACGATTTCAGCGCCATCGACAATTTTTTGGAATTGTGGCAGGATTACGATCTGGATATGTGCATCGGCATCCATATGGCGGACGCCACGAGTTTGCCCGGGCAGATCCATGTACCGCAGTATATCTATGAACAAGTCGGCGGCAAGTGGGTCACGCAGCTGTACGGCGGCGCTTTTACCTTGCCGTATCCGACGTGGGAGCCGTATTATTGGGAAGATAAATTGCTGGAAGCGTGGGGAAATCTGTTAAAGGCGTTTGCCGGGGAATATGCGCGGAACGAGCTTTGGCAGGAGAAAATAGCGCAGTTCGATATGTCGGCATACGGTCAATGGGGCGAATGGCACACTTCGATGTTTGACGATGCCGAATGCCGTAACGACCCGAAGAGCAAACTTTATAAAAAGTCCGAAGAAGAGATCCGTCAGATCCAGGTGGAAACGATGGAGCGGATGTCGCGCCAATATACGGATATTTTCTTGGATGAAAGCGCAAAGGTCAAATATCCGAGGCTTACCGTGAACGTCGTGTATTCGACGGTCACGAGCGGGCAATACGTCGCGGCGGAAGACGGAACGCTGGCTCCCGGCATCAAAAGCGTGATAGAAAACGCACAGACGGGGCAGATAGATATGTTTCGCCGTTTTATCGGCGGGGAGCATTATCTGTACGGCCCGGATAAGACGGCGATCCTCGAAAACTGGCAGCGGCTTCGCTTCCACGGCGAATGGGGTTCGGCCACGGGCGGGATCGAAGACGGGGATTTCGGCAACAACGTCGTCGGCAATCCTACCACCACCCAACAAGCGGTGCAGATGGGCTTGGATTATCATTCGAGCACATTGGGTTGGTATGTCGGTTCCGTTTTGGAAAATAAAAAAGTCAATATTTCCGAAGTGCCGTCCGGCGATCTGTATATGGGCAAAGATTTCATCGTGTGGTCGGGGATGACGCTGGAGGAATATTATCAGGTCAATTGCGGTTACAGATTGGTGCCCGAGAGCGTCACCTATCCTTCGGCGGCCGACAGCGGCGATACGTTTACTTTGTCGCAGGTCTGGGCGCAAAAGGGCTGCGCAACCGTATACGATAAATATTCGTTGAAGGCGTATCTCCTTTCGGATACGGGTGAAGAATATGTGCTCGGTACGGATGAAGCATTCGATGCGCGCGGCTGGGTCAAAAAAGAAGGTACGGAGTATAAAAAATATTCTGTCAGCTCACAATTTTCCGTTCCGCAGCTCGATCCCGGCTGGTATAAGCTGATGATCGCATTGGTCGACGATACGGGAGAGCCCGCCGTCAATCTCGCCGTTGCGGGGAAAGATACGGACGGCGCGCATTACGGAAAGTATGGCTTGGGTTATGTCGCGGTCAATGCGCCGACGGGGGAGCGCCCCGCGTTTCGTGCCGAAGGGTACAGTGCGCCGGAAAAACTGCGTACCGACCGCCCTTCCGTGCAGAGCGGGTACAGCGGATTTGATTTCGGTGAGGAAGACACGCAATTTACCGGATATGCGGGGTTTTCTTTCATGCCTCGTGCAGATATGCGTATTTGGGAACTCGGTTACGCCGTCAAAGAGGCGGCAAATTCTTATCCCGTTACGCTCAGCATCGTCGATATCGCCGATAAAAAACAGCTCGTAAGCCGGGTATTTCGGTTCAGCGGCATCGGTGCCGTCGAATACGGGCAGTTGGGTGAGCCTGTCGATTTGAAGGCGGGGAAAGAGTATGCCGTTTTGGCAAGATACGACGAAGAACACCCCAATTTGTACGGGGAAAGGCATAAGATCAAGATCTTGTATGGGGCAAGCAGCATTTCCGAGGTGTCCGAAGATATTGCGGGCATCAGAGCCGTGACTTCGTCCGACGGGCTGTCGATCGTCTATACTCCCGGCGGGTCCGGTAGATCAAACGGTGTTTTGAATTTCAAATATCAATTGCTATAAATTTTGAGCGAGGAATAACAAAAATGAAGAAAATTGCAGTAATAGGCGCGGGGAGCATCGGCTTTACCAGAAATCTGATCACGGACATTCTTTCCGTGAAGGAGCTGCGCGATGTAGAGATCGCATTCACCGACATCAATGAAAAGAACCTTTCCATGGTCACCCGTCTCGTACAGCGCGACATCGATGCCAACGGGCTTGCCATCCGGATCGTCAGTACGCTCGATCGCAAAGAGGCGGTAAAAGATGCCGATTACATCATCAATACCGTCCGCATAGGCGGATTGGAAGGGTTTGAAATGGATGTGGAGATCCCGCTGCGCTACGGGATCGACCAGTGCGTGGGGGATACGCTCTGCGCAGGGGGCATTTTTTACGGACAGAGAGGGATCCATGCCGTTTTGGAATTTTGCCGCGATATAAAAGAATATGCCGCGCCCGATGCGATACTCTTCAATTACGCGAATCCCAATGCGATGATCACATGGGCTTGCAATCAGTACGGCGGCGTGCATACGGTCGGTCTTTGTCACGGCGTTACCAACGGGATCAATGACATTGCCGCGGTATTGGGAGCCGAAGCCAAAGATCTGGACATCATCTGTGCGGGCATCAATCATCAGACATGGTATATTTCCGTCAAATATCACGGGGAAGAAATGACGCCCGTGCTTCTCGAAAAATTCAGGGCGGATGAGCGCTATCGCGAAAAAGAGAAGGTGCGCATCGATATGATGGAGCGCTTCGGATATTATTCGACGGAAAGCAACGGGCATCTTTCGGAATATCTTGCGTGGTACAGAAAGCGCCCCGACGAGATCAAAGACTGGATCTCGTTTGAGTCTTGGATCGACGGCGAAACGGGCGGATACCTTCGTATCTGCAGGGAAGGAAGAAATTGGTTCGAGCATGATTTTCCGAATTGGATGAAAGAGGAGCCGAAGAAGTATTCGGAAGATAATTATCGCTACGAGCATCTGTCTCATATCATCGAGGCTCTGGAAACGGGCAGGACCTACCGCGGGCATTTTAATGTCGTCAATCACGGCTGTATCACCAATTTGCCGCCCGACTGTATCGTAGAAGTGCCGTGTTATGTGGACAGGAACGGTATTTCTGTGCCGAGGATAGGCGATCTGCCGCTCGGTTGTGCGGCGGTATGCAATCAGTCGGTGTCGGTCCAGCGGCTTGCCGTAGAAGCGGCGGTCCATGCGGACGTTCGTCTCTTGAAGCAGGCGATGCTTTTGGATCCTCTCGTCGGGGCGGTGCTCAATCCTAAGGAAGTATGGCAGCTCACCGATGAAATGCTGATCGCGGAGGCGCAGTGGCTGCCGCAGTATAAAGCAGAGATCGCGCTTGCCGAGCAAAGGATCGCCAAGGCGAAAAAAGAGGGTACATATATCAAAGTGTCTTCCAAAGGGGCGGGCGCCAATAAGTTGCCGGAAAGAAGTATTGCCGAGATGGAAAAAGAAAAAGACAGCGTCAGAAAAATGGCGGCTGCGTCGAGCAAAGGGTGAAACCGAAAGGGTATTTTCAACGTAAATAAAGGGAAGCGGGCGGCTGTATGGCCGCCCGCTTTCGCGATTTAAAGGGCGTTTCTTGTTTTTTCGGCCTGCGCCCCCGAATCTCGTCTGGCTTCAGGGCGCGGATCACTGCTTGCCAGATCTTGTTTTGTCGTCGGCAGAAAACGGACGTTTTATTTAAATTTTTGCAAAAAATAATAAAAGTAGCCACTTGTTTGCCGCGTCTGTACCTTTTACAATAAAGCCGAGGATCATTTTACGGAGGCTGAGATGTATTTACCGTATGAAAGCAAACCTGCTTCGGCATTGTCCGAGACGATCGTCGCTAAATTCGGCGGCAAGATCAGTTTGAATTTTCGGCCGCAGACGCGCGAGATCTATTTTTCCCCGCTGGGACGTTTTTTTGATAGCCCGGAAAAAATAAACTTCGGCATTATTTACGATAATGTGCGCTACGGATTGCCGTTCGGAAGCGGCAGCGTGGATCTCCAATATATAGAGCAGCATGAATATTTTGACAGGGTGGTCTATATCTGCCGCGATCACAGGATCGGGGTCGTGGCGGAATTTTCGTTCGTGGCGCCTTTTTATCCGCAGGATGAGGCGCTTTGTACCATGCCTGCGCTGCTTTGCAAGGTGAAGGTGCGGCGGCTGATCGACCGGATGGTCCGTGCGGATGACCGCAAGGAGATCGCCGTGTTTTGCGATGCCCGAATGACGGGATTCAGGCCGTGCGGCAAAACGCTGAAAATGCAAAAGACATACAGATTGACGGATGATCACATCCATTATCAGGATACGGACGGCTGGAAGGGCTTTTTAGAGAAAAACAGCCATACCTCCCGCGAGTTTGTGGCGGAAAGCATGATCGCGTGCCGAGAAGAATGTGCGGAAGAAGGAAATATGCTGTTGGCGGCGGGAGAGATCGGGCAGGGGATCGAGATGACTGTCCGTTTCGTTTTGGCGGGATATTGCCGTGCGGAAGTATTGGATGTCCGCGGCGAAAAAATGAAATTGTCCTATACGGAAAGATTTTCCTCCGTCGAAGAAGTTGCAGGCGAAGCGCTCGCGCATTATGACGAGATCGAAAAGCGTTCTTCGGATGTTTGCGCCATATTGCAAAAAGCCGATATGCCGTCCGATTATTATCAGTTTTTAGGGCTCGCGATGCGCAGTTTTGCCGCCAACGTCTGGTTTTGCGGGGATCGGGAAAAACATTGGTTCAGCGTCTGGGAAGGCAATTGCCTGTTCCATTCCACGGTAGACGTCGAATATAACGTCGCCCTGTTTTATCTGATGTTTTGGCCGCAGCTTCTCGAAAGCGAACTGAAGAACTGGGCGGCGGCGAAGGAAGAGGATTTTTTGCCGCACGATCTCGGCGGCGGGTCGAATGTGGGCGGATGCGCATATCTGCATACCATGCCGGTGGAGGAAAATTGCAATTTTATTTTGCTGGTGTATGCCTATTGTAAAATGTACGGCGGAGAGCGGCTTTTGCAAGAGTATGCGTCGATCATAGAGGGGGCGGTCTTTTACAATCGGTCCTGCGATATGACCGGCAACGGGCTCGCAAACGTCGGCACGGCCAATACGATCGACGACAGTTCCGATAACGTGCAGTTTGCACAGGAACAAATTTATTTGGGGATCAAAGAATATGCGGCGTATATCGCCGCGGAGGAAATGCTGTCCGTACTCGGCCGCAAGAAGGCGCGGGCGGTTTGCAGGGAAGAGGCGGATAAGATCAGAGACAGCATAGAGCGTTACGGTTGGCGGAAAGATCATTACGCCGTCAATCTGATCGAGTCCGAAGGCGGTCTGCACAAAGATTCCATTTATAAAAGCATCGGCGTGACGGGCGCAAAGGGAGGCGGCGACGCATATTCGATCTATACGTCCAACGGGCTTTTATATCTGTTCATGTCGGGGACGGAGTGCGGCTGGGATAAAGAGCGGCTGCGAAAGGATATATTGACGGCCCGCGAAGCCTGCATGACGCCGTACGGCTGTACGCACAGCAGCTTCGATGCGAGCAACGTCTGGATATCGCAGAATATTTGGCGGGATATGACTGCCTGTTATCTGGGGGAGGACTTTTCCAAAGAGATCTGTAAATATGTCCGCTATGAGCTTTACGAAAATCAGGGTGGGCGCGGAGGATGTTTCATAGACACATACGGCTGGAATAAACTCAACTATTATCCGCGCGGCATTACCGCGGTCGGGTTGATCTATGCCCGCGGCGGGATAGCTATCGACGCCGTTTCTCGCCGTTTGAAGCTGGATCCTTGTGTTGTGCCTTGCCGTATACCGCTTTTTGGTTTTGCCGATTGGAAGAGCGGGCGTTTGCCGGTCGTATACGTCTTTCGCCGAGGCAAAGAAGTGTGCTTTTATATTGAAAATCGCTGCTTGCTCGGGGATTTTACCGTTGAAACTTGTCTGACAGAGGAAAAGAGATGAATTATTGCAAACGTGTGGATTTTAATGCGAAGTTTGAACCGAAGGGAAACTATATTTTGCACGGAACGGGGCAGTATGATATTTATGAGCAATTTCAATCGTATGACGCATACCGCCGCTGCCTGAAAAATTATCCGCCCATCATGTCGGTCTCTTTTATCGGGCTGTACAATGATTTAAGATACGATCTGTTTGCCAAGCAGCTTATCATGCATATGGAGTCGTATTCCGAAAACAGTCTCATCATCCCGCAGATCGGGTTGGAGTTTTGTAAAGGAGAACTGAAGGGCAGCAATTACGAAAAAGACATAGCAGAAGGGCGAAGGGATGAGGAGATAGCCAAACTTATGCTCGCCATGAAGAGCATAGACCGCCCTATTTTCATACGCCCCGGGTACGGGTTCAACGGTGAATGGAACGGTTACGACGCGCATTATTATAAACTTGCGTTCAGGCGGATCAAAAATGTGATGCAGGACACGGGCTGCGACAACGTGAGCCTTGTCTGGAGCTATAATCCTGCGGCGATCGATAAAGATTATGAAAAATATTACCCGGGCGATGCGTATGTGGATTGGTGGGGGATAGAAATATTCCAGACGCCGGAAGAATCTGCTCCGTATACGTATACATTTTTGCGCGACGCGGAAAAACACCGCAAGCCTGTCATGCTCGGAGAAGCGACCGCCTTCCGCTACGGAGCGACGCTGGAAGGCTGGCAGAAGTGGTTCGTTTCCTTTTTCCGTTATATCAAGGAAAATGCGGTCATCAAAGCGGCTTGCTATATCAACTGGGATTGGACGAAGTATGCCAAATGGCGCACATGGGGGGATTGCCGCCTGGAATCAAACAAAGAACTGATCAAGCTGTATCGGAACGAAATGAAAAATAAGATCTGGCTCAACGATGTCGATAAAGAATTTACAAAAAAAGTACTCAATTACAAGCAAAACGAGGGATAAATGAAAATTTTTTCCTATATAAACAGCGACGATATATACGAAATGATCGTGCGGGCGGCGCGCGGCAGCGGCGTCGTTGCGGATTTTTCAAAAGATCCGAGCGATTTGCCCGCACGGCCGGAAGAGTATGCCTTGGTGTTTGCCGAAGTTTCCCTGGCGGATGACGGGATCATGGCTGCCGTTAAAAAACTGCTGGAAAACAGTCCCGCGCTGTCTGTCATTTTTTTGATGCGCGAATGTTCTTTTGAATATTCCATGCGGGCGATGCGCATGGGGGTCAAAAATATTCTTTTCGGGGAGGAAGTCAATCAGACGGCGCTTTCCTGTATTATCGAAGATTATAAGAGCCATACGGACGAGTCGCAGTATCGGCGGGAGAACGTCAACAGGCTTTTTGAAAAGCTCATCTTTTTTCAGGACGATCGCATAAATGAAAAAAATGCGGAAAGGCTGAACCGCCTGTTTTCTCTTTGCGGCGGAGGAAAAAGTTTTTTTATTGCCGCCGTCGTCTCGGGAGAATTCATGATCCGCCTGTCGCTCATATCGTCGCTGCAGAAAAAAATCGAATATGAAAAGATGTGCGGGTCGTTGTCGGGATTTTCCGGGGATGATTTTGAAGCGTGCTTTGCTTTTTATCTTGACGATGTGTTTTATCTCGTGTTGACTTTGCCGCATCATCCGTCCGTAAAATACATGGAGGAGCGGGAGAAAGAGGTGCTTGCAAGGCTGCGGCGTCATTCGGAACGGCTGTTGAACGGCAAAACCGTCTGTCTGGCGTCCCGCTGCCGGTTGGATTTTCGCGGTACGGAAGAGGCGCTGGAAGAATTGAATGTCCTGCTGAATGCTTTTCATCTTTTCGGAGAGTCGCAGATCGTACTGTACAGCGATTATTATGTCAGGGAACATAGCGGTGTCTCTTATGACAAAATGATTGAAACGGCCGTCAAAATGCTCGACGAGATCGGAAAGAACGGAAATTACAGAGAGTATGAGGATAAAATTTTTGCTATAGATCTCATGTCGGGATTGTCGTATAAACAGTTCAGAAAGTTTCAGGAATATCTTCGGTTTGAGTTTGAATTTTTAAAAAAGAAAGTAGACCCTGCCGAACGGCGGGAATATGACGGGTTGCTATCCGAGCTTGTGCAGCCGATCAATTTTTGTGCGTTGAAAGGCAAGGCGCACGCCTTGGCGGAATATGTTACGGGGCAAAATAAAAACAGATATAATTATTTGATCACCAGATGCCTGCAATATATTGCGGATAATTATATGACGAATATAGGCTTGTATGAAACGGCAAGGCATCTGAACATCAGCACCGTCTATCTCAGTCAGCTGTTCAAAAAGGAGGTCGGCAAAAATTTCAACACCTATCTGAACGCATATCGCATGGAAAAGGCGCGGGCTTTGATCGAAAACGGCAATTATAAATTGAGCGAGATCTGCGAGATGGTGGGCTTCAACAATATGCAGTATTTTTCAAAGTATTTTAAGAAAACTTACGGAAAAACGCCCAATGAATACAGAAACAGCGGGGGCGGCGGGCTCGGGAAATCATAATTATTTGCACAAAATAATAAATTTGTAAGATTGTTCGGTAACGCCGTTTGCTGTAAGATGAAGTTGATAAAATGATTGCGCATATGCGCAGAGGGGGTCCATATGAAGAAATTTTTATGCTTGGCAGCCGCGTTTTTGATGGCAATAAGCCTGTTTGCGTTTGCGGGATGCGGCGGCAAAGATACCGTGGAAGGCGTTTCGCTCAGTAAGCAAACGCTGCAGCTGGAAGTCGGCGACACATTTCAATTGAGCGTGCTCGTTTCTCCGAGTACATATGACGGGGCGGTGACTTGGGAAAGCGACGATGAAAAGGTGGCGACGGTGGATGACGGCCTAATCAGTGCCGTGTCGGCGGGCAGCGCCAAGATTACGGCTGCCGCGGGCGGCAAGAGCGCTTCTTGCACGGTCACGGTTACAGAGCCTGTACAGATCGAGACCATCAACGGTTTCAAGGCATTTGAAAAAGGAGGCCTTTTAGGCGGAGAAGGCGGGGAGTATTTCCCTGTTACCGCCCAAGCGGTGGGCAGCGACAGCGTCAAATATTCCGGGAAAGGCGGGCTGAGCTGGCCCGATACCGTGAACAATGCCGAGCCGGACTGTATGGGCGGCTATTATGACGAGGCGCTCGAACTTGACGGGCTGAAGATCAAGTATACGCTCGATCAGCCGATGGATTTTACGGGCGATCATTGGTATTTCATTTCCCTTGCAGACCGCAAGCAGTTGTTTAACAATTGGAACGGGGAAGATCCAGTTAAAACATTGTTCTTTATGATCGTTTACGAAGACGGCAACATCAAACTCAAACCGCATTATCATGATCTTTTGGAAATGGGGGAAGGATGGAGCTATCTCGGTGAGAGCGAAGGTGTGCCCGCGGATTCTTACAGTATGCCCGTTACCATCGAACTGAATGAAACGGCGGCAGGATACGAGGTGTATCTGAACGGCGAATTGCAGTGGTTCGATGCGATCAAGTCTTCTTATATTACCGTAACGGACGAATTGTTCCCCGACGGGAAATGTTACCTAATGGCGGGCGCACATATCGGCAATCCGGGGTCGCAGTACGAAGGCGAATATGCGTTTACGATCGGGCTGGACAAGAGTGCTTCGCAGATCGTAAACGTGCAGAGCGTATCTTTCAAAGAAGAAAAGATTTCTTTGAGCGAGGGCGAGAGCGTGCA
This sequence comes from uncultured Clostridia bacterium, assembly GCA_944376445.1. Classification (GTDB taxonomy): domain Bacteria; phylum Bacillota; class Clostridia; order Christensenellales; family Borkfalkiaceae; genus Borkfalkia. The sequence continues at coordinate 31,004 of CALWCR010000131.1, read as the reverse complement.
GGCGCAGACCGTGGTTTTGCCCGAAAATGCAACGAATAAAACGGTGGAGTTTGCCAGCGAAGATGTGTTGGTCGCGACGGTAGACGCCGACGGACGTATTACGGCAGTCGGTGTCGGCGAGACGGTGATCTCGGCGACGGTACAGGGGATAAGCGGGGAATGCAGCGTTACGGTAACGCAGGCGGATGTCCCCGTGACGGGATTGACGTTGGACCGCAGTGAAATTTCCATACGGCAATTTGAAGAAATCACGCTTTCGGCTTCCGTACAGCCCGCCGATGCGTCCAACCGTTCTGCGGTCTGGAAGGTCGAGGACGGCGCGTCGAATGTCACGGTACAGCCCGATCCGGACGATCCTCTTAAAGCGGTCATCCGCGGGAATCATATAGGAGATTGCACGGTGCAAGTGACGCTGGGCGGCGTTTCGGACGAATGTGAAGTAACGGTTTCTCTCGGTTCGTTGAACGGCTTTGTGCAGTTTGAGAAGGGCGGCTTAGTCAATGAAACGGAGTACCGTTCGGATATTACCATGAATGCAAACGGATCGCAGGACCGGGTACAGTTCAAGGGATACGGCGGGACCAATTGGGGAGACGCAAACAGTGCGCCTTCGACCATGGGCGGTATGTATTCTCAGGCGCTGCCGATCAATGAAACGGAAGTTTATTACAGCGTCGATCAGTGGATCGACGGGGCGACGGAACATTTCTATATCATTGCGCTTTCCAATGCGCCCGAATGGTTCAGCGATAAGCAGGAAGGCAACGGTACGGTGTTTTTCCTCTTCGCTTTCAACGGCGGCAGCGTGACTTTGAATGCCCATTATGTCGGCGAAGGCCGCGCATGGACGCAGATAGGCATCAGCCAAGGGATCGCGGCGACGGGCGGACAATATGTGATCCGCTTTACTCTGAGCGGCACGGGGCTGCGCGTGCGTATGCGCAACGCGGAAAGCGAGGAGTTTACGGAATTGGTGTTCGGGCAGACGGAGGAGATCGATGTAGACGGATTGTTTCCCGACGGAGAGGCATATCTGATGGCGGGCGCGTATGCAAAGACGTATGCCGCAGAGTGGGCGTTTACTTTGGGTTGCGGTGCGTATGACCCCGAAGCGGGCGAATAAGGAGGGGTTTTATGAAAAAAATTGTGACTGCCGCATTGTCGGCTTGCCTTATCTTTTCGTCGGCGGCTGTCGCCGTCGGTTGCGGCAGCGACGATTACGACCTTACGATCTGGAGCTATGATACAGCGACGACGGAAGCAATGGTTTCCGAATATAACAAGATCAATCCGGACGTCGACATCAACATCGTTCCTGTCGACGGCAACGCGTACATCAATCTGCTGCAAACGGCGCTTTTCGTGGAAGAAGATGTACCGGATATCTTGTGGGGGGATTATTTTTCCCGCGGAAAACTCTTTTCTTTGGATATTTGCGAAGATCTGTCGCAAGACCCGTATAATTTGGATACGAGCCTGATCAAAGATTGGGTTTTGGAGCTTTGCAAGGATGAAGAGGGAAAATTATTGGGCGTGGAGAGCGGCCCCGCGCCTACGGGATTGCTCTATAAGCGGGATCTCTGCGAACAATATCTGGGCACTTCGGATGAAGCTGCGCTTTCCGAAATGTTTGCGACGTGGGACGGCTTTTTCAACGCCTGTAAACGGATCTATGACCAAAGCGGCGGGAAAGTGATCCCGTTTGCGAGCATCGGAGACGTGTATTGCATCATCGTGGGTATGGAAAACGTTCCCTATATGAAGGGCGGCGAACAGAATATCGAAGCGGTATGCGACGCGGTTTTCCCGAAACTGGAACAATTCGTTAAGGAAGGCCTCTGCGGGAAAATGGATCAATGGACGGCGGCCTATTATACTTCTTACAATAATCCGAAGTATGTGTTCAATATCTGTCCCGCATGGTGCATGGATTATCATATCAAGGGCAATGCGGAAGATCAGGCGGGCAATTTGGGTATTTGCAAGCCTGCGGGCGGAAAATTGTTCAGCTTCGGCGGTACCAGCTACAGCATTTATAACCGTTCTCCGAATAAAGAGGCGGCGTGGGATTTCATTTCCTGGGCATTGCTTACGGAAGAAGGGCAGAAGAATACGCAGAAAGCTATCTTGGATGCCGGCGGCAGCGGAGGGATCGGTACTTTGGTGACGCTCTATGACGATCCCATGTACGACAGGGAAGACGCTTTCTTCGGCGGGCAGAAGATTCTGAAATTCTTCCTCGACAATATGGATGACGTAAATGCCAGGCCTGTTACGCAATATGACACGACGTTCAGTGAATCTTTGGGCCTGTGCCTCAATTCCATGAAAAACGGAAAGACGGCGGCGGAATGCAAAGTTACGGTCATGGAAGAGCTGAAACTCAAACTTCCGGAACTGTTTGGTTAAGGGGATCGGTATCAGCCGGAGGTCGTTGAAGTGAAAAAAATCATTATCTTTCTTTTATGCACCGTTTTGCTTTTCTGCCTGTGTGCGGGGTGCGGGAACGGAAAAAACGAGGAGCTTATGGACTACAATTACGATATTGACAGCGAGTATATGCCCCGCGTGAATTTCGGCGCAAAATTTGAGCCGAAGGGCAATTACATATTGCACGGCGCGGGGCAAGACCAGAGCGGGATCACGGCGACATTCGATAATTATGTCGGCGTAATGGGCGAAGATGAAATGCCGTGTATTTCGATGGGATATGTGGCGCCGCATCACAAGTATTTCGATTGGGCCGAGCAGATGAAAAAGGGGCTCAGTATTTACAGTGATGACCAATACATCTTTTTGCAGATCGGCGTGCACTTCAACAAGGATGAAAATCCCGATGAATGCTATTATGATGAGATCGCCGACGGCAAGATGGATGCGGAAGTGAAGGCGCTGCTGCAGGTTTTAAAGGGTTTTGACCGCCCCGTCTATGTGCGGCCCGGGTTTGAGTTCAACGGTGAATGGAACGGCTATACGGACGGGGAGATCTACAAGCGTGCGTTTATCCGTTTCCATGAACTTGCCGAAGAGACCGGCGCGGACAATCTGGCGTTTTTATGGTGCTATAATCCCGACGCAAAGGAGACGGATTTTATCAAATATTATCCGGGCGACGAGTATGTGGATTGGTGGGCGATCGATATTTTTAGAGCTTCCAGCATAGACAGGGAAAACACGGAATCGTTCCTTTCTACGGCGCAGTTGCATAAAAAGCCCGTAATGATCACCGAAGCTACGCCGCATTCGTATGATATTACCAAAGGTCAGGGTTGGGAGGAATGGTTTGAAAAGTATTTCGCGTTTGTCCGCAGTCATCCCGTGATCAAGGGGACCTGTTATATCAATTGGCGGTGGACAGACTATCCGCAGTGGCAGGATTGGGGAGATGCGCGCATGGAAGATGCGACGGAAGAGATCGTGTCGGCATACCGCAGGGAACTTGCAGATCCCGTTTATCTGCATTCTGCCGACAAGGAGACGCTCACGTCCCTGATCTACGGTTATTAGAAAGGAGGGGGAAGGTGAAGACGACATACGCCGAAGATCGTGCGGTATGTAAAGAAGGAAGGGGCGCCGCGGATACGCGGCGCCCCGAAAAGAACGGAAGAAAAATATCCGGCATAAAACTTGCGCCTTATTTCTTCTGCGCTCCGTTTTTTATAACATACTGTATGTTCACGCTCTTCAGTATGGTTTTTACGTTGGCGGTCAGTTTTACGGAGTGGGACGGATTCGGCAAGATGACCTTTAACGGTTTTGCGAATTATCTGCGTTTTTTCGATTATTCTGCCGATCCGAGATTTTATCAGTCGCTTTTGAATACGTTTATCCTCGTCATATGCACCATGCCCGTCGGCATATTTCTCGCTCTTTTCCTCTGTTATTTTCTCAATAAAAAGCTGATCGGCAAAAAGCATATCTTTCGCGTTTTATATTATCTGCCCGCATTGATGACGCCCGTTGCGATCGGGCTTTTGTGGTCGATCTTGTTTGACTATGAAAACGGGACGGTCAATAAAGTCCTTTTGGCGCTCGGGTTCATCAAAGAGAATATATATTGGATGGGCAGCGCATGGGGTTGCCGCTTCGTGCTTTCCGTTTTGATCGTCTGGTCGAGCTTCGGCAGTACGGTCCTGTTTATTTCGTCGGCTTTGGCATCCGTATCCGAATCGGTGGTCGAAGCGGCTACGATAGACGGTGCGGGGCCGCTTACCACATATATCAAAATATGTATGCCGGCGATCAGGGACGTCATGGTTTTTATCATCATCACGGGGCTCATAAACAGTTTCCAGATGTACGATGCGCCCGTATTGTTGTTCAGTTCGGGGCCTTCCGGCGGATTGCCGTACGGCGGCACGGACCGCGGGTGCCTGACGATGCTCATGCTGATCATGGAAGAGGCGTTTACTAACAGCCATTACGGCTATGCGTCTGCGTTGAGTTACGGGATGTTTTTGGTGATAGGGCTGTTTTCCTTTGTGAGTATGAAGCTGATGACCGGAGGGGAGGAACTGTGATATGAAGACGGGACGAAGGAGCAGGATCATACAAAAAACGGTCGGGTATTGTGTCCTGACGATGTTTGCGCTTTCGACGCTGCTGCCCTTCTATATCATGGTCGTGATGGGTACGCATAAAAATTCGGAATTGTTTCTCCGTCTGAATTTTTGGTTCGGCGATCGGTTTCCAGAAAATTTCAAGATGCTGTCGGATGCGGGCTTTTTCAGATATTTCCTCAATTCTTTGACGATCGCCGTTCCCAATACGCTGCTCGTTATCGCCTCGTGCAGCATGGGCGGCTACGCCCTTCGCTGTTACCGTTTTAAGGGCAGGAAATTTTTGATCAATTTTGTCTTTGTGACCCTCATGCTCCCCGGTTCTTTAGGTACGATCGCGTGGGTGTGGGAGATGAAACAATTCAATTGGATCAATACCTATTGGCCCTTCATTATTCCTGCAATGGGCAATACGTATGGCGTATTTTGGTTCATGCAGTATGCAAAAAACGCGGTTTCCATGGATATTGTCGAAAGCGCACGCGTGGAAGGCGCGGGCGAAGCGCGTATTTTTGTGCAGATCGTGTTTCCGTTTTTGCTGCCCGCGGCGATCTCTTTGGCTCTGTTGAGCTTTGTCGGCTGTTGGAATAATTATATGGGGCCTTTCCTGATCTTAAAGAGAAAAGAATTATATACCGTACCGATCGGCATTGCGACGCTCGGATCGCTGTTTCGGGTAGAATATTCTACAAGGATCCTCGGCATGACGATCTCGACGATCCCCCTTATCGTGCTGTTTGCTTTTACGTCCAAATATTTCATGTATGGGATCTTGGGCGGGGCTGTCAAGGAATGACCGGATGCGCTTTGCGCCCGCTGCGAAAAGCAGCGGGCGCAAGATCTGTTTTTCCGAAAATAAAATTTTCCCGCGCCGCCGAGCGGTTTGGCGTATGAAAAAGATTTTGGCCCATCCTCTTGCAATCGGGGAAAATTTGTGCTATCATTTTGAAAAAACGAAAAAGGGCTGCCGTATGTACAGGAAAATCATCAGTATCGTCAAGGGCGGGCCGTCGGCGGAGGAGCAGCTTCCCGCCCTGAAACGGGCAGGCTGGGACGGCGTTTTTTTCACTTGGACGGGAAAGGACGAGGACAGGCTGCTTGCCGGAAAGATCAAAAAAGAAGGGCTCGCGCTGCAATCGGTGCACGCGCCGTATGACGGGGCGGACAGATTGTGGGAGTCGGAAGAGGGGGCTTCGGAAGCGCAGCGGCAGATCCGCTGTATCCGCGACGCCGCCGCGTGGGGGTGCAGGCTCGTCGTCATGCACGCCGTCGTCGGCATGGAGCACATCGCCCCGAGTGAGGCGGACAAGGCGCGCGGGCTGGAAAATTTTGGCAAGATCTTCGCCGCGGCGGAGGAGTCGGGCGTCACCGTCGCCATGGAAAACACGGAAGGGGAGGCGTACCTCGACTGCGTCCTAACTGGTTTCCATGAACACCCCTTCGTGCGCTTTTGTATAGATACGGGCCATGAGATGTGCTACGATCATTGCCATGACCTGATCGGGAAATACGCGGACATACTGTATTGCACCCATCTCAACGACAATCTCGGCATGAGCGGAGATTCGATCACTTGGCTGGACGATCTGCACCTTCTGCCCTTTGACGGCGCCGCCGACTGGCAGGGGATCGCCTCCCGCCTGCGGGCCGCCGCATACAGAGGGGATCTCACCTTTGAGGTCAAGCTGGAAGGCAGGGAAGGAAGACATGAGCACGACGCCTATCGCGCGATGCCGTTTGAGGCGTATGCGGCGCTGGCTCTGGAACGGGCAAAGCGGTTTGAGCGGATGCTCTCGGAGTGACTGCCGATGAAGACGGAAAACACGAGAGACAAAAAGGAGCTGCAGATCCAGGACGAGCGCCAGCGCGACTACGCTTCGCGTTTCAAGGCGGAGCGTTACAGTACGGACGGCTTTTGTCTGCATTTCCACCGCAATACAGAGCTGTACTGCGTCAACCGCGGGCAGGTGTCCGTCCTCGTCAACGGAGAAAACAAGATCCTTACGGACGGGCAGGCGTGCGTCATCAACCGCCTGGAAAGCCACTCCTACGAAGTCGGAGAACCCGCCGACATCACCTATTTTCACGTCGGCGTACAATATATGGATATATTTTACAGGGTCTATCCGCAGAACGAGCCCGCCCGCTGGCTGACGGACGCAGATTTCAACCTCGCGCACTTGTATCCCGTCCTGGAAGAAGTGCGCGAACGCGGGGATACGATGAGCGAACTGGAAAAGGTGTCCAAGACGGCGGAAGTGTTCGCGCAGATCGTCAAGCGCTACGGTTTCAGTTCCCGCAAACACATCGAACACCCCGGGAGCAGCTATAACATCATCGACGTCGTGCAGTACATCTACGATCACTACGCCGACCGCGACCTGGGGCTGCAAAAGATCGCCGACGTGTTCGGCTATTCTCCCAAGACGCTGTCCGCGCTGATCACGAAGTACATCGACGTCGACCTTCGCATCTTCATCAACGACATCCGCGTGCAGAAAGTCATCTATATGTATCACGACCCGAACAACCGCGGCGTTCCCCTGAGCGAGCTCATCGAGCGGTGCGGCTTCGTCTCCAAAATGACATTTTACCGCGCATATGACAGAAACTTCAAATTCAAAAGCCTGTGAAAGCAGAGCCCTTTCCGCAGCCCGCGGAGGGGGCTTTGTCTATGATTTGTATAAATTTGTATAGAAATTATCCGCTTTGTCACCGCCATGCAAAAAACGCGCCCAATGATAGAATTATGATATATAAAAGCGGATTTTTGATATTGTATTCTTGTGTGAAATGTGTTAGAATGGCAATAGAGATAGAATTGCCAAAAAAATGTGAATTTCAAACATTTTTGACAGGGGGTACCCCCTGTATCTGTTGCGGGGCAACAGATACAGACAAAATTTACGGAAATGCCGCAGGGCAGAAAGAAGGGGGCCCGCCGTGATCGCGGATAAGCTCCCGGCGGCAGTGATTGCCGCGGGGAGCTTGAAAATAAAGGAGGAAATCAATGAAATCGTCAGGAGGAAAATATGTTGAGGCTATCTAAAAAGCGGACGCTCGTCCTTCTTTTGCTGGCGCTCGTCTGCTCGCTTTGTATGCTGGCGGCGTGCGGCGCGGCGGACAAAGGGCCGATGTCGAAAGTGTTCGGCGTGACCCTGAGCGCGGAAAACACCATTACGGCGGAGGAAGTGACGGGGGAGGCGTCCTCTGTTTCCGAAGTGAAAGTGGGCGACATCCGCGTGCAGCTCCTTTCGGACACGGTGCTGCGCATCGAGGAGCGTTCCGACGGGAAATTTGAAAACAGGCCGAGCTATCTCGTTCCCGACCGCGGCGGATGGGAAAAGACGGTGTTTGACCTGAAAAGCGGCGAGGGCGTGACGCAGATCCTTGTCAAAGAAGCGGACGGCGAAGGCGTGGCGTATGTCGTTCATATCCCCGACGGCTGCGAGTCTGTAGAAGACGTATTCGTGACGGACGGGGAGAGCGGGCTCCTATGGGAGTTTGCGGGAATGACGTCTACGAACGTGTATCTTCCCAGCCCTTCGGACGAGCTGCGCAGCTGGTATTTTACCGAAAGCCCGCGCGTGATCCCTTCCGAATACGGCTATTCGGGCGAATCGGACGAACTCTTGCAGGGCTGGGAGTTTGACAGCGACGCGGTGGACACCTATGTCTTCCTCCCCGGCGGGAGCTATGAGCAGTTCACGAGCGACTATGTCAAGCTGACGGGCCGCTCGGAGATGGTCTCCCTGCAGATGCTCGGGTTCTGGGATTCCCGTTATTATGCCTATACTTCCGAGACTGCCCTGCAGCAGATCAAGGATTACACCTACCGCGGCTACGCGATCGACGTTCTGGTCATCGATACCGACTGGCGCAACGGCACGAGCGGTTCGGGTTATGAGATCAATACGGATCTCTTCCCCGACATGGCGGGATTTTTGGAAGACTGCCACGAGCTCGGCGTGAACGTCTGCTTCAACGACCACCCCGACCCGCTGGCGGATACCGAAAACAGCCTGGATAAAGAAGAGGTGCAGTTCCGCAAAGAGCACCTGACCCTCATCCTTTCCCTGGGCGTCGATTATTGGTGGTATGACCGCAACTGGACGACCGCCCTCAAACCGATAGACGACGAACTTTCCGTCTATGCTTTCGGTATGTACGCCTACAATTGGGTGACGGACGAATATCTGCAGAGCGTCAAGGACCTCAACGGTTATGCCGAACGCGCCCTGATGATGTCGAATATAGACGGCTGCCAGCACGGCGTCTGGACGTATGCTTCCGACATCGTCGCGCACCGCTATTCCATCCAGTGGACGGGCGACATCCACGCCGATGAAGACGACCTCGCGCAGGAGATCTATGCGATGATCTTCGGCGGGGCGGAAGTCGGCATCCCGTATATCTCTTCCGACCTCGGCGGTCACAACCAGACGGTCACCAACGAGCTGTACGGGCGCTGGTTCCAGTACGGCGCGCTTTCGGCGATCTGCCGCGTGCACTGCATGAAGAATATGTCCGGCCAGCCCGGGCGTATGCCCTGGATCTACGGCGAGACCGCCGAAGAGATCGCGCATACCTATCAGGATATGCGTTACCGCCTGCTCCCGCTCTATTACGAGCTCGCGCGGCAGAATTACGACACGGGGCTTCCCGTCATACGCAGACTGGACGTCGTCTATCCGCAGTATGCCGAGGCTTCCCGCAACGACGAATACCTGCTCGGCGATTACATCCTCATCGCGCCCATCTCTACGGCGGAAAAGGACGCGAGCGGCAACGTTTCGGATACCCGCACGGTATTCCTGCCCGAAGGCAGCTGGATAGACGTGTGGAGCGGCGAGCGCTTTGTCGGCCCCGCGACGGTCGAAGTGACCCATCCCATCGAGACTTCGCCAGTTTTCGTGCGCGAAGGAGCCCTCGTCGTGCTTGCCGAGAACATGAGCAACACGAGCGAAAAGGTGTGGGACAACATGACCATCGACGTCTATCCGTCCGTCAACTTCGCGGCAAATACGCGCCTGTATGAAGACGACGTCGCCACCGACGCCTATCAGTACGGCGAATACCGCACGACGGACATTTCGATGGCGTATGCGGACGGCAAGATGGTCGTGACCATCGGCGCGGCGAAAGGGGATTTTTCGGGCGATCGCGCCTTCACGGACAGGCGCTGGAACGTCCGTATCCATAAAAACGAAGGCTGGGGCAGCCTCGTTTCCGTAAAACTGAACGGAAAGACGGTGAGCCTTGCCAAATATATGCAAGACGGCGACGCGCAGCCCTTTGCGTTCAGCGGCGCCGCTGCCGACGGGGATCTGTACGAATTCAGTTTTTCGGGTTCCGTATATAAAGAATACAAGATCGAATTTGTCTTTGAAAACATGACCGCGTCCAAGGTCAACACGGCAAATTACGACGCGACGGAGACGGCGTTCTCTTTCAAAGTGGAAGGGGCGGGCAAATACGTCGACATGACGCAGGCCGCCGTCGCGGACTTCCTCTCCGTGGGCGATAACGGCGCCGTGAACGACGTCAACGCGGGTGGGCTCGGCGTGTTCGGCGTGCCGACGTCTTACGACGACGGCGCGGGGACCATCTACGATGAGATCTGGACGGATTCTTCGGTCGGGTTCCTCAAAAAACTTTCCGATTACGAGACCTCGTTCAGCTGCATCGTCTCGCAGAAGGATTTTGCCTTCACCATCGACACCTCCAAGACGGAGGCGAAGTATTTCATCCTCTATCTCGGCGGCACGCAGTGCACCGCAAAGGTGACCGTGCGCGACCGTTCGGGCAAACATATCCAAACGGAGAGCTTCGGCAACAGGGACGGTAACTTCCTGCAAAGGGTAGTCATCGAACGGGAAGAAGGTCAAGACGGCATCCTGTATGTGACCTATTCCATGCTTTCCAGTGAGAAGGTCGGCTTCGAAGAAGGGATGAGCAGCCAGGTGCACGCCGCTTCTCCTTCCAACGTATTCTTCTTCGGCGCGGTAGCGGCGACGGAGGTGTTCGAGGCGGCAGACGCCGCGCCGAAGGTGGGCATCAAGGCCTCCGTCGAGAGCTCGGAAGAGGCGCCCGAAAGCGCAGACCTTACGATGACCGCGCGCGAGCTGTTCACGGGCGAACAGACGCTCGACTGGATGCATTTCCACGATTCGGGCACCGACCCCGACCAAAAGCAGGGCGCCGACATGATCGCGAACGTATCCTTCCTGCCGGGCGGCATGGGATTTGGCGACTACGCGACCGGGTTCACCTATAACGACGCGGAGGGGGGCCGCAACAAGACGGACACGCATAACGGCACGCAGAGCAGCGGCACCATCACGATCAACATCCGCGTGGACGAAAATACGAGACATATCGTCGTCTATACGGGCGCATGGAAGAACGCGAACCAACTCACCGTCTGGTCGCAGGGCGAAGCGCTGTGCTCGGCGGACGTGTTCAGCGGCGGGGATCCCGCGGCGACCAAGCGCATCGTCATCGACGTACAGGCGGAAGGCGTCACTTCGGTCATGATACGCATCCGGGCGCAGGACGCTTCGACGGGGAACGTGTCTTTGGCGGCAGTCGCCGTCACGGGCGCGGCTTCCGATTGATCCAAGGGAGGAAAATATGAAACTGAAAAGCATTCTCGCTGCACTCGTGCTGTGCGCGGCGGCCCTCTTCGGGCTGTCCGCGTGCGGCGATGCAGAAACGTATACCTATACGCTCAACTATGCGAATCTCGCCATGAGCGTCGGGCAGCAGCAGCAGCTCAGCGTGACTTCGGACCCCGAACAGGAATTTTCAGTCGTCTATGAAAGTTCCGATCCCGCCGTGGCGGAAGTCTCGGCGGACGGCACGGTCACGGCGGTGGCGGCGGGCAACGCCGACATCACGGCGACGGCGGACGGCACGGCGCTCGTGTGCAAGGTGCGCGTGACGGCTGCGCGCTATGTGTGGAGCCTCAATTACGGCGCGGCGATCGTCGGCGTGGGCGGAGAAGTCGGCTTGCAGGCGTCCGTTACGCCGCAGAAAGAGTTCAGCGTGACCTATTCTTCGTCCGATACGGCCGTCGCTTCCGTCTCGCAGGACGGGAAGGTGACGGGGGTCGCGGAAGGCGCAGCCACCATCATGGCGGACGTCGGAGAGACCAAGCTCGTCTGCGAAGTGTATGTGTCGGATACGGTGCGCGATTTTGTCTATACGCTCAGCGACGCTTCGCTCGACCTTTATGAGACGGCGGAAGCGAAACTTACGCTCGAAGTCCTTCCCGAGAGGGAATGCGCGGTCAGCTTCTCTTCTTCCGACCCCGCCGTGGCGTCGGTGGACGCAGAGGGCAACGTGACCGCCCTGTCGGAAGGGACGGCGGAAATTTATGCGGAAGCGGACGGTCAGCGCTTTGTCTGCACGGTGAACGTGCGCGCGCTGTACGTTCTTAACTATAAGTCGGCGGCCGTCAAGGCGGGCGAAACGCTGCAGCTTTCGGTGACGAACGCGATCGACGAGAGCGTCGCTTCGGGCGTCACATATACAAGCGACGCCGAACAAGTGGCTTCGGTGAGCGAAAGCGGGCTCGTCACTGCCGCGGCGGAAGGCACCGCGATCATCACGGCGAGCGTCAACGGCAGGGAGCTTACCTGCATCGTCACCGTTACGGCGGCAGAAGAGGGGGATGAATGATGAAAAAGATACTGTTGGTCCTTTTGACGTGCGTTTTCGGGATGTCGCTGTTCGTTCTGGCGGCCTGCTCGGGCGAAAATACGTATAAGACTGACTACAAAGAAGAAAACGGCGGTTCGCCCGCCGAGTCGTCGGAGAATTTTTATCCCGACGGCGTCCTGAACGAAGAGATGTACTCTTCGGTGCGCTGGCTGAAAAACTATGCCCTCGACGCCGAAGATCTTCCCGGGGACGCGGACAGGGTCAAGACCATCGCCGCCGAAGCCGCCGAGATGAACATGACCGTCTTTTTCACCGAAGGCGGGATGTATGCGGCTGCCGAAGTGACGAACGCCGAGGGTACGGCGGCATATGTGAACGAAGAACGGGCGGAATCGCTCAACAGCGGCGTGGAGCTCCTCTTCAAAAATTACAAAGTCAAACTTTCTCCCGCGGGCAAGTTCTTCTGGGAAAAGAGGACGGAAGGCGTCTGGGCGGCGTATGACGGGGCACAGGATTGCCTCATCGGCGCGAAGGCGCAGGGCGCGCCCGTCAACGACGCAAAAAACAGCGGCTATACCGTCGAATTTTTCCTGCCCGCTTCCGCGATGAGCGGAATGGGGCTCGACGCGGCGGCGCTGGCAGACGGCAGCGCTTCTCTGCCCCTCGACGCGGTGCTCGTCACCTCTTACGGGCAGCAGGATACCGCGGCCGACCGCTGGGAGATGAGCTCGCTGAGCTCGTGGGACAGCCTGTGCGAATTCGGCAAAGGCGGCGCCCTCGTGTACGATATTTCCGTGGAGATCTCGGGCGCGAAGGGAGACAGCGCCGTGGCGGAAGCGGCCCTGCGCGACTATGCGCTGCCGCAGGACGATACGACCCTCCTCGTGAAAGAAGGGGAGGGCTACCGCCTCAGATCGCTCACCGTCAACGATACGCAATATGAAGTGCAGTACGGCGGCGGCAGTTTCGAGAACGGCTATATCATCCTCCGTTCGCAGGAAGTGAACGAGGACATCGTCGTCAAGGCGGTGTTTGAAAAAAATCTTCCCGTCGCCTTTGAGACCTCCGCCGAGACGGTGCGCTTCGGCGAAAAGACGGCGCTCGACGGCGTCAGCGTCATCTTTGAAGGCAAAGAAAAATACGAGTTCGCCGCCAAAGAAGGCAAGCTCGCAGGCAAACTGCCCCGCGGCGTCTACCGCGTGCGCGTTTCCGACGGGCTGTACGAGCCGCAGACGGTCGCGTTCGACGGGGAAAGCATGGACGTTATCCGCTTTTCGTACAGGGCGTTCGCGTCCGACAAATTCGGCGACGGCCACGGCGGGTATCACGATTATTCCCGCGTGAACGGCGGCGACGGCGTCATCACGAACATCGACGGCAATTCCTTCTTCCCCGTCACCAACGAGGCGTTCGGCGACTCCGCCCTCACGGCGACCTTTGACAGCGCCCAGATGAGCAAGAGCAGCCGCCTCGGCATCCGCTATATCTGGAACGAAAAGACCAACGCAAAGGGGATGCGCAACGCCGTCTTTGCGGAAATGAACATGAAGGGCGGCGCGCTGTATGCGGGGTTTGCGGACGATTACAGCGACAACTGGAACAACTTTAACCTCACCAACGGCAGCGGCCATAAAAACAAGCTGCCCGACGCCTTCGCGGAGGCGTTCTCAAACGGCAGCGGGGTCTGCCTCACCGTCGTGCGCACGGGGGCGAGGTTCGATATCTACGCCTCTTTGGCGGGCGACGAAGCGAGCCGCCTGTATGTGACGGGCGTCACCGTCGGTAACGAGACGCTCGCGGGCATGGACGGGCATTGGGCGGTCTATATCTGGGACAGCGCCAACGGCATCGAAGTGCCCGTATCCCTCGAAGGGGATGCGTCTGCCTGGCAGGCGATACAGTACACCGTGAAGGACGAAACGGCGGAAGACGCCCTCGGCAAAATCTCCTTCGCGGAAGAGGGAGCCATCCTGCCGCCCGTGACCTTCACCTTCACGCCCGATGAGGGCTGCGCCCTGCTCTCCTTCAAGATCAACGGAGAGGAATACATCTCCCGCGTGCAGGACAACGCGCTCACCATCTCTGAGAACGTGCCCATTGCCATGACCGTGGCGGCGGTGTTCGGGGTGGAAAACTATACCATAAAGATCGACAGGACGTCCGTTGCGGGCAAAGTCCTGCCCGAAGACGTGCAGATCGTCTTTGCGGGCGGCGAGAGCGAAGTCTACACCCGCTACGACGAGACTGCGGATGCCTGGATCGCGAGCCTTAAGGAAGGCAAATACGATTACAGCCTGCGCGTTTGCGGCTATGAGATCGAGCACGGCAGCGTGGACGCGAAGGCGGACGGCGTGCTCGAGCTGGAGATCGCGGCGGCAGACCTCAGCCTTACGGTCGCCGAACAGAAACAAAACGGCACGGGCGACCTTCTGGGCGCGCTCGGCAGCCCCAAGTCCTTCGTTTACAGCGGCTATCTGGGACTGGAAGGGGACAAGATCGAAAACGTATCCCGCTTTGCCGCCGAAACGAGGTTCACTTTTGAAAACGGCGACACGATGGAGCTGCAGTTCGTGCGCTGGGACGGCGCTTACGAGATCAAGTTCATGATCAACGACCAGAACAACGGCATCAGCTTCAAACTCACCGACGATGCTTCCGTATTCGACAGGGTGAAAAAGGACAGCGGCGTGTGGTTTACCGTCTCCGTGCAAAACGGCGTGGCTTCCGCCTGGGCGAAAAATTCGGACGGCGAATGGGTGCGCCTGCACGCGGACAACGGCGCCGAAACGTGGGACGGCGTCCCCGACGATTCGCCCATCGTGAAGGCGGAATTCCGCAAACGCTATGACGGGAACGGCAACAACTACGCCGTCCTGAAAGAGGCGAAGCTGGAGCTTTGCGCAAACGAACCCGAGCTGTAAGCAAAAAAGCCGCGCGCTTTCCGCGATCTTGCGGAAAGCGCGGGGTGCGTTTGCATTGCCGGGGCAAAATATTTTGAAAAAGAGAAACCTAAGGAGGGTAAAATGAAAAAGTCGAAAGTATTGGCATTGGTCGCCGCGGGCGTCATCACGCTCGGCGCGGCGGCGGGGTTTTCGGGCTGCAAAAAGGGCGCGCCGCAGGGCAGCCTCAACAGGGGTACGACCCTCTATGTGCAGCTCATCAACTACACCAAAGAGGCGGACAAGGCGTATGAGCGCTTGGCGAGCGTCTATAACGAAACGCAGGGCGTCGAGGACGACATCGAGGTCATCATCGACGAACAGTCCACCGTCGGCAATATCAGCAGTCAGCTCCGCCCGAACGCACAAAACTTTTACGACATCATGACCATCGACAACATGACGTTCAAAGAGGTGCTCGTCGAATATCTGGACGGGGCGAACGCCATCGTGCCCTTGGACGAGTATTTGCAGGATGCGGAGTTTGCCGAAGCGCTGGGCCTGGACAGCATTCCCGAAACATCTATGGATATGTGGAAGATGACGCAGGAATCGGACGAGGACGGCTTCTTCTATGCGGGCGCGGGGCAGCCGCAGCTCGCCCTGCCTTTCTTCAACAACCCGCAGGTGCTCTTCTACAACACCGATCTGTTTGAAGGGATGGGCATCAACATCATCTCCGTGCCCGAAGAGGATCTTGGCGACTACAATAAGGAGCACGGGACCAACCTGAAGCCGCACGGCTATGCGGAATACACCTCCGCAGCGGTCGGGGGAGACCTGGCGGACAAGACTTCCGAGAACATGAACGGCAAGACGGTCGTCAAAGTGTTCAACAACGCCATCCCCATGAACTGGGAGGAGCTGCGCACCGTCGCGCAGATGTATCAGAAGGCGAATCCCGGAACGTACGGCTATATGTCCGAATGGTGGTTCAACTACGGCTGGTCGGTGGGCGGCGACTGCATCGGCTGGAACGGGGAGGAATACGAACTTACCCTCGGCGACGAGACCAAAGGGCTTTTGGTGATCGACAAGACGCTGAAAGTCAACGAAACGACCTACTATCAGGGAGACGTTCTCGATTATGAGGACCTGCATTCCCTCTCTTCTTCCGAGCGCTCCAAGCTGCTCTCCGAAAAGAGGGTCGCCGAGCTTCCTTCCATGTACGAAGCGTTCGTGGAGTTCAACCGCCTCGGCGTTCCCTCCGATAAAAAGGTGACGGATGCGGCGCACGGCAATCTGTCCGGCTACGGCATCGCCCAGAGCACGGTCGACGACCGCTCCCAGTATTTCTCTGCCGGCACGAGCCCCATGCTCTGCGAATATTATTCCACCCAGAACTCGTATATCGCCAAGCTCGGCGACAGCTTCGACATCGCCCCGCTCGCGCAGTACCGCGAATATGAAGGCGATCTGTATGACGACGGCGTCCTCAAAGTCATCGGCGAAGACGGCTATACGGGCGATCTCAAGACGGCGGAAAATTCCGAAGGGGAGCAAGTCCCCGTCGTCGGCGAAGCGGTCACGGTCACCGAGCCGATGACGGCGGGTATGTTCCTTCCCGCCAACTCCGATCCCGCCAACCGCGAAGCCGCCCTCAAATACATGGCATGGGCGTGCGGCCCCGAAGGGCAGGCGATCCTTTCCGAAGGCAATACTGCCGTTCCCACGCAGAGTTCGTTCATGGACGACGAGGAGTTCCTCGGCGCCGAAGGCAGGGTGACGGACAATATGTACGCGGCGCTGTTCGCCAACAGCAATTCGTATGTGGGCGACTGGTCGTATGACTCCAACGACGCCTGGATCACCACCTGGTCCGACGTGCTCAACGATGACGTGCGCCGCGGCGATATCACCATCGATCAATTCCTCAAAGACAGGACGAAAGACGCCAACGACGCCATCAAGGGCATCGGCATCTACACGAAGAGGACCTGATCATGGAACGCACGGAAATTTTAAGCGCTGCCGAGGACGGGGCGGTCTCTGCGCCCCGCCCTCAGCAGAGCAGGCAGCTGCAGAAAAAGAAGTGGACGGCGCATTCCCTGCTCGCATTGTTTCTGGCGCTGCTTCCCATGCTCGGCTTTTTGCTGTTCAGCACGGCGCCCCTCGTCATTTCCATCGTGGCGCTCTTTTGCGACGTGTCCATCGACTGGCAGGGGATCTCCTTCAGCTGGAACGATTTCAACGGCTTCCGCATGATCTTTGACGGGAGCTTCGGCAAGGGTACGCAATTTGCGCGCGACTTTTCCTCCGTGTTCTGGAAATCGCTCGGCATCACCGTGTGGCTCGGCTGCACGCAGTTCGTCACCCTGCTCATCGCGCTGGTGCTGTCCGTCCTTCTGGCGACCAAGGTCAAGGGGAGCAAGGTATTTCAGATACTGTTCTTCATCCCGCATATCTGCTCTTCCGTTTCGGTCGCGTTCATGTGGAACTGGATGTTCCTCGGCCAGCCCCAAGGCATCCTGAACACCATTTTCGGCACGGATATACGCTGGATAAACAATCCGAAGACCATCCCGTGGACGATCATCGTCGCCATCATCTGGCAGGCGCCCGCTTACGGCACCGTCATGTTCAAGGCGGCGCTCGCCAACGTGGAACAGGCGCAGTATGAAGCTGCGTCGCTGGACGGCGCGGGTGCATGGCAGAGGTTCTGGTATGTGACCATCCCCGGCATCATGCCCACCATCTTCTATCTGCTGATCGCGGGCATCGGCGCGGGGCTCCTGCTTTACGACATGGCCGCCCTCATCGTCCCCGACCCGTGGGGTTCCACCATCGGCGGGGAGGACCACATGGCGCTCACGCTCATGCGGCTCGTCTTCTACTTTAACGATCACCGCGGCTCCGATCCCGTCGCGCTGTCTGCGGCGTCCGCCATCAGCTGGATCTTGTTCCTGCTCGTGGCGCCCGTCTCGGTGTTCCTGTATTCGCGGCGCGAAAAGCGCATGGAGGGTTGACGATGGAAGAGATCAAAACCGTTCAGCCTGCGGCAGAGGCGAGAAAGAGCAAAAAGATCCCGCTTTCCCGCATCGTCATCTACGTCGTTCTCGGCATTTGGACGCTGTTCCTGTTTTTGCCCGTCTATACGCTGTTCGTGTCCTCCATCACGCCGGCGGAAGAGGCATCGGGGGCGACCTTCACGTGGTTCCCGTCCCGCCCGACGCTGATGCCGTATGTAGAGCTCTTTACGCACGACCCGTACCTTTCCAAGCTCGGGCTGCCCACGCTGGCATACGGGTTTATCAATACCATGTGGATCACCCTTCTGCCCGTCGTGGTGGGGCTCATCGTTTCGGGGCTTTCGGCATATGCGTACAGCAAGCTGGATTTCCCCGGGCGCAACGCCATCTTCAAGGTCGCGTTCGCCGTCTCCATGATCCCGCTCGGGGCGTTCAGCGTCATTTCCTATCTCTACTACGATCTGTTGGGCTGGACCGATTCGGCGCTCCCGCTCATCATCCCCGGGATGTTCGGCAGCATGAACATGGTATTTTTCTTAAAAATGTACTATGAGACGGTGCCGAACGAGATCTTAGAAGCCGCCAAGATCGACGGCAAGGGCACATTCGGCGTGTTTTTCAGTATGCTGCTGCCCCTCGCCGTACCCGCGTTCATCGCGCAGTTCATCTTCGGCTTTGTCGGCGGCTACAACAGCTACATGGGCCCGCTGCTCTATCTCCCGCAGGACGATGCGAGCACGTGGACGCTGCAGCTGGCACTTTCCAAAATGCAGGAAATTTTCCCCAACGACGTCAATATACGCTGTGCGTCCATGCTGCTCGGGATGCTCCCGCTCGTCGTCTTGTACTGCTTCTGCCAGAAGCTGTTCATCGAGGGGATCTCCATGGGCGGCGTCAAAGGATAACGCGGTCGGTGCCGCAACAATCAGCAAGGAGGAATTTTGATGAAAAAGAGGTGTCTGAGCGTTTTGCTGGCGCTCATGCTCGGCGGCAGCGCGCTGCTGGCGGGCTGCTCGTACAATGAAGGTACGGCGATCGATTTTTATTCGGGGGAGGAAACGAACGTCAACGGCGATATGCGGATCAACGAAGAATTGTTCTTCCGCAACGGGCTCAAAGGGGTCTCCGCCGACCCGTTCGTGTTCGACAATACCGAACGCGACGGCTATTATTACATCGTTTCCACGGACGGCTCCGCTTATATGTACCGTTCCAAAAACATGATGGATCTCGAGCCCGTCGGGCCCGCCGTGCAGGCGACCAACGAGGCGGAAAAGGCGGTCGTGGGCGTCACGCCTTTCTGGGCGCCCGAGATCGTATACGATGAGACCGCCAACGGCGGAGACGGGCTTTACTATCTCTTCTTCTCCACATACGGCGAGTCGGAAGAATACGGCGGCGGCGCGGGGCTCATTTCCAGCACGAAGACCAACCGCCATCAGGTACTGTTCGTCGCCACCAGCGACACGGCGCGCGGGCCGTACAGCCTGGTCAACATGAACGATCTGGAGCACCAGGAATACCGCAACGTATGCACGGACGAGGGCACGCCCCTTTCCACCAAAGAGGATATGCCTTACGGCGTGGACGAAAACGGCAACGCGCAGGCGGTCACGGAAGAGAATATCGGCGAGCTGTACCGCTTCGCCTATCCCGACGACAAGCTGCCCTACGCGAGGTACGGCTATTTCCCGCAGGAAGACTATATCAAATATCTGACGAAGTATCAGTCCGTCGAGAAAAACGAGAAGATGCCCGGACTTCAGTCGGGCAGCGCGGGCTACACGTCCACGATCGACCCGCATCCCTTTGTAGACGAAGAGGGGAACAAGTGGCTGTATTGGACGGAAAACGACGACAACAACAACATCTACTGCTGCCCGATGTATCACAACGACTGGCTGTATCCGAACCTTTCCGAGGCGCGCCCCGTCGTTTGTTCGTGGTTCTACACGGCGGAAGATTATCTCAACGCGCAGGAAGTGGCATCGTTTGAAAAAGAGCTTTCCGCTGTCTGCGAAGAGTACGAATACGATGAAAACACGGGCAAATATATCTGCCCCGAACACGAAGCGGGCGCGGAAGGGCACGAGTCGCACGAAGCGCAGGCCCTGCCCGAAGGGGTTTCCTACGAGTCGGACAGGACGGATGTGCGCGGCGAATACGGCGGTGACGATTCGCACGTCAACGAAGGCGCCGAAGTCATCTATCATGACGGCAAGTATTACATGACCTTCTCCATCGGCAATTACAGGGATAACACCTACCGCGTCATGCAGGCGGTCTCCGATAAGCCGAACGAAGGCTGGCGCAAGCTGCGTCCCGAGGAGGGCGGCGTCATCCTTTCGGGGCAGGATTCCGGCTCCAACGAGGTGACGGGCACGGGGCATAACTCCATCATCACGATCGGGGACCAGCTGTTCATCTACTACCATACCCACGACGATCCCGTCGCGCAGGATACCCAGCGCCACGGCAACATCGACGAGCTCAAATGGGTCACCGTCAAGGATAAGGACGGCAACGATCTCGACGTCTTGTATGCGAACGGCCCTCTGGGCGTGCCGCAGCCCCGCATCGAAAAATTTGCGGAGTATAAAAACATCGCCGACGAGGCGGAAGTCACGCTCTCCGACGGCGCGCTCGCGGAAGGATCTTCCCTGTCCGCTCTCACGGACGGGCTGCTCTCCGTGCTGCGCAGCGGGCTCGCCGCGGGCACGAGCGAATTTGCGGACACTTATATCAAAGAGACGCAGATCAGCGAGACTTCGACCTTCACCTTTGACTTTGCGAAGGGCCGCTCCGTCCGCGCGGTGCTCGTCTATACATCCAAAAACACCACCGACATCTTCTTCAAGATCCCGAAGATGGAATTTATCGGGACGGACGCCGAGGGCAACGAGGTGACCTATTACCTCGAAGATGTGGAACTGAATAAGGACTTTTACGAGTATCTGGAAGGCAGGAACGTCGTCACATATGTGAATGTCGGCGCCTTCGCCTTCGCGGAGTTCTATGAGCTTGAAAACATCACGAGCGTCCGCATCACGGTCGAAAAGCCGTCGGAGCAGGCGATCGCGGGCATTTCCGAGATCCGCATCCTCGGCAAATAAAGGGGGAACAATATGAAAAAGAGAAGAATTTCGATACTGCTTCTGGTCCTCGTCCTTCTTCTGTCCGTCGGGCTGTTTGTCGCCTGCAATACGGGCACGGGCGGCGGTACGCCCGATGAGGAATACACCTTTGAAGACGGGCGGCCGGACGGCGAACTTGCAGATCCCGACGAGGGCTTCAAGATCGACGGCGTGCTCGACGAGGCGGCGTACAGCTCGGTGAGCTGGCTGGAAGGGACGGTGCTCCGCCCTTACTATACCGACGACGGCACGGGCGTCTATTACGATCTCGACGTCATTTCCGAACAGTCGGAAAAGGCGGCGCGGGTCAAGATGGGCACATATTACGGCGAAAACGGCGTATATATC
This sequence comes from uncultured Clostridia bacterium, assembly GCA_944376445.1. Classification (GTDB taxonomy): domain Bacteria; phylum Bacillota; class Clostridia; order Christensenellales; family Borkfalkiaceae; genus Borkfalkia. The sequence continues at coordinate 9,390 of CALWCR010000131.1, read as the reverse complement.
GCCTATTCGTTCAAAGAGCAGGCAAACAAAGTCTGCTATGTGAACCCTTCGCGCAGATCCTACCGCAACAGCGGCGTGGAGCTGCATATCGGCATCCCCGCTTCCAAGACGATGACGGGCGACGAAACGATCAGCCGCCTTACCGTCAACGCCAACGGCGCGCTCACCGTCGCCAAGACGCAGGGCGACATATGGATGGCTCCGTACGGCACGGTGGACCCCGCCAATATGCCGTATGTCGGACTCACGGGCAACGGCACGCGCACCGACGAAAACGCGGACAGGACGGAATTTACCTTCGAGCTGTTCATCCCGTGGGGATATTTTGACGAAGTGGGCGGCGAAGGCACCTCCGAAGGGATGAAAGAGGGCGGCGACCTCGTCATCGGCCCCGGCATCATCACCGCCAACGACTACACGGGGAATTTAGGTACCTCCCGCGAGTGGTACATGATCAGCGGCCGCCTCGACGACGGCGAATGGTCTGACCCGCAGGGCTGGTTCCATTTCAACAAAAACGGCTTCGTCGCCTATGACGTCACCGTCAAAGAGGCGCAAAACGGCGCCGTGCAGGAGTGGATGGGCTATGACAAAGCTGCCAAAAACAGCTCCCTCACCTTCGTCACCAAGGCGGACGAGGGGTATGCCCTGAAAGAATTCCGCGTCAACGGCGTCGCCGTTCCCGGCGATTATATCCATTACGATATGTACACGCCGCAGGGCGCTGCAACGGGGAAGAGCCTGCAGAAGGCGTATATCCGCATTCCCGAAAGCGCCGTGACGGGCGACATCACGGCGGAGGCGGTGTTCGCACCCCTTTCCGAAGGGGAAAAGACGCTGGTCGCCAACGTTTACGGCGCGGATAAGGACAATCCGCTCAAAAACACCCAAGTCACTTTCACGCGGGGCGAGACCGTCAAAACGGGTACGAGCGACGATAAGGGCGTCTTGACGGTCGAAGGGCTCACGGCGGGCTTCTATGAAGTTGCCGTCGGGGATCTCGCGTACAGGGGGATGCTCAACTATGTTTTCTTCTCTCCCGAAGAAAATAAAGACATCGTCTTTGCGGAGAACGCCATCCCGCTGGAAGGCAAAGAAAATATCTCCAGCACCTATAGGGAGATCTACAGTGAAGTGGGTTCTCTCGCGGGCGGGTTCGTATTCAGCGGCTTCTTCGGCTTTGAAGGCGCGAATTACGACGATCTGACCAATTTCACCAATACCGTCTACTTTGTCACCGACAAAGCCGCGGATGAGCGTTTCGGGTTCCGTTTCACCAAATGGGGAGGCTATCTGATGCTCAAATGCGAGGGGGTCGAATACCACTTTGAAGGGGACAGCGTTGCGGTCGATTACTTCAAACAGCAAAAGGGCATCTATTTCCGCTATGCGGTCGATGCGCAAGGGGAGATCTCCGTCTATATCCGCCGCAGCGAAAATGAATGGACGCAGCTCACGCCCGGCGGCAGTGTGACCTTCCCCATCGACAAGAAGGTCGTCTCCATCGAATTCGGCAAGCAGGACGACGGCGATGCGGCGCATATCGCGACGCTCAAAGACGGCGCCCTGACCGTCGGCACTTCCAGGGTCGATCTGCCCGTTTCCGTCACCGTTAACGGCGAAGTGCCTCAAGAAGGGGGCACCGTCATCGCGGGCGGCAAGATAGAGATCACTTCCGGCATCGTCATGGGCGATACCGTCACCGTCAAACTCACGCCCGATGCAAATTACGGCGTGCAGTCGCTCACGCTGGACGGCACGGCGGTCAGCTGCACAAAAGAGGGCGACGCTTATGTATATACCTTCACCGCCGCCAAGCAAAATTATGCGCTGGAAGCGGCGTTCAAGAAGGTGGACGGCGATTTCACCCTCACCCTGAACACAGACGGCGCGCCCGAAGGCGCGGCGGACGATCTTGAAGTCACCCTTGCCTCTTCTGCCGCCACGGTGCAGGCAGCCAAGGGCGAAGGGAACGTCTGGTCGGTCAAAGGGCTCTCGTTCGGCAGATATATGATCACCGTCCGCGCAAAGAGCGGCGGCTATGTCGTGCTCCGCGAGTCTGTTCTCTTCAGTGAAGACAACGCGTCCGCATCCTTTGCCGTCACGGCGGATAACTATGGCGCAAACCGCAAGTACACGCTGAAAGATTCCGCCATTTCGGAAGGTGGCGTGGTCCTCGCGGAAGAGCCGGGCGCGTCGGCAAACGGGCTGGTGTTTGAAGGCTTCCTGGGTACGGGCGGCGAAGGCTCGCTCAAAGACATCGGCAGCAAGAACTTTGCCTCTGCGCTGCGCTTTACGACGAAGAGCGGTTACAGCTTCCGCGTCTGCTTCTATATCTGGAACGGTCAGTACTGGCTCGTCAAGGTCTTTGAAGAAGGTAAGGAAAATGCGAGCGGATTCAGCAACGAATTCGGCTTTACGGGCAACACCGCGCTCATCGATTATATCAAAGCAAAGAACGGCATCACCGTCAGCGTTTCGATGGCGAACGATGGCAACATCGCGGTCTATGCGATGACGAGCGAGACGGAGTGGCTCTATATCGGCACATGGAAGAGCCCGTTCCCGCTCACCGAATCGATCGAAAAGGTCGAAGTGCTGCGTATGTTCTCAAGCGGCATCGAAAACTGGACGGCTACCGTCGACGGCGAGCTTAAGTTCGGCTCGAGCATCGTCGATCTGCCCGTTTCGGTCATCGTCAACGGCGGCGAAGCGGTGTCGGGCGGCAGCGTGGAGGCGACCAAAGACGCCGCCATCGGCGATAACGTCACCATCACCTTAAAACCCGCGGAAAACTACGAGCTCAGCAGTCTGAAAGTGGACGGGGAGAATGTTTCCTGGCAGGAACAGGACGGCGTTTATACCTATTCCTTTACGGCGTTAAAGAGCAAGTACGAAGTCACAATCGTCTTTGGCGAATTGAAAGATCTGAAAGTCACCGTGCAGGCGGACGGCGTTTCCGTCACGGAAGGAGACTTGCTCCTCAGCGTGTACAATGCCAACAATGAAGCGCTCACGCTTACCAACGACGGCATGACCTGGACGGCGGAGACAGTCCCTTACGGCGAGTATACGGCGGTCGTCACCTCCGAGGCGGGCGGCTATCTCGTCCTCAAAGAAGAGATCGCCTTTGACGCGGCGCACGAAAACATTACGCTCACCGTCACGGCGGATAACTACGGCGCGAACCGCAAGTATGCGCTTGCAGGCGAGAGCGAAACGGAGAGCGGCGTGGTCCTCGCGGAAGGGCTGGGCGCGTCGGCAAACGGGCTGGTGTTTGAAGGTTTCCTGGGCACGGGCGGCGAAGGCTCGCTCAAAGATATCGGCAGCAAGAACTTTGCTTCGGCGCTGCGCTTTACGACAAAGAGCGGCTATCAATTCCGCGTCTGCTTCTATATCTGGAACGGCAAGTACTGGCTCGTCAAGGCCTTTGAAGAAGATAAGGAAAATGTCGGCGGATTCAGCAACGAATACGCCTTTACGGACAACACCGCGCTCATCGATTACGTCAAAGAAAAGAACGGCATCACCGTCAGCGTTTCGATGGCAAAAGACGGCAACATCACCGTCTATGCGATGACGAGCGAGACGGAATGGCTCAGCCTCGGCACATGGAAGAGCCCGTTCCCGCTCACCGAATCGATCGAAAAGGTCGAACTGCTGCGTATGTTCAAAGACGGCATCGAAGGCTGGACGGCTACGGTCGACGGCGAGCTTAAGTTCGGCTCGAGCATCGTCGATCTGCCCGTTACGGTCACCGTCAACGGCGGCGAAGCGCTCGCAAACGGCAAAGCGGAAGTGACCGAAGACGCCGCCATAGGCAGCCTTGTCACTATTAAGGTCACGCCGGATGCGGGATATGCGCTCAGCAGCCTGAAAGTGGACGGGCAGGACGTTTCCTGGCAGGAACAGGACGGCGTTTATACCTACTCCTTCACGGCGCAAAAGAGCAAGCATGAAGTCACAATCGCCTTCGGCGAATTGAAAGATTTGACGCTTACGATCGACGCGGCTGCGGTTTCGGGGCATGAAAGCGATCTTACCTTGACCCTCGAAAAAGCCGCGGGCGGCAGCGTCGCGCTTACCAACGACGGCATGACCTGGACGGCGCAGGATATTTCTTACGGCGATTATGTGGCGTATATCCGTTCCGTAAGCGGCGGCTATCTCATCCTCAAAGAGGAGATCGCCTTTGCGGAGGGCAATGAAAGCGTCACCCTCACCGTCGACGCGGACAGCTACGGTGCGAACCGCGAATATAACTGGTCGGCTTCGATCGATTATGGGCAGGAACAGCTGCTGGCGGAAGAGCTCGGCACTGTCAACAAATTCGTATATTCGGGCTTCATGGGTATGCGCGGGGATGAAACGTCGCCCGCCGATGCAGGGCTCAACTACATTGCTGAGACCAATCTCTACTTTGAAGACGGTCAGCGCATCGGCATCCAGTTCATCATCTGGAGCGGTACGTATGAACTCAAATTCGAATACGGTAAGGATTTCAGCTTCTCGCTGCTGCCCAACTGCGGCGGGCTGTATGAAAAGATGGTCGAAGACCGCGGCGTGCACTTTACGATCGTCATGGACGGCGGTACGTTTACGGCGTATGCGCAGTCGACGGGCGGCGAATGGGTGCAGCTGCACAAATGGCATAACGGCGGCGAGTGCTCCGATCAGATTACCGAATGGGCAAGCGGCGCGCCGTTTGACAAGAAGATCGACAGGATCACCTTCAAAAACGGGACCGACAACGGCAGCGAGAAGGGGGGCGCCGTCCTTACGGACGCCGTCCTGCGGCTCGGCACGACGGATACGGGCATTGCCGTGAACGTTACGGGCACGGACGAAAGCGAAGGCGGCAGCCTGCAGGCTACGTCCGCCAACCTCGGGCAGGAGATCACCCTCACCGTCACGCCCGCCGAGAACTACATCCTCGCTGCATTGACTGTGGACGGCGATGAAGTCAGCTGCGCGGAAGAAAACGGCGTCTATACCTATACCTTCAAGGCATGGCGCGAAAATACCGTGGTCAAAGCGACCTTCGTCAAGGTCGCGGGCACGTTCACCGTCACGGTGGAGCTGCCGGACGGGGCGGATGCGTCCGACTTTACCGTCACCATGTACAACGCTTCCATCAGCAAGACTGCCGTCAAAGGTGAGGGGAACGTCTGGACGGTGGAAGGCCTCGCTTACGGCAATTACACCATCAAACTCACGGCCGCGTCCGACGGCGGCTACACCGTGCTTTTGCAGCAGGCAGAATTTGCCGAAGGCAAGGATACGGCAGCGCTCACCGTCACGGCGGACAACTACGGTGCGAACCGCAAGTATACGCTCGAGGGCGAGAGCGAAACGGAGAGCGGCATAGTCCTCGCGGAAGCGCTGGGCGCGTCGGCAAACGGGCTGGTGTTTGAAGGCTTTTTGGGCACGGGCGGCGAAGGCTCGCTCAAAGACATCGGCAGCAAGAACTTTGCCTCGGCGCTGCGCTTTACGACAAAGAGCGGCTATCAATTCCGCGTCTGCTTCTATATCTGGAACGGCAAGTACTGGCTCGTCAAGGCCTTTGAAGAAGGTAAGGAAAATAAGAGCGGATTCAGCAACGAATTCGCCTTTACGGACAACACCGCGCTCATCGATTACGTCAAAGAAAAGAACGGCATCACCGTCAGCGTTTCGATGGCAAAGGACGGCAATATCACCGTCTATGCGATGACGAGCGAGACGGAGTGGCTCAGCCTCGGCACATGGAAGAGCCCGTTCCCGCTCACCGAATCGATCGAAAAGGTCGAACTGCTGCGTATGTTCAAAGACGGCATCGAAGGCTGGACGGCTACCGCCGACGGTGAACTCAGGTTCGGCTCGAGCATCGTCGATTTGCCCGTTACGGTCATCGTCAACGGCGGCGAAGCGCTCGCAAACGGCAAAGCGGAAGTGACCGAAGACGCCGCCATCGGCAGCCTCGTCACTATCAAGGTCACGCCAAATGCGGGATATGCGCTCAGCAGCCTGAAAGTGGACGGCAAGGACGTTTCCTGGCAGGAACAGGACGGCGTTTATACCTACTCCTTCACGGCGCAAAAGAGCAAGTATGAAGTCACAATCGCCTTTGCAAAGGTGTACAATCTGACGATCAACGTCGACGCGACGGCGATCGCGGGGAATGAGGACGATCTCGTCCTCACCCTGCAAAGCGCCGCGGGCAGCGAGATCGGATTGACGGCGGGCGAAGAGTTGTCCTGGACGGCGGAAAACATCCTGTACGGCGACTATGTGGCATACATCCGTTCCGAAAGCGGCGGCTATCTCGTCCTCAAAGAGGAGATCGCCTTTGCGGAGGGCAATGAAAGCGTCACCCTCACCGTCGACGCGGACAGCTACGGCGCGAACCGCAAGTATACGCTCGAGGGCGTGAGCGAAACGGAGAGCGGCGTGGTCCTCGCGGAAGAGCTGGGCGCGACGGATAAATTCGTCTTTACGGGCTTTCTTGGTATGCGGAGCGCAACGACCCCGATCGACGACTCGCTTGAGTTCAATGCGGAAACGGCGCTGAACCTTGCGGACGGCAAAAAGGTCAGTATCCAGTTCATCACATGGTCCAACGATACCCAACAGATCAAATTCTCGTACAACGGCGCCAATATTGAGTTCAGAACGACGCAGTCCTGCGCTCCCGGCGTGTACGAAAAGATGGTCCAAGAGAAGGGCGTGCAGTTTGCCATTGTCATGGACGGCGGCGTCTTCCGCGTGTATGCGCAATCGAGCGACGATACGTGGGTACAGCTGCATATCGGACATGACGGCGATTGCTCCAACGGGCAGACGGAATGGAACAGCGGTATCTCCTTCGCGACGAATGCGATAAATAGCGTGACCTTCCATAACCCGAACGATAACAAAGATCAGGCAGGCGCGAAACTTGTCGGCGGCGAGCTTAAGTTCGGCACGACGGATACGGGTATTCCCGTATCCGTCACCGGCGGCGAAGCTGCCGAAAACGGCAGCGTGAAAGTGACGAGCGCCAATCTCGGCGGCAGCGTCACCGTTACGCTCACGCCGAATGATGGGTACGCATTCTCTTCGCTGAGCGTAGACGGAACGCCTGTTACGTGCACGCCCGAAGACGGCGGCGTATACACCTATACCTTTACCCCCGCAAGCAGCGTGTGCACTTTGGAAGCCGTGTTTGAACAGTCGGGCGGCGCGTATACCGTCAATGCGAATATCGCCGACGGGCTTAGTGCGGCGGACGATCTGCAAATCGTGCTGACGAACGGTTCTACGCAGTATGCCGCAACAAAGGGCGCGGGCGACGTCTGGACGACGGAGAGCATCCCTTACGGCGAATATACGGTCATCGTCACGTCTATTTCGGGCGGGTATACCGTGCTTGAACAGGAAGTGACCTTTGCAGAGGGCAGCGCGCAGACGACGGTCGATATCACCGCCGACAACTACGGTAAAAACCGCGTGTACGCGCTGAACGGAGAGGACACGGCATCGCGTGATGTTGGTACCGTCATCGCGGAGAACCTCGGCGCGGCGGAAGAAGGCTTTGTATTCCAAGGCTTCCTCGGCGTCAAGGAAGAAAATTTTGTCGCCAATATCGGAAGCGCGAATTATGTAACGGCACTGCGCTTCACAACGGAGAGCGAGTATCAGTTCCGCCTGTGCTTCTATATTTGGAACGGCAAATATTGGGTGATAAAAGCATTCGAAGAGAATAAAGAGAAGAGCGGCGCGACATATGCCCACGAATTTGCATTTACCGGCAACACGGCGATGATCGATTATGTGAAGGCGCAGAACGGCATCACGGTAGCGATCGCGGCGGCTACGGACGGTACGCTCACCGTCTATGCAATGCAAAGCGCGCAGGATTGGGTAACCATCAGCGAACCGTGGAAGAGCCCGTTCCCGCTCACCGAATCGATCGAAAAGGTCGAAGTTCTGAAAATGCACAACGATACCCAGACGGCAACCGTCGACGGCACGCTCAGCTTCGGCACGACGGAAACGGATATCCCCGTATCCGTCACCGGCGGCGAGACTGCCGAAAACGGCAACGTGGAAGTGACGAGCGCCAACCTCGGCGGCACGGTCACGGTGACCCTGAGGCCGAATGAAGGCTATCTGCTGTCTTCGCTCAAAGTGAATGGGGAAGCCGTGCAGTGTACGCCCGAAGGAGACGGCGTTTACTCCTATACCTTTACCCCCGCAAGCAATGCGTGCACTCTGGAAGCCGTGTTTACAGAGGGCGGTGCGTATACGGTCGGACTGACCATAGACGGATCGCTCACGGGCGCGGCGGACGATCTGCAAGTCGTGCTCTCCAACGGCACCATGCAGTATACGGCGGAAAAAGGCGAAGGGGACGAATGGACGGTAGCGGAACTTCCTTACGGCGAATATACGGTCATCGTCACGTCTATTTCGGACGGGTATACCGTGCTTGAACAGGAAGTGACCTTTGCAGAGGGCAGTGCGCAGACGACGGTCAATATCACCGCCGACAACTACGGCGCGAACCGCAAGTATGCGCTCGCAGGCGTGAGTGAAACGGAGAGCGGCGTGGTCCTCGCGGAAGCGCTGGGCGCGTCGGCAGACGGGCTGGTATTTGAAGGCTTCCTGGGTACGGGCGGCGCAGGCTCGCTCAAAGATATCGGCAGCAAGAGCTTTGCCTCGGCGCTGCGCTTTACGACAAAGAGCGGCTATCAATTCCGCGTCTGCTTCTATATCTGGCAGGGCAACGGTTGGCTCGTCAAGATATTCCAAGAAGGCGCAGAAAATAGCGTTAGAAACGAATACGCCTTTACCGGCAACACCGCACTCATCGATTACGTCAAAGAAAAGAACGGCATCACCGTCAGCGTTTCGATGGCAAACGATGGCAACATCGCGGTCTATGCGATGACGAGCGAGACGGAGTGGCTCAGCCTCGGCACATGGAAGAGCCCGTTCCCGCTTACCGAATCGATCGAAAAGGTCGAACTGCTGCGTATGTTCTCAACCGGCATCGAAGGCTGGACGGCAACCGTCGACGGCGAGCTTAAGTTCGGCACGACGGATACGGGCATCGATACGTTTGTCAGCGGCGCGGTGTATACCGCGGACAGCAATACCGCAAACCTCGATACGCTCGGCACGTATTATTGGGAACACTATTCTTCGGCGGCTGCGGGAAATAACGGCCAGACGGTGACCGATTTCAAAAAGGGCGCGTCGGCAAATGACTGTATAACCTTCACTTCTCCCGAAATTGCGGCGGGCGGCTATGAAACGAGGCCGTATACCGAAAAATGGGCAGGAGCCGTCACGGGCGAGGCGGAAAGCGGCGCGCTGAACTCCACGGGATATGTGTTCTTCAAAAACGGAGGTGCGTGCAGCGAACTT
>CALWCR010000130.1 GCA_944376445.1 uncultured Clostridia bacterium | reverse complement strand
GGGCGGCTATGAAACGAGGCCGTATACCGAAAAATGGGCAGGAGCCGTCACGGGCGAGGCGGAAAGCGGCGCGCTGAACTCCACGGGATATGTGTTCTTCAAAAACGGAGGTGCGTGCAGCGAACTTACGCTGACCGTCACGGTGAGCAAGAACGTAAACACAATCTCCTTGCTGACCGCAACGTGGACAGGGTCAACATGGTTCGCCCTCACTTTGACAGGTTCGGACGGCACGGTCTACGCGGTAAACAGGTTTGACGCCAAGACGGACGGGACGATCAACATCGTACAATTCTTCCTGGATACCGCAAGCTGGGCGGATGACAGGACGGAAACGGTCACGATCACAATGACGACCAATGACACTTTGTGTCTGAAAGGCGTCGCGGTTTCGTGATCGCCCGATAAGGGCATGGACGGGAGCGGAGCGGTTTTCTGCCGCTTCGCTCCTGAACTTACATTCTTCATGCGGCTTTTTGCCGCAAAGGAAAGGGAAAAAATGGATCTTTCAAAAAAGCTGCCCAGGCGCGGCAAAGTGCCCCTTTTGGCGGCGCACAGGGGAGTGTGCGGGGCGAATATACCCTGCAATACCCTCGCCGCCTATGAGATCGCCCTGCGCCAGGGCGCTGACATCATCGAACTGGACGTCTCCAAAAGCAGTGACGGCGAATTTTTTGCCTTTCACCCCGGCATGGAGCCCGTCTATCTCAAATGCGGGAAAATGATCTCGGAAATGACGGCAAAGGAGGTGCGCGAAGTGCCTCTTCTCAATCAGGACGAGGTGCCCACACACTACCGCGTGCCTTCCCTTGCGGAAGCGCTCGCCTTTCTCAAAGACAGGGCGTATATCAACGTGGATAAATTCTGGACGGACGTGGAGGGCATCGCGGCGTGCATCCGCCGCGCGGGGGTGGAAAAACAGGTCATCGTCAAGACCTTTTTGGACGAAGAGTCCCTCTCCGCGGTGGAAAAATACGCGCCCGACCTCAATTTCATGCCCCTCGTGCGGCATAAAGACACGGCAACGGGCCCGCTTTTAAAGCGGAACATCAATTTATGCGGCTGCGAGGTCTTGTTCGATAAGGACACGGACGAAGTGATCTCTGACGAATATATTGCCGCCATGCATAAAAAGGGGCTGTTCATTTGGGCGAACGCCATCGTCTATGACGAAAAGGACGTCATCTCCGCGGGGCATACGGACGACCTTTCGCTTACGGGCGATCCCGCCGCGGGCTGGGGATTTTTCCTCGATAAAGGGGTGGACGTCATCCAGACGGACTGGCCGCTCATGGTAAGGCAATATATCGGCAGAGCACGCCGCAACGGATAAAAAGACAATACGGCCATGAGGGCAGGAGAATAGCGGAAGGCGGCGCGCGAGACGGCGACGGGATCGAAGTGACTTTCCGCGCCGGAACGGAGAAGCGCCATGAAGTCAGATTTTGCCTCACGGCGTAAAGCGCCTTCGGGCAAACATTAAAAAATATAGCCGCAAAGCTATACGGAAAATCCGAAATTATTCTGAAAGGAAGGAGACATCATGAAGACGGTAAAAGACTTGACGGCGGCAGAAAAACTGCGCCTTATCTGCGGCAAAGACTTCTGGCATACGGAAGATCTCGGCGGGAAGATCCCCGCGGTCAAAATGGCGGACGGCCCTACGGGCCTGCGGGTGGTATGCAAGCGCGACGAAGTGAGCGGAAAAGAGGATTCGCTGCCCGCCGTCGCCTATCCCGCCATTCATATGCTGGCAAATTCGTGGGACCCCGCCGTCGCGCGCAAAATGGGCGAATGCCTCGGCGACGACGCTCTGGAACGGGGCGTCGGCCTTCTTCTTGCGCCCGGCGTGAATATCAAGCGCGACCCCCTGAACGGGCGCAACTTCGAGTATTTTTCGGAAGACCCGTACCTTGCGGGCACGATGGCGGAAGGGTATATCGAAGGAGTGCAGTCGCGCGGGGTAGGGGTGTGCCTCAAACACTTCTGCGCCAACAATTCGGAGTATGACCGCTTTCATCAGACGAGCGACGTGGACGAGCGCACCCTGCGCGAAATGTACTACGTTCCCTTTGAGATCGCCTGCAAGGCGAAGCCCGTCTCCGCCATGTGTTCGTATAACCGCGTGAACGGTACCTATGCTTCGGAGTACAAAAAGGGGTTTGACCTATTGCGCGGCGAATTCGGTTTTGACGGGGCGATCGTCTCCGATTGGGGCGCCGTGCGCGACCGCACAAAGTCCGCAAAGGCGGGGCTCGACCTCGAAATGCCCTTCAACGAAGGAAATTACAAAAAACTGTGTGAGGACTACGCCGCGGGGAAGATCTCCGATCGGGAGCTGGACGCCTGTGCGCAGCGGGTGCTCGATCTTGCCTATCGGCTGAAAGGGATGTCGAAGGATAAAAAACCCGTAACGAGCGAAGCGCAGCGGCTGCAGGCGGCGAAGGAGATCCTTTCGGAAAGCATCGTCCTGCTCAAAAACGACGGCGTTCTGCCGCTTGCCAAGGGGCAGAAATTGTTCATGTGCGGCGTGTTCGCAAAGGCGTGGCCGGCTTTGCTGCGCGGCGGCGGTTCGGCGTGCGTCCGCTGGACAAAGGAGAACTTCGATATTGCGGCAGCGCTGCAACAGCGCGGTTTCGATGTCGATTACGAGAGCGCCTTTTTCATCAAAGACGTGCTTTCCTGGCAGAACGCGCGCACGGCAGTGCTCAAAGCGGGGCGCAGCGATGTGAATATCGTATGCGTCGGCACGGGCGAGGAGATCGAATACGAGAGCGGCGACAGACAGTCTCTCCGCCTTCCCGCGGTGCAGGAACAGGCCATCCTCGACACGGCGGCGCAGAACCCGAACACCGTCGTCGTGATCTTTGCGGGCGGCGCGATCGACGTCTCCGCGTGGATCGATCGGGTCAAAGCCGTCGTCTACGCAGGCTTCACGGGCGAGATCGGCCACGAGGCCGTTGCCGACGTCCTTACGGGAAAGGTCAATCCGAGCGGCAAACTCTCCGAAACGTTCCCCCTCTCCCTCGAAGACGTTCCCGCCGCGAACACATACAAACACGCGGGCGTTACGCGCTATCAGGAGGGGCTGGACGTCGGTTACCGTTTCTACGATACCTATGATGTCCCCGTCGCGTTTGCTTTCGGGCACGGGCTGAGCTATTCCTCCTTCGCATACAGCGGGCTGACCGCCGTTTGCGAAGGCGACGCGGTGAAAGTGTGCTTCGAGGTGGAAAACACGTCCGCGGTGGCGGGCAAGGAGACCGCGCAGGTGTATGTACGCGAATGCGCGCCCTTCGTGTACCGCCCCTTCAAAGAACTGAAGGGCTACCGTAAAGAAGAGATCGGCGCGGGCAAGCGCAAAAAATACTGCGTGGAACTGCCTATGCGCGCCTTTGCGCACTGGTCGGCGGCGACGGACAGATGGGAAGTGACGGAGGGCGACTACGAGATCATGGTCGGGGCTTCGTCGGCGGATATCCGTCTGAAAGCAAGGCTCACGCTGCCGCAGATACAGCTGTAAAAAAGGAGGATATATGTTGTTTTCTCGGGTAAATATCGCCGCGCTCTCCGATATACAGAAAAAAGAGATCCTGTTTAGCGGGGCGTTCGGGCAGCTCCCGCCGCCCTGCCACGCGGCGCTCGTTCTCGGCGGCTGCATCGAAGATATGCGCAGCCGCGCCGCAAGCGCCGTGAAATTGTGCAGGCTCGTTCCTGTCCGTAAGGTGATCGCCTGCGGCGGCGCGGAGCGGGAAGACGAGGGCAGAGTGCGGGCGGAATGCGATATTTTGTGCGATCTTCTGCGCGCGGGCGGGGTCGGGAACATCGTCGCCGAACGCTGTTCCAAAGATACGATCGAAAATATCTTATTCGCCTTCACCCTCTTGAAAAACGACCTTCTGACCCAAAAAAAGTTCAACGTGGTCATTATTTCCAGCCCGTGGCATCTGTGCCGCGCGGTCGCGCTCGCGAGAGGGCTGATGCCAAAAACGGTGAAAGTGTACGGTTACCATGCGGAATTTGCGCAATGCGCGCGCGCATGGGACACTTCGCCCGCCCTCCGCGCGCGGGCGGATGGGGAGCTGCAGTGGCTCAAAGAAGCCGTCTTGTGCGGCTTCGCAGATGATTTTAAAATTTAAAGGAGACTGCACGATGCAACGAAAATTACCCGCGTACCCCCTCTGGATCATCGATCCGCTCTTTTCCGTCTGGTCCAAAACGGATACGCTCAACGGCAGCGATACCGTCTTTTGGCAGGGAACGCCTCACCGCGCCTTCGGCTTTGTCCGTTTCGGCGGCAAGACCTATTGCTTTTTGGGCAGAAGGGACGACGCCGAGCCGCTGCGGCAGACAGGCGTCGAGGTGAGCGCCTTTGAAACGAAATATTCCTTTGCCTCAGAGGCGTTTTCTCTGACGGTGCGCTTCGTCTCTCCGCTTTTGCCGCACGATCTGCGGATCTTGTCCTGCCCCGTCGCGTATACCGTTTACGAAGTCACGCCCGCAAAGGAGATGCCCGAAGATTTTTCCTTCGCGCTCCTTCTGGACGAAGATTTTTGCTACGGCGCCAAGCGCGCGCCCGTCGTCGGCGGCGTGCTGCCTCTCGGCGGATACGAGGCGGCGTTCATGACCCGCCGCCGCAATCTGCTCTCTTCGGACACGAGCGACACATACGCGCCCGACTGGGGGTACACCTATCTCAGCGGCGAGGAATGCTTTTTCATCACCGAAGCGGCGCTCAACCGTTATGTGGCGGAGGGGAAGGCGGAGTATCTGCGCGCCGCCAACGAACGCAGCCTCGCGATGAGCGTCAACCGCGCGCCGCGCGGCGTGCTTATGACGGCGTTCGACGACCTGATATCCATCTTTTATTTCGGCGAATGGCTGAAGGGGTATTTTTTCAGGAACGGCGCCACCATCGTGGACGCGATGGATTGGGCGTATAAGAACGCTGAAGACATCCTGGATAAATGCGAGCAGTTCGATCGAGGGCTGCGCCGCGACTGCGAAAAGGTCGGCAAGGACTATTATCCTCTCGCCGCGGCGGCGCTCAGGCAGTGCATGGGCGGGCACAAGCTCGTGCAGAACGCCAAGGGGGAACTTTTGTTCCTCTCCAAAGAATGCGATTCCAACGGCTGCATCGGCACGGCGGATATTTCCTATCCGTCCATGCCCCTTTTCCTGCTCTACAATCCCGAGCTTGTGAGCGCCATGATGCGCGGCATTTATGCGTTTGCGCGCATGCCCGTGTGGACGTTCGGCTTTGCCCCGCACGATCTGGGCACCTATCCGTGGTGCAGCGGGCAGGTGTACGGGCTCAACGACGCCGACGAGAAATACGGCTGCGGCATGAACGGCGTGTATTGGGGGCAGGGGCCGCGCACCCAGCAGATGCTCTATCTGCGCCCCGCCGCGAGCAACGTCTACAATAAAGAACTGCAAATGCCCGTCGAAGAATGCGGCAATATGCTCATCATGGCGGCGGCGGTCATCCGCGCGGGCGGGGATACGAAACTTACGGCGCAAAATTTCGACCTTCTGGAAAAGTGGGTCGTCTATCTCGAAAAATACGGCCTCAAGCCCGAAAACCAGCTCTGCACGGACGATTTTGCGGGGCACATGGCGGGCAACGTAAACCTTGCGATCAAGGCGCTCGTGGGCATCGAGAGCTTTTCGATCGTCTGCCGCGCGCTCAAAATGGAAGAAAGGGCGGCCGAATACGAAGAAAAGGCGGCGGCGTTCGCGGCGGCGCTCAAAAGGGAAACGGGCGACGGGGTCATGCCGCTCGCTTACGGGCAGGAGGGGACGTATTCCCTCAAATACAACATCCTCTTCGATAAATTGTTCGGGTTCGATCTGATCGGGCAGGAGATCTGCGAGCGGGAAACGGCGTATTATATAGAAAAGCGCAACCGCTTCGGCACGCCTTTGGATACGAGGGAGAATTATACCAAATCCGATTGGCTCCTGTGGTGCGCCGCGCTCACGGACGAGAAGGAAAAGGCGGAGATGCTGTATGCGCCCGTTGCCGCTTATCTCAAAGAGAGCCCCGTGCGCCTTCCTTTCGGCGACTGGTACCGCACGGAAAAGGGCGACATCGTGCATTTTATCAACCGCACGGTGCAGGGAGGCATCTTCGCTCCCCTTCTGAAAGCGAGCGGAAAATTGAAAGGGCGTTGAAGGAGGTACGGCAATGACGGATGTATTTCAAATACCCGCTTTTAGGTTCCCGGAAAATTTTTTGTGGGGCAGCTCGACGGCTGCGTTTCAGATCGAAGGGAATAACGTCTGGTCTGACCTTTGGCACGATGAGCAGGAGTGGCTCAGGCGCGATCCGTCTGCAGAAGTTTCCGGGGCGGCGTGCAATTCCTATCGGATGTACAAAGAGGACGTCGCGCTCCTTGAAAAATTGGGGCATCGGGCGTACCGCTTCGGGATCGAATGGGCGCGTATAGAGCCCGAGGAGGGCGTATTCAACGAAGAGGCGGCGCAGCATTATGTGCGGCAGCTTGCCCTGCTCAAGGTGAAGGGGATCAAAACGTTCGTTACCCTCATACATAAGACCGTTCCGCAGTGGTTAAGTCAAAAAGGAGGGTTTGAAGATCTCGGCAACCGCAGATATTTTGAACGGTATCTGCAGTATATCCTTCCGAAGATCGCGCAGTACGTGGATTTTTGGAACGTGCTCAACGAGTTCAATCTGTGGCTGAGCGAAGACGGCATGAAGCGGAAGCAAAACAGCCTTCTCTTCCATGCGCTCGGGTATCATGTGATCAAACGGTACTCCTCCGCGCCCGTGAGCAGCGCGCACGCGCTGGTCATGTACTTTGCGAAGCGGCAGTTCGATCTGTTCGATCAGGCGGCGGCACACTATTTCGATGTCGTCGACAACGAATTTTTCTTCCATGCCGTCCGCACGGGAGAGCTCGTCCTGCCCTATTGCGACGCGCTTTTCGACAAAGACATCAAAGATACCTGCGATTTCTGGTCGATCAATATTTATACCCGCAGCATGGTGGATATGAGAAAAGCGAACATGAAAGGGGAGCGCTTTCCCTTTACGAAGGCGCGGACCATTCAAAAAGAGCATTTTTATCTGGATGAGTTTTATCCCGAGACCGTCTATCACAGTCTGATGCGGCTGAAGGATAAGCCCGTCTATATCACGGAAAACGGCTATTCGTGCGAGGACGACCGCCTGCGCATCGTCTTTTTGACGGAATACCTGAGCGCCCTTAATACCGCGATCGAAGGGGGCGTGGATGTGCGCGGGTATCTCTATTGGTCGCTTCTCGACAATTATGAATGGGGTTCGTATCTGCCGAAATTCGGGCTTGTCGGCGTCGATCGGGCAAACGGCTTTCGGCGCACGCCCAAGCCGAGCGCCTATTTCTATAAAGAGATCATTCAAAACAACGGGTATTCTCCCGAGATCTTGAAAAAATATCTCTCGGAGATCCCGCGCATCGGGGAGATCCCCGTCGTAAAATAATGCCGGAGCGCTCTTCGGTTTATGATACAAGGAAAGTTATGACGGAAGAATTGCATTATCTTCTTAACATTTTACTCGCCGTCGTTTTGGGTTTTGCTATCGGGTACGAGAGAAAGCTGCGCTATAAGGAGGCGGGCATCCGCACGCATACCATCGTCTGCGCGGGCTCTGCTCTCATCATGGTCGTCTCCAAATACGGCTTTACCGATATTTTTGAATACGACGCCTCCCGCGTGGCGGCGCAGATCGTCTCGGGCATCGGTTTTCTGGGTGCGGGCATCATCATCTACCGCAAACACGAGATCCACGGGCTCACGACCGCCGCGGGCGTGTGGGCGACGTCGGGCGTCGGGATGGCTGCGGGCGCGGGGCTGTATATCGTGGCTGCGGGCGCGACCGTCATCCTCATCGGTGTGCAGTGCCTCTTTCATATCAGGTGCAAATTTTTTCAGACGAAGAAATATTTCCAGCTGAAGATCTGCTTTGTGAGCGACGGCGCGGAAAACGACACCATCAAGGAACTCTTTCGGGCGGGCCGCTTCAACCGCCTCGTCATCGAGCGGAAGGACGGAAAAACCATCTATCACGCGACGCTCAACACCGATAAAGAGTATTCTTCGCAGCAGCTAACCGAGATCATGGCGGAAAACCCGTTCATCAGATCCATCGAGCGCTGTGACGAAAGCTGACTTTCGGCGTCGGGTTTTATAGCGATAAAGGGAAATCGCGCCTGCGCAAAATGAGCAGGCGGTATAAGGAGAATATATGGAGATCCGATATTTGGGGACCGCCGCGTATGAGGGCGTTCCCGCGCCGTATTGCAAGTGCCGCGTGTGCAGGGAATCTTTCCGCACGGGCGGAAGAGCGCTTCGTTCGCGCTCTCAGGCGCTCGTGGACGGGGAGCTTCTGATCGATTACAATGCGGACACCGTCTGCCATTCGCTGCGATACCGCATCGACTGGGAGAAGATCGGCGACTGCCTGATCACCCACAGCCACAGCGACCATCTCTGCCCCGCAGATATTGAGATCTTGTCCGATCCGATCAGCCATGAACACCGCATGGTCCATTTCTATGCCGCGCAGGACGGATATGACAAGATCGTGAGCGAGATCAGACGCGTTCCCATGCAGGACAGGGTGACGGCACATCTCGTAAAGCCGGGGGAAGTTTTCTTCACATCGGATAAAAAATACAAAGTTCTTGCGCTGCGGGCCAACCATGCCGCCGAAGTATCTCCCGTAATTTATGCCGTCGAGCGCGGCGGGAAGCGGCTCTTATACGCGCACGACACGGGGGTGTTCCCCGAAGAGGATTACGCCCTTTTGCAGGCGTTCGGAAGATTCGATCTCGTTTCCCTCGATTGCACCGGCTGTCTGGGGCTTGATATGGATTGGCGGGACGGGCACATGAGCCTGAAGACAGATCTTGAAGTCATAAAACGGCTGCGGCGGGAAGGGATCGCGGACGAAAAAACGGTCTTCGTCGCAAACCACTTTTCCCATAACGGCGGTCAGACGTATGACGAAATGGTCCCCGAAATGGCAAAACACGGCATCATCGTCTCTTATGACGGCTTGAAGATCGGGTTCTGAGCGCCCGCAGGGGAAAGGGGATCCGTTTTTGCGGGACGATTTGCGGCGCTTCGCGTCGCTGCGGGATCTTCCCGTCACATTTTTTTAGCGTAACGTTCTTACGGAGGAGAATAGGAGCGAATGCTTACGGAAAAAATCGATCTGTACGCCTGTTTCGGCGTGCGGCGGGGCAATAAACCGCGCGGGTATCTGTATTCCTACCGCCACGCGGCTTCAAAGGAGATCGCGGGCAAAGAGCGTTCCGCGATCCTCATCTTCCCGGGCGGCGGCTATTCGTTCGTTTCCGAACGGGAGTGGGAGCCCGTCGCCCTGTACTATTACGGCAGGGGCTTGGACGCATATGTTCTGGAATACAACGTGGCGCCCGATTGCGCCTATCCCACCCTCTTGCAGGAGGGCGGGATGGCGATGATGTATCTGCGCAGGGAAGGGCGGCGGCTGCATTCCGACGGCAAGATCGCCGTGCTCGGCTTTTCTTCGGGCGGGCATTTAAGCGGCTGTATTTCCCTTTTATGGGACGATCCCGTCCTTTTCGGTATGTTCGGGGAGGAATGCGCGCGCATCCGTCCCGATGCGGCGGTCTTGGCGTATGCCGTCGTTTCCTCGGAAGAGGACTGCCGCGACGAGGAGACCTTCGTCAATTTCTGCGGCGAAGGGGCGCCCTATGAGCGCTATTCTTTGGAAAAATGCGTCCGCCCGTCCGCCCCGCCCGTGTTTCTCTGGGCGACCGCGGACGACGCCGTGGTGCCCGTCGAAAACTCCATCCGCCTCTACCGCGCGCTGTGTGCCGCAGGCGTTCCTGCGGAATACCACGCCTTTTACCGCGGCGAACACGGCTTGTCCGTCTGTTCCGAAGAGGTGCTTTCCGCGTGCAGCGCGGAGACGGAGCACGTTAAACATTGGCTGCAGCTGTCCGTGGAATTTTTGTGCGGGCAGGGCTTTTTTGCGGCTTGACGCAAACTGCCGCGCCTTTGCAGACGCGCGGCGGAGATATACGGAGGAAACGGAATGAAACTCGGCGTGATGATCGACTGTTCGCGCGACGCGGTATATACCGTCGCGGCGCTCAAACGGTACTTTTCTTTGCTCAAAAAGATGGGCTATACCTACGTGCAGCTGTACACGGAGGACGTGTACGAAGTGGAGGGGGAACCGTATTTCGGCTACCTTCGCGGGCGGTACACAAAACAGGAATTGAAAGAGTTGGACGCGGCGGCAAAGGAGCAGGGGCTGGAGCTTGTTCCCTGCATCCAGACGCTCGCGCACCTCGGCGGTATTGCCCGCTGGCACGAATATTCTCAGACGTGTATCGATTTCGGGGACATTCTGCTTGCGGGAGAGGAGCGCACTTACGAACTCATTGAAAAAATGTTCAAAACGTGCGCGGAGTGCTTTACCTCCCGCCGCATCAACATCGGCATGGACGAGGCGCACATGGTGGGGCTCGGGAAGTATCTCGACAAGCACGGCTATGAAGACCGCTTCGATATTCTTCTGAAACATCTGACGCGCGTCGCCCGGATCGCCGAAAAATATGGTTTTTCGCCCATGATGTGGTCGGATATGTTCTTCCGCCTCGCCAACAAGGGGCAGTATTACTGCACGGGCGGCATTCCCGAAGCGGTCCGCTCGCTCGTTCCCGAAAACGTGACCCTGATCTATTGGGATTATTACGGCACGGACCGCGGGCGCTATGACGGCATGATCAAGGCGCACAAAGAATTTCAAAACCCCGTCGTCTTTGCGGGCGGGGATTCGGGCTGGTACGGCTTCGCGCCGCACAACCGCTATGCCGTGCGTTCCCTAAAGGCGGCGCTGGGTGCGTGCGTGGAAAACGGCGTGGAGGAGGCGTTCGTCACCTGCTGGAAGGACGACGGCGCGGAGTGTTCCCTGTTTGCGACGCTGCCCGCCCTCTTTTCGGCGGCGGAGTTTTCGCGGGGAAATTTCGACGAGGGAAACATCGCCGAAAAGTTCCGCCGCTTTGCGGGCGCTTCTATGGAGGACTTTTTCGCCCTCGACGAAGTCAACCTCGAAACGGACAGCACCGTCAACCCCTGTAAATATATGCTCTATTCCGACCCTTTCCTCGGCATCTTCGACAGGACGGTGAATGGGGACGGCAGACGATTTTCCGCCCTCCGTGAAAAGCTGCGCGCGGGCGCAAAGAGCGCAAGGTTCGGTTATATTTTCAAGACGCTCTCGGCGCTTTGCGGCGTGTTGGAGATCAAATACGGCCTCGGCGTGAGGACGCGCAGTGCGTATCAGGCGGATGACCTCGGGGCGCTTGCGGCGCTTGTTGCCGATTACAAAGAGCTTGAAAAGCGGCTGAAAGCCTTTTACCGCCTGTTTCTTGCGCAGCGGGAAAAGGAGTGCAAGCCGCAGGGTTTTGAAAAGCAGGACATTCGTTTGGGCGGGCTCATGCGGCGCGTCGCCCATTGCCGCAGCGTCCTTTCGGAATATCTTGCGGGCAAGCGGGAAAAGATCGAAGAACTCGAAGAACATATCCTGCCCTTTACGGGCGGGCAAGATGGCAAAGCGCTCTGCTTTAACCGCTGGCAGGACACGGCGCAGATCAAGCCGCTGATGTGACGAAAAAACGCTCCGCCGCCGAAAGTGCTTTCGGCGGCGGGGCGAAGTGTTTGCGGGCAGAAAGGCGGGCGGCGTTACGGGCGGGCGAGCCCTTTGCGGAACGCCGTGGGAGAGAGGTGAAAGGCCTTTTTGAACTGTTTGGAAAAATAATTATAGTCGGGGATGCCGCAAAGCGCGGCGACCTTATTGACGGCAAGGCGCGTCTGCTCCAAAAGCAGGCGCGCCTTTTGCAGCCTGCGTTCCTTGATAAAATCTGCGGGCGTGGCGGCGAAATATTCCTTGAAAAGGGCGTAAACTTCCGCGCGGGAAAGGCGGAATTTGCGGCACAGGCGGGGCACGGTCAGCTCGTTTGCCAGGTTTTCCTCGATGAATGCCGCCATGCGCGCGTCGATGCGCTCGTCATAGGCGGTGACGAACGTCTTTAAATATTCGTACCCCGCGCAGGCGTCGAGGATGTGCACGGCGGAGTTGAGCTTGTCCGTCGCCAGTACGGGCAGCGCGTCGTACAGCGCTTGCAGCGCGTCGCTTTGCCCGCAGCGGCGGGGCGCGTTTTCCGCGCGGATCTGCCCGATGACGATGTAGCCGACGATCTTGCCCCGGCCAAGGATGGGGGAAAAACATTCGCTGAGCCCCGCGTGGCAGGTATGGACGGTGCGGCGGTGCGTCGCCTTGCATTTGGCAAAGGCGCGCCTGTCGCATTCGCGGCATTTTTCGTCCATCTCCTTATTTTCGCGCAGGGCGCGGCAGAAGGGGGAGAGCTTTTCGGGGTAATAGGCGAGCTCGTTTTCCGCGCTGTCATAGACGCAGATCTTGATGCCCGTCAGATTGTAAAAATCGTATAAAAGTTCCCGCATGGCGGGGAGGTCATAGCCGTTCATATTCGTAAACTCCGATACGAAAATACCATAGTTTTTTACAAATGATACTATATCGGCGGGGAAAAATCAAGTAAAATGGGGGCGGAAAAAGGGGGAAAGGTCGCATGAATTTTCTGACGCTTGACGTGGGCACGACTTGTTGTAAATGTCAGCTCTTTTCTGAGCGGGGCGAAATATTGTTTTACACGAGCGAGGAATACCCGCTCGCCGTTTCGGGTGGAGCGGAATATGTGGACGTCGAAGGGATCTGCGCGCGAGTCTTTTCCATGATGCGGTCAGCGGCTAAAGCGGCGGATTATGCGTCGGTGTGTATATCCTCGTTCGGGGAATCTTTCGTGTTACTTGACAAAGATGACAACGTGTTGTCTGCCCCTATGCTCTATACCGATCTGCGCGGGGAGACGGAAGCGAAGAAACTAAGGAAAACGATCGGTGAAGAGCGTCTCTTTGTCGTCACGGGCACGACACCCAACGCCATGTATTCGGTGAGCAAGCTGCTTTGGATCAGGGAACATTGCCCCGAGGCGTATGCGCGGGCGGATAAACTTTTGCTCATCGGCGATTACCTTGGGTATCTTCTCACGGGCGAGCGAGTCATCGATCATGGCTTGGCGGCGCGAACGGGCGTTTTCGACGTGCACCATAGGCGGTTTGCGGACGGAATTTTGCAGGAGCTCGGCATTTCGGATGCGCTCTTTTCCCGTCCCGCGCCCACGGGCAGCGTGGTCGGGGAACTGAAAGCGGAGATAAAAGCAGCGCTCGGCATTGCGGGCGGTTGCAAGCTCGTTCTGGGCAGCCATGACCAGATATGCGCGACCGTCGGCGCGGGCGTCGTAGCGGGCGGAGAAGCGGCGGACGGCATGGGCACGGTGGAGTGCATTACGGCGGTCTTTGAAAAGGCGCCCGAAAGCCTTGCCTTCGGCAAAATGGGGTACTGCGTGGTGCCCTTTTTGCACGATCTTTACTGTACCTATATGTTCAATTATACGTCGAACACGGTGGTGAATTGGTTCCGCCGCGACATCCTGCACGGGTATAAAGGGGAAGAACGGGAACAGTTTTCCTATCTCGAAAAGAATTTGCCCGCGGCAACGGACGTGCTTTTGCTGCCGTACTTTGCGGGGGCGGCGACGCCTTATCAGGATAGGAAAGCCAAGGGCGCATTCCTGAATCTGACGAAGGAGACGACCGACCTCGATCTGTACCGCGCGATTTTAGAGGGGACGTCCTTTGAAATGCGGGTCAATCTGGAAGCGGTTTTGCCGTTCGGCATCTCCGTGAAAGAGATCACGGCGACGGGCGGCGGCGCAAATTCCCGCCCCTGGCTGCAGATCAAGAGCGACCTTCTAGGGCTGA
>CALWCR010000129.1 GCA_944376445.1 uncultured Clostridia bacterium | reverse complement strand
ATCAATCTCTTCGACGAACTGTATGAGATCTGCCTGCAGATGACGGGGCGGCACAACGTCTACAATTCGATGGCGGCGGCGGAATGCGCCAAACTTGCGGGGGTGCCCGTTCCCGTCATCGCCGAGGGGCTCGCCTCGCTGGAACGGGTGAGCGGCAGGCTGGAACGGGCGGGCAGCCTGAACGGCGCGGATATATTCGTCGACTTTGCGCATACTCCCGACGGGCTGGAAAAATCGCTTTCCGCCCTGCGGCCGCATTGTAAGGGGCGGCTCATCTGCGTGTTCGGCTGCGGCGGGAACAGAGACGCGCTCAAACGCCCGCTCATGGGCGAAGCGGCGGCAAAGTACGCGGATTTTACCGTGCTCACTTCCGACAACCCGCGCTATGAAGACCCCTTCGACATCATCGTGGAGATCGAGGCGGGGCTGAAAAAGCATACCGACGATTACGTCGTCGTGGTGGACAGGGAGAGCGCGATCGAATATGCGGCGGATATGCTGCGGGCGGGCGACGTCTTGCTCGTGGCAGGAAAAGGGGGAGAGAATTTTCAGGAGATCATGGGGGTGAGGCATATTTACAGCGACTTTGCCGCGATCGGGAGCATTTTGAAATTCAAGGCGGAGGAAAAAGGAAAGGGCCATGCGTGAGGGGATC
Source organism: uncultured Clostridia bacterium (assembly GCA_944376445.1). Classification (GTDB taxonomy): domain Bacteria; phylum Bacillota; class Clostridia; order Christensenellales; family Borkfalkiaceae; genus Borkfalkia. Next base: position 3,965 of record CALWCR010000129.1, on the reverse strand, counting down.
CTGCTCGTTGCCTGCGGCTGCCTTCTTTCCGTCCTCTTCTGCGCCCTGCTCATCCCGTTTTTGAAAAGGCGGCGCGCGGGGCAGTATATTCTCGGGTATGTGAAGGAGCACAGCGGCAAGAGCGGCACGCCGACGATGGGCGGGCTCGCCTTTTTTGCCGCGGCGGCGGTCACCGCCGCCGCGGCGGGGCTTTTTGCGGACAGGCTCGCCGCCGTCGCCGTGACGATAGGTGCCGCCTTTCTCGCCGTCGGCTTGATCGACGACCTTCTCAAATTCCGTTTCCGCCGCAACCTCGGGCTCAGGGCGTATCAGAAGATCGTCTTTCAGCTCGCCGTCGCCCTCATCGCGGGCGTCTTTTGCTGGCGCAGCGGCATCACCGTACTGAACATCCCCTTTACTTCGCGGGCGGTGCGCGTCGGCGGGTGGATCCTTCCTCTCGCCGCGCTCGCCTTCATCGCCGCCGTCAACAGCGTCAACCTGACGGACGGGCTGGACGGGCTGGCGGCTTCCGTGTCCTTTTTTTACTTCGCATCCTTCGCGCTCATACTCTTCCTGCGATCGGGCGGAGGGACAAGCCTTGCGCGCCTTTCGCTCATCCTCTGCGGCGTGCTGGCGGGGTATCTGCTTTTCAATACGAACAGGGCGTCCCTGTTTATGGGGGATACGGGTTCGCTCGGGCTCGGGGGATTGGCGGCGGGCGTCGCCGTTTTCAGCGGCAATCTCCTGTATATCCTTCCCGTCGGCATCATGTTTGCCCTTTCGAGCATATCCGTCATCATACAGGTAATATATTATAAAAAGACGAAAAAGCGGGTGTTTCTCATGGCGCCGCTGCACCATCATTTTCAGGAAAAGGGCTATGCGGAGAGCAAGATCGTCTATGCCTATTCCCTGATCACGGCGGCGGCGGGGCTCGCCGGCGCATTTTTTGTCTGACGGGGTCTTGTCATGTATTTCAAAAACCAAAAATTTCTCGTTGCGGGACTATCGAAAAGCGGCGCCGCGGCGGCAGATTTTCTGCTGCGCCGCGGGGCTGCGGTCTTTCTCTTTGACGACGTGGCGGACGCGGCGGTCAAAAAGACGGCTGCCGCCCTTGCGGCGCGGGGCGCGAACGTGCTGCCTGCGGGCGGCGTCCCCGCGGCGGCGCGGGAATGCGACGTCCTCGTGCTCAGTCCCGGTATCCCGATAGACCACGAATTGCCCGTCGCCTTCCGCAAGACGGGCAAGCGCATCATCGGCGAAGCGGAGCTCGGCTGTATGTATCTGCGGGCGGCGACGATCGCGGTCACGGGCACCAACGGCAAGACGACGACGGTGACGATGATCGACGAGGCGCTGCGCAAGGCGGGGTTTTCGAGCTGCGCCTGCGGGAATATCGGGGTACCCCTCACGGCAAAGGCGGACGAACTCGGCTATGACGACGTCGCCGTCGCGGAAATTTCCAGTTTCCAGCTGGAGACCCTTTCCGACATCCGCCCGCATATCGCCGTCGTTACCAATATCGCGGAAGACCACCTCGACAGGCATTATACGATGGAGAATTACATATTCCTCAAATCGAAGATATTGCGCAATCTGCGCGAGAGCGAATATGCCGTGCTCAATTACGACGACGCCGCGGTGCGCTCTTTTGCCAAGAACGCCCGCTGCGGCGTGCGCTATTTTTCCCTGCGCGAGCGGGTGAACGGCGCATACCTATACGAGGGCGGATTGTATTTCGAGAATGAAAAGATCATGGACGCTTCCGCCCTTTCCTTGAAGGGGGAGCATAATCTGCAAAACGCGCTCGCGGCGATATGCGCCTGCAAACTGATGGGGGCGGAGAGCGGCGCCGTTGCCGACGCCCTCGCCGGGATGCGCGGGGTGCGCCACCGCATCGAGGCGGTCGGCGAAAAGCGGGGCGTTCTCTATATCGACGACTCCAAGGGCACGAACGTGGACGCGACCCTGACCGCGGTCGGCTGTATGCAGTCGGATACCGTCATCCTCCTCGGCGGCAAAGACAAGGGGTACGATTACGGCGGCTTGTTTGAAAAACTCAAGGGGAGCCGCGTCGTGCACGCGGTGCTGTACGGGGAAAACCGCTTCAAACTTTTAGCGGGCGCGGCGAAGGCGGGGTATGAGCAGATCACCCTCTGCGCGGGGTTTGAAATGGCGGTCAGGATCGCCTCCATGACCGCCGCGCGCGGGCAGTGCGTCCTTCTCAGCCCCGCGAGCAGCAGCTATGATATGTTTTCCGGTTACGAAGAGCGGGGCGAGCGTTTTTGCGAGCTCGTCGCCGCGATGGAGGAAGGGGATGAAGTCGGAGCGGACGGCGGCGAATAAAAAAGCGGCTGCGGAACGGGTCGCGGCGAGCAAGGGGACGAAAAATGCCGCGCGGCTGTTTGCGGGGCAGGCGGCGATCCCCGCGCTCACCCTCTTTCTCGCGGGCTTCGGCGTGCTGATGGTCTATTCCGCGAGTATGTACTCCGCTTCCGTCACATACGGCGATCCCTTCTATTTCATGAAAAAGCAGCTGGCGGGCTTTCTCATCGGCGGGGCGGCGATGGCGGGCTGCTGCTTTTTCCCTTACGGCAACTTAAAAAAACTCAAATGGCCGTCGCTCATCCTCTCGCTCGCGATGCTGGCGGCGGTCTTTATCCCTGGGCTGGGCAGAGAAAATTACGGCGCGACCCGCTGGATCGGGCTCGGGCCCGTCAGCGTGCAGCCTTCCGAGATCGCAAAATACGGGTTCGTCCTCTTTGCGGCGGCGTATGCGGCGGAGGATCCCTCGCGTATGCGGCGGTTCACGGGTATCCTGCCCGTGCTCGGCGCGGGCGGGGCGGTGTGCGCGCTCATTATCCTGGAGCCGAATATGTCCGTGACCGTTTGCGTCGGCTGCGTGATGCTCGCCCTCCTCTTTCTCGGCGGCGCAAAGCTGCGCCATCTGCTTTTCGTTCTTTTGCCGGCGGCTGCCGCCGTGCCCGTCCTCATCGCCGCCGAGCCGTACAGGCTGCAGCGGCTCTCCGCCTTTCTCGACCCGTGGTCGTCGCCGCAGGGGGAGGGGTATCAGCTCATCCAATCCCTCTACGCGCTGGCGGACGGCTGCTGGTTCGGCGTCGGGCTCTTTCGTTCCCGTCAGAAATACCGCTTTCTGCCCTTTGCGGAATCCGACTTTATCCTCGCCGTCATCGGGGAAGAGTTCGGCTTTGCCGGCGTCGCCGTCCTCTTTCTCCTCTGCGGCGCGCTCATCTTTTTCGGGCTGCGCACCGCCCTTCGCAGCAAAGATTTCTTCGGCTACATGACGGCGGCGGGGATCACGATGGTCTACGCGGTGCAGGCCGCCGTCAACGCCCTCGTCGTGAGCGGTTCCATCCCGCCGACGGGGCTGCCCCTCCCGCTCATAAGTTCGGGGAATACTTCTCTCATCGTCACGATGGCGTCGATGGGGGTGCTGTACAACATTTCCTGCCATGCAAAGAGGGGAAAACTTTGCCCGCTTTGCAAGAAGAAGGCGCCCGCGTGAGGGCGCCTTCACCTTTCCCGCGCCTTCGCCATATTATACTGTAAGGGGAAAATGCGCCGCCCGTGCTCCCGCTTTTGACCGGGCGCGTATTGCTCCCTTTGCAGTATGAAAGAAGGGAGGCGGTCCGCCTTTTGGCAAAGGCCGCCGTCTTTTGCGTTGGCAAGGAGTTGAATTTATGGATAAATTTATCATAGAAGGCGGCAGGGAGCTGTACGGTCAAGCCGAGGTGCAATCGGCGAAAAATTCCGTGCTCCCGCTGCTGGCGGCTTCTATTTTAACCGATGAACGAGTGACGATCCGCCGCTGCCCGCGCATTTATGACGTGATGAACATGATACAGATCTTGCAGGAGCTCGGCTGCCGCGCCCGCTTTATCGGGGACGACCTCGAAGTGGACGCGTCGGACGCCGCCAACCACGAGATCCCGTCCGCGCTCGCGAAGGAGCTGCGCTCTTCCGTC
>CALWCR010000128.1 GCA_944376445.1 uncultured Clostridia bacterium | reverse complement strand
AGAGGACGATGGGTTCCATCCCTTACGGCGGCAGATACAGGCTGATCGACTTCGCTCTTTCCAATTTCGTAAACTCAGGCATCACTACCGTCGGCGTCATCACCAAGAACAACTATCAGTCGCTCATGGACCACCTCGGGAGCGGCAAAGATTGGGACCTTGCGAGAAAGACGGGCGGGCTCGTCCTGCTGCCTCCGTTCGGCGCGACCAATTCGGACGGGCTGTACCGCAACCGTCTGGAAGCCCTCAAAAACATCACGGGCTTTTTGTCGAGGCGCAACGAGGATTATGTCGTCCTCAGCGACTGCGACGGCGTTTTCCGCATGGACCTTTCGGACGTTGTCGATTATCATGAAAAGAAGCAGGCGGACATCACGCTCGTCTGTCATAAGGAGACCATCGACAGCGGGCTCAATTACGAAGTCGTCAAGGCGGACGAAAACGGCCGCGTGACCGAGGTCCGCGACAATGCTTCCGTCAAGGGCAGCAACCTCTTCTACATAAACGTGATGGTCATCAACAGGCTCTTCCTGCTCAGCATCATCGAGGATTCCGTGGCGCACGGTTACAGGAGCTTCCATGAAGATATTTTGCAGAAAAACACGAAAGGCCTCAAGATCTACGCCTATGAGTTCAAGGGGTATCACGTCAGCGTCGATTCGCTCAGCACCTATTTCAAGCACAATATGGAGCTTCTGGACAAAAACGTCCGCGACGAGCTGTTCGGCGCGCGCGATATTTATACGAAGGTCAGGGATTCCGCGCCTTCCAAATTCGGCAGCGAATCCGGCGTCAAAAACTCTCTCATCTCCGACGGCTGCGTCGTCGAGGGGACGGTCGAAAACAGCATCTTGTTCCGCGGCGTCAAGATCGGCAAAGGCGCGGTGATCAAAAATTCCATCATCATGCAGGACAGCGTGATCGGTGAAAAAGTCATCACCGACTGCGTCATCACCGATAAGAACGTCGTGATCAGGGACAACAGGATCCTTGCCGGGTGTGACGTGCAGCCGTACTTCATCCCGAAGGGCACGATGATCTGAGTATAAAAATTTACGGGGGATTTTGAATAATATGGCAACAAAAAGGAAAACAACAAACAGCAGGCCGCAGGCTTCTCAAAAGCCTGCCGCCGCAGAAGAAACGGTAAAACTGTCCGCCGAGGAAGAGATCGCCGAAGTCAAGAAAGAATGCGCTGCGCCCTGCGCGGAGCAGCCCGCAAAGGAAGCTCCCGCAAAGGAAAAGGCTGCGGTAAAAACTTCGCCTTCCGCCAAAAAAGAGGCGAAAGGGGAGGCTGTGCCCGCAGAAGAAGTCAAACCCGTCACGGAGGTTCAAGTCGTGCCGAAGAAAAAGATACTTTTCGTCGCTTCCGAATGCACGCCGTTCATCGCGACGGGCGGGCTCGCGGAAGTCATCGGTTCCCTTTCCAAGGCGATCGCCAAGGATCCCGATTACGACGTGCGCGTCGTCGTGCCGCTCTATTCGGACATTTCCTGGGATTTCCGCAATAAGTTCAAGTATATCGGCAACATCTTCGTGCCCCTCGCGTGGCGCAACCAGTATTGCGGTATTTTCAGCTATGAGTCGGACGGGGTGACCTTCTATTTCCTCGACAACGAGTATTATTTCAAGCGCCCCGGCTGCTACGGCTACTATGACGACGGCGAACGCTTCGCCTTCTTCTGCCGCAGCGTTCTGGAGATCATGCCGTTTTTGAACTTCTATCCCGACATCATGCATACGCATGACTGGCAGGCGGCGCTCGCGTCCATTTATCTGAAGACGATCTACTGCTTCCGCCCGGAATATCAGTTCATCCGCTCCTTCTTCACCATTCACAATATCGAATATCAGGGACAGTATTCTCTGGATATTCTCGAAGATCTGTTCGGTATCTCCAATACCTGGCGTTATCTTTTGGAATATAACAAGTGCATCAACCTCATGAAAGCGGCGATCGAATGCAGCGAAAAGTTCTCCACGGTCAGCCCGCGCTATGCGCAGGAGATCAAGGATCCGTTCTATGCGCATAAGCTCGATCCCATCATCCGCAGGAACGAGTTCAAGCTCGTCGGCATCCTCAACGGCATCGATACCGATTCCTACAACAGCGAGACGGACAAGGCGATCTTTGCCAATTACAGCGCCGACAATATCGAGCCGAAAAAGAAGTGCAAGGAAGAACTGCAGAAAATGTTCAACTTGCCCGTCAAGCCGGATACGCCGATGATCGCCATCATTTCAAGGCTGGTGGCGCATAAGGGGCTCGACCTCGTCCGCACGGTGATCGAAGAAGTGCTGCGTCAGGACGTCCAGGTCGTCATCCTCGGCAAGGGCGACTCCGCGTATGAGAATTATTTCAGCGATCTTGCCCGCAAATATGTCGGTAAGCTCGTCACCATCGTCGCCTTCAATCCCGACCTTTCCCGCAAGATCTATTCGGGGGCGGATCTGTTCCTGATGCCTTCCAAGGCAGAGCCCTGCGGGCTCTCGCAGATGATCGCGAGCCGCTATGGTACCGTTCCCATCGTGCGCGAGACGGGTGGATTGTATGACAGCATCAAGCCTGTCGGCAACGGCGGCAACGGGTTTACCTTCGCCAACTATAACGCATACGATATGCTGTATGTGATCCGCGAAGCGATCAATTGCTATTACAACAAAGAGTTCTGGCCGCAGCTCGTCAAGCGCGTCATGTCTGTAGATTTCAGCTGGCAGCGTTCGGCCAAAGAATACGAAAAAGTTTACGGGGAAATGTTGAAATAATCTTTAACTTTAGGAGTATCAAATGAGCAATACGACAAACATTACCGAAAAGGAAGTGCAGATGCTTATCCAGGGCAAGCTGTCCAGGTATTTCGGTGTGTCTCCGAAAGAAGCGTCCAAAGACCAGATCTATAAAGCGGTCGTCATGAGCGTGCGAGACATCTTACTGGAAAAGCGTCAGCAGTTCCACAAGGTAATGAAAAGCAAAAAAGGCAAGCGTGTGTATTATCTGTGCATGGAATTTTTGCTTGGCAGGTCCCTGAAAAACAATATCTACAATCTGAATCTGGGCGCCGCTTACGAAAAGGCATTGTCCTCGTTCGGGGTCACGCTCGATGAATTGTATGAACAGGAACCGGATGCAGGTCTGGGCAACGGCGGGCTGGGTAGGCTCGCCGCCTGCTTCATGGATGCGCTCGCGACGGGGAATTATCCCGCGATGGGGTATTGCATCCGCTACGATTATGGTCTGTTTAAGCAGAAGATCGTCGACGGCTGGCAGACGGAACTTCCCGATATCTGGCTGCCCGGCGGCGAAGTCTGGCTTACCCAGCGCAGCGATAAGTCGTTCACCGTCAAATTCGACGGTTGGGTGAAGGAGAATTGGACGGAAAACGGGCTCAGCGTGACGTATGGCGGCTATAAGGAAGTGGAAGCCGTCGCATACGACATGATGATCTCGGGCAAAGACAGTGACGCCGTCTCCGTGCTCCGCCTTTGGAGGGCGCGCAATATTTCTCACTTTGACATGAAACTCTTCTCGCAGGGCGATTATCTGCGCTGTATGCAGGAAGAGAACGAAGCGGAGGTCATCTCCAAGGTCCTGTATCCGACGGATGACCATTATGAAGGCAAATCCCTGCGCCTCAAACAGCAGTATTTCCTCGTTTCCGCTTCGCTGCAAAACATTATCAGCGACCACAAACACAGATACGGGCCGTTGGATACGCTCCCGCAGCTGGCGGCGATCCATATCAACGACACCCATCCCGCGCTCGCCATTCCCGAAATGATGCGCCTTCTTATGGATGAGAACGGCTTCACATGGGACGATGCGTGGAATATCACGACGGGCGTCTTTGCCTACACCAACCATACGGTCATGGCGGAGGCGTTGGAGACCTGGCAGGAAGACCTCATCGCAAGGCGCCTTCCCAGGATCCATATGATCATCAAGGAGATCAACCGCCGCTTCTGCGAAGAGCTTTGGGCGCGTTATCCCGGCCAGCATTCCCTCATCGACAGTATGTCCGTCATCTCCAACGGGCAGATCAAGATGGCGAACCTCTCCGTGATCGGCTCGCACAAAGTCAACGGCGTTTCCGCGCTGCACAGCGACATCATCAAGGACAGCATCTTCCACGGCTTCTATCAGCTTTGGCCGGATAAGTTCACCAATGTCACCAACGGCATCGCGCACAGGAGATGGCTTTGCCAGTCCAACCCGGAACTTTGCGAACTTTTGAACGACTGCATCGGCGACGGGTATGTCAAGGATGCGGCTGCGCTTTCCAAATTCAAAAAATTTGAGAACGACAAGAGCGTCCTTAAACGCCTTTCCGAGATCAAGGACATCAAAAAGAAGCAGTTCGTCGATTACGCCTTCAAAAAGAGCGGCATCAAGATCGATCCGAACACGATCTTCGACGTGCAGGCAAAGCGTATGCACGAATACAAGCGCCAGCTTCTGAATGTCATGAATATCATCGAGCTCTACAATGAGCTCAAAGAAAACCCGAACGCGAATATCCAGCCGCAGACCTTTATTTTCGGTGCGAAGGCGGCGTCGGGCTATCTCATGGCAAAGCAGATCATCAAACTCATCTGGTACCTTGCAGAGGATATCCGCAAGAACCCGCAGATCAACGAAAAGCTCAACGTCGTGTACATGGAAGACTACAACGTTACCATGTCCGAAAAACTCATGCCTGCCAGTGAAGTGAGCGAACAGATCTCCCTCGCGGGCAAAGAGGCGAGCGGCACGGGCAACATGAAGTTTATGATCAACGGCGCGATCACGATCGGCACGCTGGACGGGGCGAACGTGGAGATGAGCGAAGTTGTCGGCAACGACAATATCTTTATCTTCGGCCTGCACGCGGACGAAGTGGAGGAGATGTGGGCGAAAGGTTATAACGCGAGCCAGTATTACAACCGCGACCAGAAACTCCGCAAGATCACCGAGAGCCTCGTGAAGGGCTTTAACGGGGAATCGTTCGCGGATATCGCCAATTATCTGCTTACGGGCACGCCGGTAGCCGATCCGTATATGTGTATGGCGGATTTTGAGTCTTATTATACGACCCAAAAAGAGGTCAAGAACCTTTACGCCGAGGACAAAATGCGTTGGGCGAAGATCTCCCTCAACAACATTGCGGGCGCGGGCTTCTTCTCTGCGGACAGGAGTATCAAAGAATACGCCGAGAATATCTGGAATTTGAAATCATTAAAAGTATAAACACAGATTTATGAATATTTACTATAATCCCTTAGACAAAAAATGTAAAAGCATTACCGGAGGGATTAAGCAAAATGAGAATCTGGTCTTAAATGTTTATGGCGACGGTGATGAGCCTTGCCTCTTCGTCTACTATAAAGACGGAGGTGAGGCTCAGTACTTGCACATGAAGAAAAGTGCGGACCGGTGGACGATTCAAATGAGCTTTTCGGAACCCGGTCTGTACTTTTATTACTTTATTATCGGCGGCAGCAAGGCGGGGCTCGGCAGGCTCCGCTCGCTCGAATACAGCGAGCATATCGCGTCATATCAGCTTCTTGTCAGTGCCGAAGATTTTTCCACGCCTGCCTGGTTCAAGGGGGGCGTCATGTACCAGATCTTTCCCGACCGCTTTTATAGGGCGAAGGATATTCCCGTCGGAAAGGGGAAGTGGCTGCATAAAAATTGGAACGAGATGCCCGAATACCGCATGAATGCGCAGGGTAAGATCTTAAACAACGACTTTTTCGGCGGCGACCTTGCGGGGATCACGGAAAAGCTCGATTATCTTGCGGCGCTCAATGTGTCTGTCATCTATCTGAACCCGATCTTCCGCGCTTATTCCAATCACCGCTACGATACGGGTGATTATATGCAGATCGATCCGCTCCTCGGCGACGAGGCGGATTTTGAATAACTGATCGAAGGTTGCAATGCGCGCGGTATCCGCGTGATCCTGGACGGCGTTTTCAATCACACGGGCGACGACAGCCGATATTTCAATAAATACGGCAATTATGACGAGGTAGGGGCGTATCAGTCCAAGGATTCAAAGTACTATCCCTGGTATAATTTCAAGGTTTTTCCCGATAAGTATGAAAGCTGGTGGGGGGTAGACGTGCTTCCTTCCGTCAACGAAGCCTGCCCTTCGTATGAAGATTTCATCACGGGAGAGGGCGGCGTCGTCCATCATTGGATCAAAAAAGGGGCGAGCGGCTTCCGTCTCGACGTTGCGGACGAGCTTCCCGACGAGTTTATCGAAAAGATACGCGCCATCGCGCATGACGCGAAAGAGGATTCCGTCATCATCGGCGAAGTGTGGGAGGATGCGTCCAATAAAATCGCATACAGCAAGCGCCGTAAATATTTGCAGGGGAAAGAGCTCGACAGCGTCATGAACTATCCCTTGAAAGATGCGATCATTAAATTCGTCCGCAGCGGGGATGCCGATTCGCTGCGTGAGGCGATCTTCATGCTGCAGGACAACTATCCCAAATGCGTGCTCGACAGCTTGATGAATATCCTCGACACGCATGACACGGCGCGGATCCTGACGGTGCTCGGCGGTGTGCCTGCATATAATAAAGACGAGATGAGTCGCACTTTTATGTCCGAAGAGGTCAAAAAGTCGGCAAAAGCCAAACTGCAGATCGCGGCGGTGCTGCAATTTACGCTGCCCGGCATTCCCTGTATTTTTTACGGCGACGAAGCGGGTATGGAAGGCTACGGGGATCCTTTTTGCCGCCATACTTTTACATGGGACGACATCGATGCCGATTTATTGGAGTTTTATCAAAAGCTCGGAAGGCTGCGAGCGGCATCCGTATTTTGTGAGAGCGAATATCACGAGTTGTTTGCGGACAAAAAATGCATCGTATATGAGAGAAAGGGCAGCAGAGAACAGGCGATCGTCGCCGTGAACCTCGGCACCAATGTCTTTGATATTAAATACAAGGGCAGGTTGTACGATTGTTTCAGCGGAGCGGAATATGTCGACCGTTTCACGATCCAGGCAAACTCATGGACGATTTTGACTAATTTCATGAAAAAATTATAATTTTGTCATGTACTATGCGTGACATAATACGGCGTTTGATCCTGTTAGGTTTCAAACGTCCATTTTCTTTAATGCCGTTTTTTTGCGGATTCCATACAATTATCACATTCGGAATTTATAATAATAGGTAATAAAAGGGTTTATTTTTTGCGGGAGACGGAGCATGAAAAAGTTTTTCTCGCTTTTCGCTTCCGCCGCCATGGCGGCGTCGCTGCTCTTGATCGCGGGCGGTTGTGCGCTCTTCGGGCGGGAAGCGGAACCGAAAGATGTTCAACAAAAATTTTTGGAGTTAAGCAGCGGCTATGAAAGCGCGTCCGAATGCGTTTCGGAGCGTGCGGCTGCGATCGTGAGCGTCGTCGCCGATTTTTATGTGCGCAGCGGCGACGTCGGCTTGGTAAAGAGCATATATTCCTCGGGCGTGATCGTCAACAGCGCGGGGTATATCTTATTGCCGTATGCGGCGGCATATAACGGAGGAGTGAAGG
>CALWCR010000127.1 GCA_944376445.1 uncultured Clostridia bacterium | reverse complement strand
TGGCGGAAGGTGAGGGATTCGAACCCCCGGACCCTTGCAGGTCTTCAGTTTTCAAGACTGACGCCATCGACCACTCTGCCAACCTTCCGTAAAATTCTGCAGGCGCGATAAAGACGCCTATCATTATAACAAAAGCCAAAGCCGCTGTCAACCGATTTTTTTCTTCGCTCCGAAGGCATTGAAATCAATCAAAAACGCAGAGTCAAATATAGAACGATCTATACCGAACGGGATTTAATAGCTTTGGAAAAGGAATTTGCACAATTTAAAAAGATCGATGGCGGCAAAACGGACAACTAAAATTTTAGAGGACGGGAATATTTTCCGTCCTCTTTTATTATATACCAAGATCTGCGGACAGTCCGCGGGGCTCAGTATACTATAAGATAGCGGACCGCAGTGCGATCCGCTACCTTATAGTGAGAGAATATGAAAAAAGTTGTGTGGTCGGCGCTCTTGCCGAGTTCCGCTGTCCTTCGGAACTACGCTCCTATCATACCGCGCAAATATGATTGTTTCATGAAAGCGCCATGAGCGAAAGTAAAAAAATCTGTTAAAACGCAAAGCGCGCAAAAATCGCCTCCGCGACGCGCAGACCGTCGGCGGCGGAACTCATGATCCCGCCCGAATAGCCGCACCCCTCGCCGCACGGATAGACCCCGCCGTGGGTCACGCTTTCCAGATCTTGTCCGCGGAGAATGCGGACGGGAGAGGAAAAGCGCGTTTCGGGCGCAGTGAGGAGGGCATCGGGATGATCGAAGCCCGCAAGCCGCCTGCCCATATCTTTGATCGCCGCAGCCATCTGCCCGCGCACGACCGCAGGAAACAGGCGGTTCAGATCGCACATCGCGCTGCCCGCGGCATAGCTTGGCAGCACCTCACCGAACGCCTTGCTTTCTCTGCCTGCAAAAAAGTCTTCCACCCGCTGTACGGGCGCGGCGTAAGTTGAACCCGCCATGCGGTATGCCGCACGCTCGATCTCTCTTTGAAAGCGGACGCCGTCCAAGAGGTCTCCGCGGTCATAATCCGCCCTTTCGATCTGCACGAGCAGGGCGCTGTTGGCATTGACGCCGTTTCGCGCGTAATTACTCATGCCGTTGGTGACGACCCCTTCTCGTTCGCTGGAAGACGGCATCACATACCCGCCCGGACACATACAAAAGGTAAAAGCGCTGCGCCCGCCCACATGGCTCACGAGCTTATAATCAGCCGGAGGCAGCGATTTATGCCAGACATAGTACTGCGAAAACCCGATTTTTTCCTGCAAATGCTCTATTCTCGCACCGACGGCAAACGCTCTTTGCTCCATGGCGAAGCCATTTTCTTTGAGGAGAGAAAAGGTATCCCTGCTGCTGTGCCCTATTGCCAGCACGAGCGCATCGCAGGGAAATTCCCTAACTTCCCCGCTCTTTACGTCCTTGGCGGACACGGAAAATACGGCGCCGCCGCGCATGGTCAGGCCGCAAAAGAGGGTATTGAAATACACTCTTCCGCCGCTCGCCTCGATGTGCGCGCGCATCCGTTTGACGATCTTTTTCAAATTATCGCTGCCGATATGCGGCTTTGAAAGATAGGCGATCTCCTCGGGCGCGCCGAATCTGATAAACCCCTCCGTCACTTTGGCATTGAGCGGGGTATGCGTCTGGGTATTGAGCTTTCCGTCCGAAAAAGTTCCCGCGCCCCCTTCGCCGAACTGGACATTGGTGTTTTCGTCTAAGATATGTTCGCGGAAGAAGCGCTCGTTCTGCGCGGCGCGCGCATCCACATCCCCGCCCCGTTCCAAAATGACGGGCGAAAAACCCCGCTCTATGAGCCGAAGCGCGCAAAAAAGCCCCGCCGGCCCGCTGCCGACGATGACGATCTTTTTTTCGGGACGGCGCGTCTTTTCCGTATTTTCCCGCAATACTTCGGGCGGACGGCGGGACGCTTCCACGGAATAGACCCAACGTATATCCCCTTTGTTTCGCGCGTCGAGCGATTTTTTGAGAATGCGGAGATAGCCGCATTCGCCTTTCAGTTTTTCCTCGGCGATCCGCTTCAATTTTTCTTCGCTCTCGCCGATCTTCAATTTGATATTATCGATCCTCATCTATCAGCTCCGCCATCCTTTCCGCCGCGCATACGCCGCTCGAAAACGCCCATTGCAGATTATAGCCGCCGCATTCCCCGTCTACGTCGAGGATCTCCCCCGCAAAAAAGAGGCCGTGCACCTTTTTGCTCATCATGTGCCCGTCCACTTCAAAGAGAGGCACGCCCCCTTTGGTGACCTGCGCGTTGGCAAACCCCATATTCCCTTCGATGCGAAGCGGATAATTTTTGACCTTATGCGCGATGGCGCGGCACCGCCCGCCGAGCTCCTTGCACGGCTGCGCCGCGGCGACCGAAAGGGAACGAAGTACGCACTTTGCCGCCGCGCTGTTGACGATACAGCGCAGAAGATCTTCCGCAGGCAGGGCGGGATACGCCGCCGTTTTTTGCAAAAGGAGGCGGAAAAGCGTCTCCTCTTCGCAGCAGGGCAAAAGATCGATGACGAGCGTATCCCCCGCCTTCGCATAAGAAGAAGTTTTGAAAACGGCATTCCCGCTCACGCCGTAATCGGTAAAGATGACGTCGCCGCGGCAGGCAAACACCTCCGCGCCGCCCCGTTCCAGCCGCACGCCGCAGTCGATGCGCACCCCTTTCAGCCCGCGTACCCCGCCGCGGTCGGTTTTCAGCTGTACGAGCGCGGGAGACAGGGGCGTCACGCTGTGCCCGAACGCGCGCGCGAGCGCATAGCCGTTCCCGTCCGAACCGAAATGCGGCGAAGCCATGCCTCCCGCCGCGATCAGGAGAAAGCGGGAAAAATATTCCCCTTTTTCCGTAATCACGCGAAAGCCGTCCCCCTCTTTTTGCGCGGCGCGGACATACTCGCCCGTGTGCACGCGCACCCCTTCCTTTGCGAGCGCAAAGCGGAGAAGGTCTGTGACGGAGGACGCCTGGCGCGATGCGGGATAGACCCTGCCCTCCTCGTCTTCCGTAAAATAGCCGCCGAGAGAGGTCAAAAGGCGGCAGAGCTCTTCTTTTCCGAACGCCGACAGCACCGCTTCCACCTTTTTAGGTTCTGAAGCAAAATATCTGTGCGCGCCCATGTCGCGGTTGGTTATATTCCCCTGCCCGTTGCCCGTAGCGGAAAGTTTCCGCCCGGCGCGGTCGTTGCGCTCGAGCACGGTGACGGAAGCGCCCCTCCGGGCAAGCGTGAGCGCCGCGAGCATCCCCGCAGCGCCGCCGCCGACAATCAGGGCGGATTTTTCAAAACGATCTCTATCCATGGCGATATTGTATAATATTTTCCCGCTTTTGTCAAATTTTCACGAATTTTTCCCGCAGGCTGCATGGAAAAATCGTAAGCCGCTTGACAATCTTGCAATTTTATATTACCATATATATAGAAAAGTACTGAGGTGAGCCATTATGAAATTCATTAAAGACCTGATCGAATATTTCAATGCGAGCACCCAGAATAAGATCCTGTGCATCGCCATTGCCGCGCTTGCACTGATCATCATTATTCTGCTCATCGCCGCCATCGTGCACGGTGTGAAAAAGTCCAAGCGCAAGAAAGAAGAGGCGCTTTTGGCGGAGCAAACGTCTGAAAAAGCAGACGGCGAAGCCGCACAAATACCCGCAGAGACGGCAGACGACGCCGCGCCCATAGCAGAAACGCCCGCGGAAGAAGCGCCCGCAACGGAAGTATCCGCGGAAGACGCGCCCGCAGCGGAAACGCCCACGGATGAGGAAGCGCCCGCGCCCATAGCGGAAACGCCCGCGGAAGGGGAAGCGCCTGCGCCCATAGCGGAAGCGCCCGCAGAACAAGTGCAGGAAGAGGCGCCCGCGCCCATAGCGCAAATGCCCGCAGACGAGGAAGCACCCGCAGCGGAAGCCGCCGAGGAAGAAGCGGCCGAGACGGAGACCCCCGCAACAGAGGAAACGGCCGCGGAGAAGCAAGCCGCAGCCCCCGCCGAAGAGGAAACTTCGGAAAAACCCGACGCGAAAGCAGCCGCCGAAGAAGACCGCCGCCCCG
>CALWCR010000126.1 GCA_944376445.1 uncultured Clostridia bacterium | reverse complement strand
CACCTTCAACGAAGTCAGCGAAAAGGTGCCGCACATCTGCAAACTCGCGCCCGCGGGCGAGCACTACATCGAGGACTTGAACGAGGCGGGCGGCATCTCCGCCGTCATCCGGCAGCTGGAAGAGGCGGGGCTCTTTGACGGCTCCGCCATGACCGTTTCGGGCGTGACGCAGCACGAACGGGTGAAAAACGCGCGCGTGCTCGACGGCAAAGTCATCCGCCCGATCGACGCCCCCTACTCCAAAACGGGCGGGCTCGCCATCCTCAAAGGCAACATCGCAGCCGAAGGCGCGGTCGTCAAAAAGAGCGCGGTCGACCCCGCGATGCTCCGCCACAGCGGCCCCGCCAAGGTGTTCGACAGCGAAGAGGCGGCAATGGAAGCCATCTCCACGGGCAAGATCGTGAAAGGCGACGTCGTCGTCATCCGCTACGAAGGCCCCAAAGGCGGCCCCGGAATGCGCGAAATGCTCTCCCCCACCTCCGCCATCGTCGGCGCGGGGCTGGGCGCGGAGGTGGCGCTCATCACCGACGGCAGATTTTCGGGCGCGACGCGCGGCGCGGCCATCGGGCACGTCTGCCCCGAAGCGGCGGCGGGCGGCCCCATCGGCATCATCCGCGACGGCGACGTCATCGACATAGACATCGAAAAGGGCGAGATCAACCTTCGTCTGAGCGAGGAAGAGATCGCCGGACGTTTGAAGAATTTCAAGCCCTTGGAAAAGCCCGTGGACGGGTATCTGAAGCGCTACCGCGCGCAGGTGACCTCCGCTGCCAAAGGCGCGGTCCTCGGCTCGCAGAGATAACTGCGCTCCCTGTCTTTAAGAATGCCGTCCGTTCGGCGGACGCGCCGCGCGGACCCATATAAAAGCTGCCGAAAACAGATCTTACGAGAAGTTTTTCCTATGAAATTACAGATATTCGACTCCACCCTGCGCGACGGGGCGCAGGGCGCCAACATCTCTTTTTCCGTCGACGACAAGCTCAAAGTCATCGAGACGCTCGACGCGCTCGGCGTCTCCTTTATCGAAGCGGGCAACCCCTTTTCCAACCCCGCGGAGATGCAGTTTTTCCAAAGAGCCGCCGCCATGAAGCTGAAACACGCCAAACTCGTCGCCTTCGGCTCGACGCGGCGGAAGGGCGTTACGGCGGAAGAGGACAAAAACCTCGCCTCCCTGCTGGCGGCAAATACGGAATACGTCGCCATCTTCGGAAAGAGCCATATCCTGCACGTCACGGACGTCATCAAGGCGGCGCCCGAAGAGAACCTCGCCATGATCGCCGACAGCGTGCGCTTTCTGACCGCCCGCGGGAAAAAGGTCGTCTTTGACGCGGAACATTTCTTTGACGGGTACAAGGCGGACGCAGGCTACGCGCTCGCGGCGCTCGACGCGGCAAAAGAGGCGGGCGCCTGCTGCCTGTGCCTTTGCGATACCAACGGCGGCGTCTTCCCCGACGAAGCATACTCCATCACCAAGGCGGTCACCGAACGCTTCCACGATACCACCGTCGCCATCCACTGCCACAACGACGGCGGGCTCGCCGTCGCCGACTCCATCGAAGCGGTCAAGGCGGGCGCGCGGCAGATCCAAGGCACCTTCCTCGGCTTCGGCGAACGCTGCGGCAACGCCAATCTTTCCACCATCATCTGCAATCTGCAGCTCAAACGCGGTTACGAATGCATCCCGCCCGAAAAGATGAAGGACATTTATCAGGCGGCGATGGAGATCGCGGAGACGGCGAACGTCGCCGTGCCCGAAAATCAGCCGTATATCGGCATGAACGCCTTCGCGCACAAGGCGGGGATGCACGCGGACGGGGTGCTCAAATATTCCTCTTCCTTTGAACACATCGACCCCGAGACGGTCGGCAACAAACGCAAACTTCCCCTCTCGGAGATCTCGGGCAAGAGCGCCATTTACGACAAACTAAAAGGCTATTTCCCTTCCCTCGATAAAAACGGCAGGGAGATGGGCGAGATCGTGGCGGCGCTCAAAGAGCGGGCGCTTTCGGGCTACCAGTACGAAGGCGCGGAGGCGAGCTTTATCCTTTTGGTGGAAAAGATCCTCGGCAAATACCGCTCCTCCTTCGACCTTATCAACTATAAAGTCATCAACGAACTCCCCGCCATCGAGGGCAAAGTCGCCTCGGCGATCATCAAGATCCGCGTCGGCGGCACGACGAAGATCTCCGCCTCCGACGGCGAAGGCCCCGTCCACGCGATGGACCTGGCGCTGCGCTCCGCGCTCGCGGAGTTTTACCCCGAGATCGCCAAAGTCACCCTCACCGACTTTAAGGTGCGCGTGCTCGACTCGGACAAGGCGACGGCGGCAAAGGTGCGCGTGCTCATCACCTCTTCGGGCGGCGCAGACAGCTGGACGACGGTCGGCGTTTCGGAAGACATCATCGAAGCGAGCTGGACCGCCCTCACCGACTCCATCGATTACGCCCTCATGCGAAGATGAGCCTGTTTTCCCGCGGCGTATTTAAAAAGGCCCCTCTTCCCGCGGCATACCCGGCAAAAACAAACCCGACCTTTTTCCGCGGCATATCCGCCGCGGAAATTTTTTTATTTTTTTGCGCGAAAAGGGTTGACAAACCGCGTCGCGCGGCGTATACTATTATTGAACATTTGAAAAAGTATTCAAATGTTTTGGGTGGAGCATGACTGAAAACGAGAAAAACCGCAGCATGGCGGAAGAGATCCGCCGTATGCTGCCCGACGAAAAGACCATCAACGGGCTTTCCGAACTTTTCAAGATGTTCGGCGATCCCACGCGGGCGAAGATCCTCGGCTGCCTGCAAATACGCGACCTCTACGTCGGCGAGATCGCCGAGATCCTCGGCATGAGCGTCTCCGCCGTCTCCCATCAGCTGCGCGTTTTGCGAAGCGCCAAGCTGGTAAAGGGCAGCAAGGAGGGCAAAGAGGTGCGCTATTCCCTCGACGACGACCATGTGACCAAGATCATCGAATACGGGCTCACCCACGTCAACGAAGGCAAGACGAACTGAACAAGACAGGGCCTCGCCCTGTTTTTTCGGAGATAACGATTGAATAATTGTTCAAACATAAAAATATTTGAGCGAAGAGAGGTGTTCTTATGAAAAAGGTATTCAGGCTCAACGATCTGGACTGCGCGAACTGCGCCGCCAAGATGGAGCGGGCGATCGCAAAGATCGAAGGCGTCGAAAATGTGAGCGTCAGTTTTCTGACGCAGCGGCTTTCCATCGAGGCGGACGAAGGGCTGTTTGACGGCATCATGGAGCGCGTGGAAAAGGCCTGCAAAAAGGTGGAGCCGGGCTGCTCGATCGTGCGCTGACGGGCGCAAAAAAGAGGTGACGTATGCGGCCTTCTCTGACAAAAAAGCAAAAATTTGAACTCATCCGCATCCTTGCGGCGCTCGCCCTGTTTGCCGCGCTGTTTATCACGGACAAGGCGGTCGGGCTCGGCGGCGTCTTTGCGGGCAGGGCGGGATGGGTATTCCCCTTTCTCCTCTATCTTTCCGTCTATCTTTTTATCGGCTATGACGTATTGTGGCGCGCCGCGCAAGGCATCGTCCGCGGGCAGATATTCGACGAAAATTTTCTCATGTGCGCGGCGACCGTCGGCGCCTTCGCGCTCGCCGTCTTCCGCGGCGTGACGGGGCAGCCGCTCGAAGGGTTTGACGAGGCCTGCGCCGTGCTTCTCTTCTATCAGGCGGGAGAATGGTTCCAATCTTACGCGGCAGGAAAATCGAGAAGGTCCATCGCGGCGCTCATGGACATCCGCCCCGACTACGCCAACCTCGTGCGCGAAGACGGCTCCTACGAACGGGTCGACCCTTCCGATGTCAAGATCGGGGATACCATCCTTGTCAACCCGGGCGAAAAGGTGCCCCTCGACGGCGTCGTCGTCAAGGGAGCCTCCGCGCTCGACACCAGGGCTTTGACGGGCGAATCCCTCCCGCGGGAAGTAAACGAGGGCGGCGAGATCGTCAGCGGCAGCGTCAACCTCACTTCGCAGCTTGAAGTGCGCGTCGGGCGGGAATTTTACGATTCCGCCGTCTCCAAGATATTGGAATTGGTGGAAAGCGCTTCCGAACAAAAATCCAAAGCGGAAAATTTCATCACCAAATTCGCGAGATATTATACCCCCGCCGTCTGCGCCGCCGCCCTCCTTCTGGCGCTCGTACCGGGGTTTGTCACGGGCGACTGGCAGACGTGGATCTACCGCGCCCTCTCCTTCCTCGTCGTATCCTGCCCCTGCGCCCTCGTCATCTCCATCCCCCTCTCCTTTTTTGCGGGAATCGGCGCGGCGTCCAAATACGGCATCCTCGTCAAGGGCTCCAATTATCTGGAACGGTTCAACAAGGCGTCCGTGTTCGTATTTGACAAGACGGGGACTTTGACGAAGGGCAGCTTTTCCATCGTCAAGATCGCGCCCGCAGAGCGCGCGGACGAAGTGCTGCGCCTTGCCGCCATCGCGGAAAGCGGCTCTTCGCACCCCATCGCCAAGTCGATCGCCGCGCGCTACGGCAAAGCGGCGGAGGGCGGATTCACCCTCACGAACATCGCGGGAGCGGGCGTCTGCGCGCAAAAGGGAGAGAAGGTCATCCTCTGCGGCAATGAAAAGCTGATGGAGCAAAACGGCGTCAGTTTTACGCGCGAAGAGGGGCTCGGCACCGTCGTCTATGTCGCCGAAGACGGCAAATTCATCGGTTCCGTCCTCATCGCGGACGAACTTAAAGAGGAGACGCGCGAAGTGATCGGTGCGCTCGGCGGCATGGGCTGCAAGACAGTGATGCTGACGGGCGACAACGAGGCGATTGCCGCAGACGTGGCGGCGCGGGCGGGCGTTACGGCATACAAGGCTTCCCTCCTGCCGCAGGACAAAGTGCGGGAAACGGAAGCGCTGCTCGCCGCCAAAGAAAAGGGAGAAGCCCTCTGCTTCGTCGGCGACGGCATCAACGACGCGCCCGTGCTCATGCGCTCGGACATCGGCATCGCCATGGGCGGCGCGGGCAGCGACGCCGCCATCGAAGCCGCGGACATCGTGCTCATGCAAGACGATCTGCGCTGTTTGCCCCTCGCCAAGCGCATCGCCAAAAAGACGATGGCGATCGTCTCGGAAAACATTCTCTTTTCCATCGCCGTCAAGGCGGCGATCCTGCTCCTTTCCGCCTTCGGCATCGCCAATATGTGGCTCGCCGTATTCGGCGACGTGGGTGTGGCGGTGATCGCCATCCTCAACGCCATGCGCGTCAATTCCGATTATTTAAAAAAGAAAAAGCGCCGCGCATAACAGCAAAACGGCGCGCCCCCCCCCGCAAGGCAATATGCCCCTAAAAAGTTATAACTTTCGGAGCGTGTATTTAGACCAGCGGGGGCTTTTTTTCAGAAAATATCGTGCTCCACGGGGGTATAGAAGAGCTTTTCCGCCTCCTCTCCCCGCGCGAGGGAGAGCGCCCACATCAGTTTGGCGACGACGGCTTCCAGCGTCATGCAGCGCGCTTCCAGCACCCTGCCGCAGCCGCGCAGCTTTCTGCCCACGGCATACTTATCGAGCGCGCTCCCCTCCCGCTCCACCTGCGTGGTGAGCACCGCCGTCTTGCCCTTCGCCAAAAACCCCGCCAGGCGGGCGCTGAACGCGTCCCCCTCGTAATCGGGGAGCCCGCCCGTGCCGAACGATTCGATGATGAGCCCGTCCGCACGGCGGTCGAGATAATCGAAAATATCCGCGTGCAGCCCGGGGATCATTTTGAGCACGAACACGTTTTCATCGAGCGTATCAAAAAAAACGGGCGCTCCGCTCGGCTTTTCCCCTTCCAGATAATAAAAGGGCCCGTCCTCCCGCATGACGGCGACGGCGGGAAAGTCTATGCTGGAAAAGGCGTTGAAACTGCGGGTGCGCGTCTTTTTGGCACGCGTGCCGAGGATGACGCTGCCGTTGAAGACGATGCGCACCCCGTATGCGCGCTCGTCCGCACAAAAAGCGAAGGCGTCGGCGAGGTTGCGGCGGGCGTCGGTATCGCGCGAATAGACGGAGCGCTGCGAGCCCGTCAGCACGATGGGCTTGGCGCTGTTTTGTATGAGATAAGAAAGCGCCGCGGCGGTGTATGCCATCGTATCGGTGCCGTGGGTGACGACAAAGCCGTCGAACGCCGCATAATTCTCGCGGATGATGCGGGCGATCTCCAGCCAGTGCGCGGCATAAATGTCGGTGCTGTCCAGATTGAAGGGCTGTACGGTATGCACTTCGCAGACCGCGGCGATCTCGGGCACGCAGGCGAGCAACTCGCCCGGGGAGATCGCGGGCACAAGCCCTCGTATCGTCTCTTTGGAAGCGATGGTCCCGCCCGTCGCGATCATCAGAATGTGTTTCATCTGTCTCTCCTTTTCGTCATCCGAAAGCCGCCTCTTGTCCGCCGGCAAGCGCCTCGCCCGCACCGCCCCCCCTCCCGTCTTTGACCGCTTCGCTCTATTCCCTTACAGTATAACAAATCACGGCGCAAACTTCAAGCCTTTTGCGAGCGCGATAAGGCAGCGGGCGTATAAAACAACGGGCGTATAAGACACGGGCGGCGCTTCTTTCCCGCGATAAACGTATCGGCAGCCCCTGCGGACGGCGGTCGCATAAACTGTTGCCATTTCTAAAAACCCGTGCTATAATAGGCTCTGTCTTCCTGCCATCGGCTCGCAGAAATTTTTCACATCGTTTACGGGAAACAGGACATGAACGGCATCGTAAAAACAGCTTCCAAACAAGAAAAGATCTTTCCGCCTCGCCTTTTGCGGGGCGCTGGAGATTTTTGTGATCGTATCTTTGATCGTCGCCGCAGCCGGCGGCGCCCCTTCCAAGGCCCTCATCTGCGTCTTGTCGGGCGCGTGCCTCGCCCTCCCTTTCATCGCCATGAAACTGCTGCAAAAGGAGATCAATCTCGCCTTTTTCCTCTTTTGCGAGATCTACGCGCTCGGGCCGATGCTCGGGCACGCCTATAAGCTGTACTATCTTTTGCCCTTGGGACGTCGCCCTGCATACGGCGGGCGGCTTCGTCTTTGCCGTCTTCGGGCAGTATCTTGCCGGGCTCATCTACAAAAACGGCGAACCGCCCCTCCTGATGAAGGCGCTGTTCGCCCTGTTCTTTTCCATGACGCTGGCAGCCGTTTGGGAATTTATCGAATACGGCTGCGATCTGTTCCTCGGAACGGATATGCAGCAGGATACCATCGTCTCTTTTATCCATTCCTATCTTTTGGGCGGCGAAGCGGGCGAGATCGGCGCGCTCGAAAATATCGCCGACGTGATCATCAACGGGCAGCCGCTCGGCGTCGGCGGGTATCTGGACATCGGGCTGCACGATACGATGCAGGATATGCTGGTGGAAACGCTGGGCGCGGCGGTATATACCGCGCTCCTTCTCATCGACAGGGAAAAGCACCCCGTTTTGTATGAAAAATCCGAAACGCCGCACGCCGCCGTCCGCGAGGCAAGCGTTGTTTTTACGGAACACAAGGACGCATTTTTCCGAAAAACAGCGAAAAATCTCTTACAAAAAACAGACATATCCTTGCAGAAAACAATGAAACAGCGGAACAAAATATCCTTGCAGAAAACAATGAAACAGCGGAACAAAATATCCTTACAGACGGCGGCGGCAAAAACGCAACAAACCTAAAAACTCTTACTTCGCCGACCTGCAAAACCTTATGAATATGAAAAAAGCGGATATAAATATCCGCTTTTTTCATATTGGTGGAGATAGTGGGAATCGAACCCATGACCTCTTGAATGCCATTCAAGCGCTCTACCAACTGAGCTATATCCCCGTATGGGTGCGCCCGCATGGCGGACGCCGAAAAGAACAAACTTGCGCGGAATATGCTTCCGCGCAGGCATAGGACTTTTCACCTTTCTGAGAAAGATTACTCCCCTTTGATCGCGCCGACGGGGCAGCCCTCTTCGCAAGCGCCGCAATCGATGCAGACGTCGGGATCGATCTGATACTGCGTATCTCCCTGGGAGATCGCGTTCACGGGGCAGGTCTCCGCGCAAGCGCCGCAGGAGATGCAATCTTCGGAAATTTTATGTGCCATGATCTTTTACCTCCAAATAACTTCTTTTTGACGGAAGGCAGCGCCTTTTCCGCCTCAACCGTACATATTATACCATAAATTTTTGCATTCGTAAAGGCAAACTCAGAAAAAAATTGATATTTTTTTCATTTTTTTTGCCAAAGTCAGTCAATGAGGCCTTTCAGATCGTCCGAGATCTTTTCGTCCGCCGCTTCTTTCTTGCCGCCCTTGAAACGGACGTCCGCAAGGGGGAAATCTTTATAGACGAGGCTGCCGTCTTTTTCGATCTTGACGCGCACCGTCTGCTTCAGCATATTGTCGGAAACGACGGTGCCTTTCCCCTCGGGCGTGGAAACCTCCGAACCCGTCTTAGGCATTTTTTTATAAATATCGCTGTAATATTCGTTTTCATAGCTCAAGCAGCACATGAGCCTGCCGCACAATCCGCTGATCTTACCCGGGTTGAGGGAAAGCCCCTGCACTTTCGCCATTTTGATGGATACTTTCTTGAAATCGGGCAGCGCGCCCGCGCAGCAGCAGACCCTGCCGCAGGGGCCGAGCCCGCCGAGCAGCTTCGTCTCGTCGCGGATGCCGACCTGACGCAGCTCGATGCGGATATGAAAGACGCTTGCAAGGTCTTTGACGAGCTCGCGGAAATCCACCCTGCCGTCGGCGGAGAAATAAAAGATGACCTTGCTGCCGTCGAAGGCAAATTCGCAGTCGATGAGCTTCATTTTCAGCCCGCGCTTTTGTATCTTTTCCGCGGCGATGCGCATCGCTTCCGGCTTGCGCTCGGCATTGCGTTTGCGCTGGGCGAGGTCCTTTTCGGTGGCGATGCGGATGACGGGCTTGAGCGGCTGCGTGATCTTCGCATCCTCCACTTCCCGCGGCAAAAAGGCGACGCGGGCGATCTCTATGCTCTTTGCCGTCTCGACGACGACTTCCATATTCTCCTGATACTTTTCCTCTTTTCCGGGCGCAAAATAATAAACTTTGCCCCCTTCTTTGAATCTGATGCCGATAACTTTCATCGTCCCTCCAATATCCCGACGAACAGCGTTTCCAGGCTCGCCGAAAGGTTTGCGTTGAATTTGAGCCCCCGCTCGGTCGCGGCGATCTTTTCCAGCGCGTTCACCAGCGCCGCCTCCGAATAGCAGGCCGCCGCCGCGGCGAGGATCTCCCTGTTGCCGCCCGAAAGGAGCAGATCGCTCCGCCCCGCTTTGAGCATGAATATATCCCTGTAAATAAAACTTAAAAGAGGCAGGAAGGCAGCCGCCTTCTCCTTGTCTGCATATCTGCGCGCGCCCGTGACGGCGGACGCCAAAGAGAGGTTTTTTGCAAACAGCGCCGCTTCCTCCGCCGCTTCGCCCAAGGGGCCGCCCTGTGCGAGCGCCTCGGCCCTGCCGAGGCTGCCGCCGCTCAGCGCCGCGATCTCGGAAGCGTCCGTCCTGTGCGGAAATTCCGCGCGGATATGCCGTTCGATCTCTTTTTCGGGAAAGCCGAAAAGATCCAGCCGCTTTGCGCGGGATCGCACCGTAGGCAATACGGCAAACTCATTGAGCGAACCGAGCAGAAAATGCACGTTCGCGGGCGGTTCTTCCAAAACTTTCAGAAGTTTGTTCTGCGCGCTCGCGTTCATGTCCTGCACCCCGTCGAGGACAAACACCTTTTTATCCCCTTCGACGGGCTTGAGATAGCTCTCCTCCGTCACCCGCTTGGAGTCGAGGACGGTGAACTTTGCCCCCCCTTCGGGCAGGACGAGGCAGTCCGAATACATTTCGCGCAAAATGAGGCTCTCCGCGCGCGCGTCGGCGCCGAGGACGAGTACGGCGAGCTCTTTTAAAAACCCGCGCAGATTGCGCCCGTCCGGGCAGACAAGAAGGTATGCGTGCGACAGCCTGCCCTGCGCGGCGTCTCCCGCCACTGCTTTATACGCCCTGCTTTCACTGAAAATGGACATAGCTCCCCTTTTTTAGCCGCCGAAAAGCCCGCGGCTTTGCAATAGAGCGGCGATCTTTGCGCTCGTTTCGTACTTGGTGCCCGAGCAATCGACGGCGGCGATGGCGTGCGGGTATTCGCGCAACAGCGCCTTATACCCCTCATAGACGCGGCGGTGGAAGGCCTCCCCCGCCTGTTCCATCCTGTCGTGCGGATCGGCGCCGTGCTTTCTCGCAAACGCGTGCGAGGAAGGAATATCCAAAAACAACGTCAGATCGGGCATATAGTTTTCCGCAGCGAAGGCGTTGATCTCTTTGAGAAAGGAAAGAGACAGCCCCCGCCCGTATCCTTGATAAGCAAAGGAAGAGAAGATGTATCTGTCGCAGAGCACCGTCTCGCCCCGCTCGAGGGCGGGAACGACGGTATCCGCCAGATGCTGCGCGCGCGCCGCCGCATAGAGGAGCGCCTCGCATTCGTCGGTCATGTCCCCGTTTTTCCCGTCGAGGATAATGCGGCGGATCGCCTCGGAGATGTGGCTGCCGCCCGGCTCGCGGGTGAGGATGTGCGGGATGCCCGCCGAGGTCATCTTTTCGGAAAGAAGGCGCATCTGCGTGGATTTGCCCGCTCCTTCGCAGCCTTCAAAAGCGATGAATCTTCCTCTCATTTTGCGCCGCCTATCTTGATGACTTCGATCTTGCCGTCGGTGATGCCGAAGGTATGGCGCGCGTTTTTGAGCATTTCCACGACCTGTTCTGTGATCTGTTCGCCCGCAATGACGGCGGGCACGCAGGGCGGGGTCACGCCCGCGTTGCGCGCGGCGATACGCCCCGCCGCTTCGCCGACGGGCACGCTCTCCTTGCGGAAGGTGAGCGCCGCCAGATAGCTGAACTTTCTGACGCCGTATGCGGGCTCGTCCGCGCCGCCGTACGTCGCGCGCAGGGCGCGCATCTTGACGATGTGGCGCACGGCGCGTTCCAGCCGCGCAAGGTCCTTAGCCCGCGTAAGCGGGGACATATAAAAGAGAAGATACCGCCCGTCGTTCATCTCGGGGAAGACCTTTCTCTTTTCCAGCTGCTCTTCGGCAAGATAGGGAGAAATGCCCATCCCCCCAAAATCGATGGCGAATTGCAGCGTCTTGCTCTCTTCGTAAAAGCGGATACCGCGCTTTTTAAAGCGCATTTTGGTGAGAGAAAATTCCCGCTTCAAGGTATCCAAAAGCCCCGCGCCCGCCTCCGACATATACTTGACGCCGTACTCGATGCTCGCCATGACGGGATAGGAAGGGCTGGTCGTGCGGAAAATGCCCGCCCCTTCGCGCACGTCGGGGATGAGCTCCTCCTTGTTGACGTTGAGGACGGCGCCCTGCGTGAGGGTGGGAAGGGTCTTATGCGCGCCGTCCACCCACATATCCGCATAGTGCCCCGCGTACAGCCCGCCGTCGTCCGGGTCGAAGCGCAGATACGCCCCGTGCGCGCCGTCGACGATGAGCAATTTGCCGTAGCGGTCGCAGATCCTGCGGAGGGCGGGATAGTCGCAGATGTTCCCGTAATAATCGGGAGACGTCACCAAAACGGCGGACACGTCCTTTTCTTTTTTGAACACGTCCTCGATCTCCGCCGCCGCGGGAGGAAGCGGGATGCCGCCGAGGATGTTGCCCTTGATCGTGTACGGCTCGATGCCGATGAGGGCGCAGGCGTTATAAACGCTCTTGTGCGCGCCGCGGGGGATGACGATCTTGCCGCCGCGCTTGCGCACGGCATAGAGCATGGCGAAAATGCCCGCGCTCGAACCGTCGGTCAGGAAAAAACTCTTTTTCGCGCCGAGAAGCTCGGCGACGTCGCTCTCCGCTGCCGCGATGATCCCTTCGGGATTTTCCAGGCAGTCGGCAAAGGAAAGCTCGGTGATGTCGTAGGCGGCGTCTTTAAAAAGCGGGAAGCGCTTCCTGTCCGCCTTATGCCCCGGCATATGGAAACGCACCGGCCTTAAACGCTTGTATTTTTGTAAAGCCCTGAAGATCAGGTACTCCATTTCGTCCCCCCTTTCTTATCAGGATTCCTCTGCGAGCAGCCTTGCACTCTCCTTGACGAGGGAATCGAGATAGGTGATCTGTTCATAGCGGAGCGCCTCTTCCTGCATACGGATGTTGAGCACGACCATGCTGACGTAAGCGGAGGTGCGCACCCCGTCTTCGCTGCGTTCGGAGACGACAAAGTGCTCCAGCCCGGGCACATTGCCGAGGTCGAAGGCGACCTGCAGCTCGACCGTTTCCTCCGTGCCGTCGCCGTCCGCGTCGACGGAAACGGGCACGCTCTGCACGGAGACGGTGCCGTCCTGCAGATAGCCGAGCACGTTTTCATACCCTTCGCAAAGGCGGGCAAGGCGCGAATATTCCTCAATGAGCCCCGCCGCGATCTGCGCTTCGCGCTTGTAGCGGTTGTCCCCTTTGATGCGGGCGCGGAAATCGCGTTCGACGGCAGCCTTGTCCTGCTCGCCGTCCAAGCCGTCGGGATAATATTTGGCAAGGTAAGCGCGGCAGCTTTCGAGATAATTATAGGTATTGAGATTGTTTTCATACCCCTCGATGGGGAATTCCTCTTCGCCGAGCCAGACGCAATACCCCGTATAGCCTGCGACGAACTGTTCCAGATCGCTCGTATAGACGGGGTTGTCCTCTTCGTCCTTGCCCGCTTCATAGCGGTACGAACTCACGAACATGACGTCCCCCTGCCCTGCGGAAAAGTGCGCGGGAAGGGTATAGGTGAGCCCGTCGTCGGTAAGTTCGTTGACCGAAATGTCGAGCACGTCTCCCGAAAGCGCGCCCGACTTATGCAGCGCGTCGAGGTCGCCCCCGCGGGAAGTCATGCTCGTATTCGGGTAACAGTAGATCTCGAACGTCTGCCCAGCCGTGGCGCGGGGCGCGAGGGTCGTAAAGAGAAGGATCCAGACGATGACGGCGACCGCGCAGAGCGCCAGGATCTTGATCCAGTCATATGAGAGCATATGCCCGAGGCGGCTTTTGGTGATTTTAGCGTCCATTCTTGCTTGCTTTCCTTAAAATACTGCGGGGATCGACCGCCGCGTTGACCGTTTTAGTTGATCTCGAGGATCTTGACCTGATAATCCCCGCCCGGCGCGTGCACCGTGACGGTGTCTCCGCATTTCGCGCCCACGAGCGCGGAACCGAAGGGCGAATCGATGCTGACGATGTTCTTTTCGGGGTTGGCCTCGGTCGAACCCATGATCGTGTAGGTGTCTTCCTCTTCGAGGTCGAAATCGTATACCTTGACCACGTTGCCGAAATGCACCTTGCTGTTGTCGGTGCTCTCTTCCATGATCTTGGCGTTTTTGATCTTGTTTTCCAGCTCGCGGATCTCGCTCTCGTTGAGTGCCTCTTCGTTTTTCGCCGCGTCGTACTCCGCATTTTCGGAAAGGTCGCCGAACCCGCGCGCCACTTTGATGCGCTCGGTGATCTCTTTCTTCTTCTGCGTCTGCAGATACCTGAGGCGTTCCACCGCCTCGTCGTAACCCTTCTGGGTCATGATAAATTCTTCCGCCATACCTGATTCGCTCCTGCCGATAGAAATTTTTCCCTTTTGCGGCGCGCCGCGGGCGCGGGCACGCCCATGAAAAAGGAGTGACCCCGCATTGCGCGCCGCGGAATCACTTCAAACTGACATTATTATAAACCTTTTGCCGCCCGTTGTCAAGTCCTCTCGCCCCGTGCGGCGGGAAAGTGCCGATCAGAAATGCTCTTTTATATATTTTTCTATGCGCGTCGCCGCTTTGTCGAGGTTCGCCATGCTCGTGGCATAAGAACAGCGCACATGATATTTGCCCGCGTTCCCGAACGCGTCCCCGGGCACGACGGCGACTTTTTCGGCGCGCAGCAGCCCGTTCGCGAACTCCTCGCCCGTGACGCCCAGCTTCTGCGTGGAGGGATAGATATAAAACGCGCCGCGCGGCTCGAAAGTGGGCATACCGATCTCGTTGAAAAACCCCGTCATGAAGCGGCGGCGCTTGTTGTACTCTTCGCGCATCCCCTCCACGGCGGCAAAGCCGTCCGCAAACCCTTCGCGCAGCGCTTCGATCGCCGCATACTGCGCCGCCGTCGGGGCGCACAGGAGGGTGTACTGATGGATCTTGAGCACCGCCGCGTCGATCTCGGGCGGCGCGCAGACAAAGCCGAGCCGCCAGCCCGTCATGGCGAACGCCTTGGAAAAGCCGTTGATAAGGACGGTGCGCTCCCGCATCCCGGGCAGGGAAGCGATCGAGACGTGCCTCCCCCCGTAAGTGAGTTCCGCATAGATC
>CALWCR010000125.1 GCA_944376445.1 uncultured Clostridia bacterium | reverse complement strand
CGATCTCGCTCTTGCCGTATTCGCGCGTGTCGGCATGGGATACCCTGCCGCCCAGCTTATGCGCGATGAGCTGGCAGCCGTAGCATATGCCGAGAACGGGGATACCAAGGCGGAAGATCTCTTCGTCTACATCGGGCGCGCCCGCTTCGTAGACGCTGTTCGGCCCGCCCGTGAAGATGATGCCGACGGGAGCATATTCCTTGATCTTTTCAATGCTCATGTCATACGGGAGCAGGTCGCAATAGACGCCAAGCTCGCGTACCCTGCGGGCGATGAGCTGGTTATACTGCCCGCCGAAATCCAAAACTAATACCTTTTCGTGTTTCATGCCGTCTCTCCGGATACAAAGCGGAAAAGGAGCGCCGCCCGCCCCTTTTCCAAAAAGAATGTACCGCAAAAGGCGCGGTACATCTGTTCGATCGCTTCTTAAAGGCCTCTCGGGCTGTAATTGGGCGATTCTTTGGTGATGGAAATGTCGTGCGGGTGGCTCTCGATGAGGGAAGCGTTGGTAATGCGGACAAATTTCGCATTCTTGCGCATCTCGTCGATGGTGTGCATACCGCAGTATCCCATACCCGCGCGCAGGCCGCCCATCATCTGATAGACGATATCCGCCAGCCTGCCCCTGTAAGGGACCCTGCCTTCCACGCCTTCGGGCACGAATTTGCGAGCGCTGTCCTGGAAGTAACGGTCGTTGCCGCCCGCAGCCATCGCGCCGAGCGAGCCCATGCCCCTGTAAACTTTGAAGTTCCTGCCCTGATAGATCTCGATCTCGCCGGGGCTTTCGAGCGTTCCTGCAAAGAGGCTGCCGATCATGACGACGGAAGCGCCCGCGCCGAGCGCCTTGACGATGTCGCCGCTGTATTTGATGCCACCGTCCGCGATGATGCGCTTGCCCATCTTATCCGCCTGCTCCGCGCAGTCCATGACCGCGGTGAGCTGGGGCATACCGATGCCCGCGACGACGCGCGTGGTGCAGATGGAGCCGGGGCCGATCCCCACTTTGACGACGTCCGCGCCCGAGTCGATGAGCGCCTTGGTCGCTTCCGCCGTGGCGACGTTGCCCGCAATGACGGTCAGCTTGGGATATTTCGCCTTGATGGCGGCGACTTCTTCGAGCACCCCCTTCTGATGCCCGTGCGCCGTATCGACGGTGATGACGTCGACCTTGGCGGAGACGAGCGCGGCGATGCGCTCCATCGTAT
This sequence comes from uncultured Clostridia bacterium, assembly GCA_944376445.1. GTDB lineage: Bacteria > Bacillota > Clostridia > Christensenellales > Borkfalkiaceae > Borkfalkia. The sequence continues at coordinate 7,526 of CALWCR010000125.1, read as the reverse complement.
TCGCCGCCCTGCCGACAGCCGCGCCCGCGAGCAGCCTGCCGTTCTTGTCGCGCGCGGAATTGGGGTATTGAATGCTCTTTTCGATGTCTTTGATGGTGATGAGCCCCTTGAGATAGCCGTCTTTGTCGACGATGGGCAGCTTTTCGATCCTGTGCTTGCCGAGGATCTTCTGCGCCTCGTCCAAAGAGGTGCCGACGGGCGCGGTGACGAGGTTTTCCTTGGTCATCACGTTGTCGATGGGCTGATCGTAGTTGGATTCAAAGCGGAGGTCGCGGTTGGTGAGGATACCGACGAGCTTGCCGTTTTTGGTGATGGGAACGCCGCTGATCTTATAGCGTTCCATGAGCGCGACCGCCTCGCGCACGGAATTTTCGGGCGCCAAAAAGAAAGGATCGGTGATGACGCCGTGCTCGCTCCTTTTGACCTTGTCTACCTGAGAAGCCTGCTCCTCGATAGACATATTTTTATGGATAATGCCTATGCCGCCTTCCCTCGCGAGCGCGATGGCGAGCTTGCTCTCGGTGACGGTGTCCATCGCCGAGCTCATCAAAGGGATGTTCAATCTGATGTCGTCGGTAAGGTTGGTGTGAAGATCGACGCCGCTCGGCAGCACGTCGGAAGCCGCGGGAATGAGCAGTACGTCGTCAAAAGTCAGGCCTTCTTTCACAATTTTGTTCATAAGCATTCTCCTTTGAACTTATCTTTATCTGTATAAATCGGAAACTTGTTTATGCCGCGCCGTCCGCGCAGAACTCTTCGAGGATATGCAGGAGGGTCTCATAATTGCGGACGTCCGCTTCGACGTCGAAATTGACGCTGCCCGACAGGCCGCACAGCTCTTCGTATATCTCCGCCGCAAAGCCTATATCCCCTTCCGCGATCACCGTCATCGACAAGGTCACGACGGCATTGTTTTCTTCAAACGAACGGCGGTTTTTTTCAAAGGCGGCCGAAAGCGCCTCCTCTTCTTCGCCGAGGCGGTAGTGCGCCACCGCGACCGCGCCCGCGATATACTGCGCATACCCGCCCGGGATGCGCGCGCCGTCTTCCTCCGCTTCGTCGCGCAAATCGCAGAACTCTTCAAAATCCGCGCGCGCCGTCAGCCGCGTGCCGTAATCGGACACGATCTGCCAGCTCTCGGAGGCGTATCCCCTCTCCACGACGTTCGCCAAGTCTTCGATCTTGTTGGAACGGGAATAGACGGAGACGGCGTACTGCGTACAAATTTTATCCATGCCGCAAAGATCGGTCAGGCGAAACATGACCGACGGAAAAAAGACGGTAAAGACGCCGAACAGGATGAGCGCCAGCGCCAGAATGCAGGCGAGGGTGATCCCCGCCGTTTTTGCGATCAGTTTTCCCAAAGCGGACTCAGAAAAAGAGAGGGCGGCGCCGCGCGCCGCTTTCATTTTAATTTAAATTATTTTACCATACGCCGCAAAAAAAAGCAACCGCCTAAAAGAAAAAACTTCGCCCGCCCCGCAAAAAACTTGCCTTGCCCGACAGAACGGCTTGCTCCGTCACGCAAAAAATCCGCCTTACCCGACTAAATAATTCGCTCTGCCCCGTAAAAAATCTGCCCTGCCCCGCAAAAAAACTTGGCGGGCGCTCATACCGCGGCCATTTTTCCAATACAATAGAGAGAAAACAAAAATCAGACGCCGCGCGCATCTTTTTTGCCGCGGCAGCGAGGTCATCCATGAAAAGATCGCTTTTGGCAGCACTGTCCGTTCTTTTGGGCGCGGCGGCGCTTTGCGGCTGCGCCGACGAAGGGCTCGGCGCGCTCGTTTCCGAATACCGCAGCGCCGTCTGGTACGCGGAAACGGAGAACGCTTCTCTGCAGGCGGAATTTTCCAAACGGGAATACCCCTATACCGCCGACGGCATCGCCTCGGAAACTTCAGATTATTTTGAAGTGCGGGCGGAACTTCCCGACAGCACGCTCACCTATACCCTCACCTTTACGGCGGGCGGCAAAGAGTGGGGCGGCGAAATGAACTACGACAGCGTGCGCCGCGAATTTTCCTATTCGGTGAGTATGCCCGCCCCGTCAGAAGAGACGATAGACTTTACCGTCGCGGCGGAGGGGGAAGGCGCGCCCTCTTATACTTTCCGCGCGCAGCGCTCGGCGGGAAAACTCTCCCTCGACGAACTTCTCGCAAGCATCCAAAAGACGCAGGCGGAAGCGCTCAAAGAATTTGCGGGCGAAAAATTCACGGGCGAGATCTATGTCCGCTACGCGCCGCGCGGGGACCGAAAATTCTTTTACGCCGCCTTCATCGGCAGGGACGGGAGGACGCTGTCCTTCCTCGCCGACGCGGACACGGGCGAAGTGCTCGCTTCCCGCCTGCAGCCTTAAATTTTGCTGAAAACACTGAAAATCTTCCATTTATGCCGCGCATAGTACTTTGAAAACAGCGAACAGGCGGCATTAAGACGCATTTTCCCGATCAAAATTTCAAAAAACAAACGGGGGCGGGCGCAATCATTTTGCGCCCGCCCCTCTTGCCTTTACATATTTACTGCAAAAAATCGACGAGAATGCGATTCTGGACATATAAAAATTCGTCTTTGATACGGATGCGCCCCTTGTCCGAGCGCTCGATGCAGCGCGCATTTTTCAAAAGCGCGTCTTTAAAATCGTTGTAAAATTCGCTGCCGAACAGCTTCTTGTATTCCGCTTCGTCCAGCCCTTCCGCCGTGCGCAGGGCGAGCATCACCTTTTCAAATTTCGCGTCTTCCGCGGAGATCTCTTCATTATCGACGACGGGATAATGATCGGTAAGGATACATTTGATATAATCGTCGAGATCGCGCGTATTTGTGAAGCGCCTGCCCGCCATGAACGAACTCGCCGCCACGCCAAAGCCGATATACTCTCCCCTCCGCCAGTAATTGAGGTTGTGGCGGGATTCAAACCCGGGGAAGGCAAAATTGGAAACTTCGTACCGATAATAGCCCAGCCGGCTAAGCAGCTCATACGCCTTTTCATACTGCCCGGCGACTTCGTCCTCGTCGGGCAGCTCGCCGTTGAGATAGTCGCTGTAGATCGGCGTGCCGTCTTCGGGAGTGAGCGCATAGAGAGAGATATGTTTGGCGCCGCATTTTTTTGCGAGCTCCGCCCCCTTTTGTATATCCGCAAAGGTCTGCCCTTTCAGCCCGATCATGAGGTCGGCGTTGAAATTGCAGCCTTTGAGTAAAGTGCACGCCTCTTCAAAATCGGCGACGGTATGCGCCCTGCCGAGATCTTCCAATAAGACGTCGGAAGCGGCTTGCAGGCCGAGCGAAAAGCGGTTGATCCCCGCCGCAAGGTAGACGCGCACCTTTTCCGCGGTGAGCGTGCCGGGATTCGCCTCGAGCGTTATCTCCGCGTTTTCCGCAAGCAGATAACATTCGCGGATCCGCTTCATGCACCCGGCGATCAGCTTTTCATCGATGACGGAAGGCGTACCCCCGCCGAAGTAGACTGTATCGAAGACGCGCCCCCTGCATTCCGCCGCGCGCAGCTTCATCTCCTTATATACGCAGGCCATGTATGCTTCGGCAAAACCGATCTTGCCGGGATACGAAGTGAAATCGCAATAGCGGCATTTCGATTTACAAAACGGAATGTGGATGTATATCCCTGCCATACCCTCTCCTTGAACTATTTATGTCACGCATAGTACTATAAAACACCGTGATTTTTATCGATTCGCCAAAACTTTACGCATTTTGCGGCGCAAGCACTGATACGGCGATCACACACCGAGGCGTGCGATCGCTTCGGGAAGAAGGTCGAGCGCGGAAAGCGCGCACACCCCCTGCGTCGGCTCGGCAGCGGTGCGGTCGATCCAAAAAGAAAAGATGCCCGCTTCCCGCGCGCCGTAATAGTCGTTGACGAGAGAATCTCCCGCGTAGACGGCTTCCGAGGCTTTCAGCCCGAAAAAGCGAAGTCCCTTTTCAAAGATGCCGCGGCGCGGTTTATATTCGCGGGCGTCCTCGCTGGTAAAAATGCCCGCCACGGGAAGCGCGTGCGCGGCGGCAAGTTTGCAAACCTCCGCCCTGTCGATATTGGAAAGGATATAGACGGGCAGAGAGCAATGCGCAAAAAAGCGGCGCGCATCGGCAAACATCGGCGACGAAACGGAAAAGGCGATCACCTTCTCCTTCAGCTTTTCGGCATCGACCCCCTCCGCGCCCGTCTCTTTTGCCATCTCGGCAAAGACCTTAGGATAGATCTCCTTCTGCGTCTGAAAATTTGCGCCGTGCGCCGCGGTGCAGCGGGCGTGAAATTTCTCCCACCACATCCCTTCCAGCTCCGCGCGCGTCGAGCGGGAACCTTTTGCGATCATCTCCGCGGCGACCGCCGCAATGAGGTCGTCGCTCTCTTTGACGATCGTGCCGTAACAATCGAGTAAGACCGCTTTGATCATAAAAATACCCCGACAGAGCCGTTTTTCAGCGTATTATGCCTGACATACTACTGTACTTTCTTCACTTATTTGTCTTTAAGATGGACATAAACACTTCGGACGGCACCTCTACCGAACCGATGCTGCGCATACGCTTTTTACCCTCTTTCTGCTTTTCGAGCAGTTTTTTCTTGCGCGTGATGTCGCCGCCGTAGCACTTGGCAAGGACGTCTTTGCGCACCGCCTTGACCGTCTCGCGGGCGATGATCTTTCCGCCTACCGCCGCCTGGATCGGGATCTCGAAGAGCTGGCGCGGGATGGCGTCTTTGAGGTTTTCCGCCAGTTCCCTGCCGCGCGGATACGCCCTGTCTTTATGCACGATCATGGAAAGCGCGTCGCAGACGTCGCCGTTGAGGAGAATATCCAATTTCACGAGTTCGCTCTTTTCATAGCCGATCAATTCATAATCGAAGCTCGCATAGCCGCGCGTGCGCGATTTGATCTGATCGAAAAAGTCATATATGATCTCGTTGAGCGGGAGCGTATAGGTGAGCCGCACCCGTTTCGCGTCCAGATAGGTCATGTCCTTGAAAACGCCGCGCTTGTCACGGCAAAGGTCCATGATGGACCCCATGTATTCGGGCGGCGAGTAGATCTCCGCGCGGACGATCGGCTCTTCCATATATTCGATGTCGGTAGGATCGGGAAGGTGCGAAGGGTTGTCCACGAACAACTCCTCCCCGTCCGTCTTATGCACTTTATAGGAGACGCTCGGCGCCGTCGTGATGATCTCGAGGTTGAACTCCCGCTCGATGCGCTCCTGAATGATCTCCATGTGCAAAAGGCCCAAAAAGCCGCAGCGGAAACCGAAGCCGAGGGCGACGGAAGTGTCCGGCTCGAAAATGAGAGCGGCGTCGTTGAGCTGCAATTTGAGGAGAGCATCTTTCAAGTCGTTGAATTTGCTCCCGTCCAAGGGATAAATGCCGCAAAAGACGACCGACTGCACTTTTTTGTACCCCGGCAGCGACTCTGCCGCAGGCCGCAGCGCGCCCGTGACCGTATCGCCGACCGCGACGTCCTGTATGCTCTTGATGCTCGCGGCGATGTACCCGACTTCGCCCGCGCGCAGGATGTCCTTCGGCGCGAGTTTGGGGCTGAACGCGCCCACTTCCGTCACGTCGTACTGCTTGTCCGAGCGGAAGGTCTTGATGACGTCGCCGACCTTCACGCTTCCGTCTTTGATGCGCACGAAGAGGATGACCCCTTTGTAGTTATCGTAGTAGCTGTCGAAAATGAGCGCTTTGAGCGGGGCGTCGGTGTCCCCGTCGGGAGGCGGGATCTGCGCCACGATCGCTTCCAGAATGTCGCGGATGTTCGTCCCCTCTTTGGCGGAAACGCAGGGCGCGCACGACGCGTCCAGCCCGATGACGTCTTCGATCTCCTTCTTCGTTCCTTCAATATCCGCGGAAGGAAGGTCGATTTTATTGACGACGGGAATGATCTCGAGATCGTTTTCCAGGGCGAGATAGACGTTGGCGAGCGTCTGCGCTTCGATCCCCTGGGTCGCGTCGACGACGAGTATCGCCCCTTCGCAGGCGGCGAGGGAGCGGGAAACTTCATAGGTGAAGTCGACGTGTCCCGGCGTATCGATGAGATTGAATTCGTATTCCTGCCCGTCGTCGGCATTATAAAACATACGCACGGGCGTGAGCTTTATCGTGATGCCGCGCTCCCGTTCCAGATCCATCGAATCGAGGAGCTGGTCCTCCATGTCGCGGCAGGACACTTGCCCCGTAAGCTCCATGATGCGGTCGGCGATGGTGCTCTTGCCGTGATCGATATGGGCGATGATACAAAAATTTCTGATGCGTTTATCGGGTTTGGCCATTGTCTGCTCCGCCTTGCTCTTTTTCGGCTGTGCCGAGTCTTCACTGCCTATTATAGTAAAAAATAAAAATTTTGGCAAACGAATTGCCAAATCAAACGGGAGATGGTACAATATTTTATATGGCAAAAGCCGCAGCTCCGCGCTTTTTCGGGGCACGCCGCTCCCTAAAGAAACGCGCCCGCATTTCGCAGGGCACGCCGCCCCTAAAAAAACGCGTCCGCATTTTGCAGGGCACGCCGCCCCCTAAAGAAACGCGCCCGCATTTTGCAGGGCACGCGAGGCTGCCTTTTCATCAAGCCCTCTTTTTGCGGCGCGCAGGCGTCGCATTCCCAAAAAACGCCGCCCCGCTTCTTTACGGGGCGCAGCGCGCCGCTCCCGCCAGGCGGCTTTTTCGGCGCGGCAGGCGCCGAAAAAGGAGAAAAAGACTATGCGCATACCCAAAGACAGTTTTCTTTTGACCCTCCCCATCGCCCACCGCGGCCTGCACGACGCCGCGTCCGGCATACCCGAAAATTCCCTCGCAGCTTTCCGCCGCGCGTCGGAGGAAGGCTATGCGGCAGAACTGGACGTCCACTTTTCCGCCGACGGCAAGATCGTCGTCTTTCACGACGACAACCTCCTGCGCATGACGGGCGTGGACGCGCCCGTCTCTTCCCTGACGGCGGCAGAGCTTTCCCGCCTCCGCCTTTCGGACACCGACGAACGCATCCCGCTCCTTACGGAAGTGATCGAGCTTTTAGACGGAAAAACGCCCCTCCTCGTCGAGATCAAGGACCAACACGGACGCAAGGGACTGGTGCAGGCGACGGCGGTGCTCATGCAAAATTACCGCGGGGAATACGCCCTGCAATCCTTCCACCCGCTCTATGTGGCCGAGATGAAGCGCTGCGCCCCGCACGTCCTGCGCGGCCAGCTCGGCTGCGGCTACGAACGCTTTTCCATTCGCCGCTTCATCGTCAAAAATATGCACCTTAACTTTTTGACCAAGCCCGACTTTATCAGTTACAACGCGGACGATCTGCCCTTTCCCCGCGCGCGGAGAAAGGACGCCGCCCTCCTCGCCTGGACGATAAGAAGCGAAGAAGAATACGCACGCCTCGCAAACATCGCGGACAACGTCATCTTTGAAAAGTTCCGCCCGCCCAAAAAGCGCCCGCAAAACTGACTTTTCCTCTCCCTGTCTTTTCACGAAAATGAGCCGCATATGTGCCGCGCGGCGCCCGCTTTCATGCGGGCGCCGCGCC
>CALWCR010000124.1 GCA_944376445.1 uncultured Clostridia bacterium | reverse complement strand
TATGGAGTGTGATGATCACGTCCCGCCAGGACGATTTCGTCAAGTACGCCGCCTCGCTCAAAGATAAAAAATTTCGCCGCGAGCGGGGCGAATACCTCATCGAAGGGGTCAAGCAGGTGCGCGAAGCGGCCGCCGCGGGCTTGGAATTTGTCCGCGTCATCCTTTCGCCCGCTTATGCGGGGGAACGCTTCGCCCCGTCCGAAAAGACGGTGGAAGTTTCCGAGAGCGTCTTTGCAAAGATTTCTCAGGAAGCGGCGCCGCAGGGGATCTTGGCGATCCTTCCCGTCCCCGAAATGCTGCGCGAGCCGCCGCGCGGGCGCTGCCTTCTTCTCGACGGCGTTTCAGACCCCGGGAACATGGGCGCCATCATCCGCACGGCGAACGCCGCGGGCTATGAAGACATTTATCTTCGCGGCTGTACCGACCCGTATGCGCCCAAGTGCGTGCGCTCGGCGATGAGCGGGATATTTTTCGTGCGCCTGCACGAATACGAGGAGGCGCTCCTTGCGGGCGTCGAAAAGATCGTCGCGGATATGCGGGGAGAAAACGTCTTATCCTTCCATGCGCCGCAAAAATTCTGCCTCGTCATCGGCAACGAAGGGAACGGGGTCAGCGGCGAGATCCGCGCCGTCTGCGGTCATACCGTCAGCATTCCCATGCGCGACAGCTGCGAAAGCCTCAATGCGGGCGTTTCGGCGGGCATTTTGATGTACGAACTGGCGAAAGAACATTTCGTAAAGTAAGAAGAAAGTAACGGACAGAGCAAGCAAATCAAGGAGAACACCATGTCAGGACACAGCAAATGGCATAACATTCAGGCAAAAAAGGGCAAAGCGGATGCCGCGCGCGGCCGCATCTTTACCAAGCTCGGCAGAGAGATCGCCGTGGCGGCGAAGGGCAATCCCAACCCCGACACCAACAGCAAACTCGCCGACGCCATCGCCAAGGCGAAGGCGAACAATATGCCCAACGACAACATCCAGCGCTGCATCAAAAAAGCGGCGGGGGAACTGGGCAGCGTCAACTATGAGACGCTCGTCTATGAAGGATACGGCGTGGGCGGTTCGGCGCTCATCATCAGCACCCTTACCGACAATAAAAACCGCACGGCGGGGGATGTGCGCAGCACCCTTTCCAAGTGCGGCGGCGAACTCGGCAGCACGGGCTGCGTGTCGTATATGTTCAGCAATAAGGGGCTGCTCGTCGTCGAGCGCACCCTCGAACTGGACGAAGACACCTTGACGGAATATGCGATCGAGGCGGGCGCGGACGACATTATCGTGCAGGACGACGTCTTTGAAGTGTATACCGACCCCGCGGCGTTTTCCGATGTGCGTAAATTCCTCGAAGAGAAGGGGATCTCGTCTTTGGAAGCGGACGTGCGCATGATCCCGCAGAACAAGATCACGCTCAGCCCCGAAAACGTGGAGAAATTTGAAAAGCTGCTCGACAAGCTCGAAGAGCTCGACGACGTGCAGGACGTATATCACAACGTCGACCTTCCGGAGGACGAAGAGGAAGAGTAAAGAACAAAAATTTCCGTTATGCAAGGTACTATGCCACGCATAACGGGGCAGAAATATCTCAGGAGGTGCCGAAATGCTGACCGTGGAAGAATCCTGTCGCAAGGCGAAAGCGCACGCGGGCGCCATCGCGTATGCGGGCGAGGATAAGATGAATCTCATGCTGATCGCCGCGGCGGGCGCGCTCAGGGCGCGGGCGGAATATATCATTTCCGAAAATAAAAAGGATATTGAAAACTGCACGCGCGGCCCGCAGTTTGCCGACCGGCTCATGCTGGACGAAAAGCGCATCGACGGCATTGCGGCGGGGCTGGAAAAACTCGTCGCACTCAAATGTCCCGTCGGGGAAGTGCTCGAAGAGCGCGAGCTTTACAACGGCTTGCAGCTTCGGCGGGTGCGCGTGCCGCTCGGGGTCATCGGCATCATTTATGAAGCGCGGCCGAACGTGACGGCGGATGCGATCGGGCTTTCGATCAAGAGCGGCAACGCCGTCGTTTTGCGCGGCAGCAAAGACGCTTTCCGCTCCAACGCCGCCGTTTGCGGCGTCATCAAAGACGCGCTCGCGGACGCGGGGTTCGACCCCGAATTTATCCAGCTGATCGAGGACACGACGCATGAGGGCGCGGCGAAGTTCATGAAGATGAACGGCGTCGTCGACGTGCTCATCCCGCGCGGCGGGGCGGCGCTCATCAAAAACGCGCTCGAAAACGCGACCGTTCCCATCATCGAGACGGGCACGGGCAACTGCCATCTTTATTTTGAAAAGACGGCTGACATCGCCAAGGCGATCCCGATCCTCATCAACGCCAAGACCCAGCGCACTTCCGTGTGCAACGCCTGTGAGAGCCTGCTCATCGACGAGGAATTTGCCGCGGCGCATTTGGGCGAGATCGTGGCGGCGCTCAAAGAAAAGAAGGTGGAGATCGTCGCCTGCGAAAAGTGCAGAAAGATGGACCCTTCCCTTGCCGCCGCGACGCAAGAAGATTATGCCGCCGAATTTCTCGGGCTGAAAATTTCCGTCAAGATCGTCGGCGGCGTGGAAGAGGCGATCGCGCACATCAACCGCTTCGGCACCCATCACAGCGACAGCATCATAACCGAAGACAAAGCCGCCGCGGATAGGTTCTTGGAAGAAGTGGACAGCGCCGCCGTCTACGTCAACGCGAGCACCCGATTCACGGACGGATTTGAGTTCGGCCTCGGCGCGGAGATGGGCATTTCCACGCAAAAGCTGCACGCACGCGGGCCGATGGGGCTCAAAGAGCTCACTTCTTATAAATATCAGATCCGCGGCAACGGCCAGATCCGCGGTTAAAAAAATTTTCGCCGCCCGCATAAATTCTTTCAAGGCGCAGATAATACTATTGTCGGCAGCAGTAAGACAGGTTTATTGAATAAGAAATTTATGAGAAGAGTTTGTCGCGATCATTACTGTTGCTTTCATATAAAGTCACGCTTTGAATGCGGTAAAAATTCTTTGTATCTTTTTTCGGAATGAGCGTCACGACGGCGCGGAAATTTTCGTAAACGGTATAAAAAAATGCACCCGCAGGATAGAGCGGGGCAAATGATGAGAGGAAAGACGTAAGAAATTATGTGTTTCCTCTTATTTTTTTGCGCAAAAAGCGGCTTTGAATCACTTTTTTTACGATCGTAATGCTTTTTATGACGCGAACCGAACGCGTACCGCCGCACGGTGTATATTTTATGCGCTTTTTTCCGCCGTTGCCCGATCTTCTTTTGCGGAACCGTCTCAAAGCCCCGCCGCGCGGCGAAAGATTCAGCGGCGTCTTGCAAGGCCCGCTCCGCCCGCGCGCAAATGTGCTCCGTGCGGTTTACTTTTTCTTTCGGATATGCTATAATCTTGGCATTGCAAAGGGAGGTTTTTATGGCCCGAAAAAAAAGTGAAGCGGCAAAAGCCGCGGAAAAGGCGGTCAAAAAGACGCACGCGGCGACCCTCGTTTTGGCGCTTTTGTTTCTTATCATCGGCGCGGCGGCGGGCGTGTTCGCTTCCGTACAACTGACCAAAAAGGATAAATTTGAACTCAACGGCGATGCGCTCGTGCGGCTGGAAGTCGGCGCGCAATTCACTGACGAAGGCGCCGCCGTCGTATCCTTCGGCAGGGATGTTTCCGGCAAGGTCGAAGTGAGCGGCGACGCGCTCGACGTGAACAAAGAGGGGATCTATCAGCTCGTGTATAAAGTGGACGATTTCCGCTGGAAAGATTTTCAGCGGGTGCGCGTCGTGATCGTCGGCGATCCAGAAGGGGCGGAGGACTTTTTACATGGCTAAGAAGAAATTTTCTGCGGGGCTTACCGTTTTCGCCTGCTTTTTGGCGCTCGTCATCGGCTTTGCGGCGGGGTTTTTCCTCTACACGAACATGAAGCGCCCCAAGGGCGGCGATACATATGTGAGCGGAGACCTTTCCATCCATTTTATGGAGCTGGGGAACAATTATACGGGCGATTCCGTCTATATCAAAGCGGGAGATACGGACATCCTCATCGACGCGGGCTCGCGCGCAAACAGCACGGAAACGACCGCCGCCTATATCGACAAATATTGTACGGACGGCGTGCTCGAATACGTCATCGCGACGCACGCCGACCAGGATCACATCGCGGGGTTTGCGGGCAGCAATTCTTCGCCCGATATCTTTGAGCGCTACGAATGCGAAGTCATCATCGATTTCCCGAAAACAAACAAAGACACGAACACCTATAAAAAATACGTGGAAAACCGCGACGCGGAAGTGGAGGCGGGCGCAAAGCATTATACGGCGCTCGAATGCTGGAATGAGGAAAACGGCGCCAGGCGCGTCTGGGAAGTTTCCGACGGCATCGAGATGGAGATCCTCTACAATTATTTTTACGAACACGACAGCGGGGACGAAAACAACTATTCCGTCTGTCTGATGTTCAATCAAGGGGATAAACATTTCCTCTTTACGGGAGACTTGGAAAAGGAAGGGGAAGAATATCTCGTGGAGTACAACGACCTTCCCGAAGTGGAGCTCTTCAAGGCGGGGCATCACGGGTCGGGCACTTCTTCCACCGATACCCTTCTTTCCGTCATAAAGCCCGAGATCGTCTGCGTTTGCTGCTGCGCGGGGAGCGTGGAATATACGCAGAACCTTGACAACACCTTCCCGTATCAGACGACGGTCGACCGCTTCGCAAAATATACCGACAAGGTCTATGTGACGAGCTGCGGTAAGGTAGAATGGGTGCAAGACGAGGACGGGGAATGGAAGTGGAAAGACGTCGGCTTTTCTTCCCTGCACGGCAATATCACCGTGACCTCTTCCCGCAGCGGCGTTCAAGTGCGCTGCTCGTCCAACGACGGGGTGCTCCTTAAAGATACCGAATGGTTCAAAGAAAACAGGGAGATGCCCGCCGAGTGGGCATAGCGAAAAGCGGGTGCGAAAAATAATGACGCGCCCGCCTTTTTCTGCGCAAAATTTGTTGCCAAAATAAACAAAAAGTATTAAAATACTTCTGTTATTTCGGATATTTCAGCGACATACAGGAGATACGGCTTTGATCAGGAACGATTTACGCAACGTGGCGATCATCGCGCACGTCGACCACGGCAAGACGACGCTCGTGGACCAGATGCTCAAACAGAGCGGCACATTTAGGGAAAATCAGGTAGTGGAAGAGAGGGTCATGGATTCCAACGCCCTCGAAAGGGAGCGCGGCATCACCATCCTCGCAAAAAACACCTCCGTGCATTATCACGGCGTCAAGATTAACATCATCGACACCCCGGGGCACGCGGATTTCGGCGGAGAAGTGGAGCGCGTCCTGAAAATGGTCAACGGCGTCCTCCTTCTCGTCGACGCGGCGGAAGGGCCGATGCCGCAGACCCGCTTCGTCATGCAGAAGGCGCTCGAACTCAACCATAAGCTCATCATCGTCGTCAACAAGGTGGACCGCCCCGACGCGCGCATCGCGGAAGTTGAGGACGAGATCATGGAACTGTTGTTCGACCTCAACGCGAGCGACGACCAGCTGGACAGCCCCATTCTCTTTTGTTCGGGCAGGGCAGGCACCGCTTCTCGCTATGCGGACAAGGAGGGGACAGACCTCACGCCCCTCTTCGACACCATCCTCAATCACATTCCGCCCATGGAAGTGGACGAAAAGGGGCCGCTGCAGCTGCTCGTTTCCTCCATCGACTACAACGACTATGTGGGCAGGATCGGCATCGGGCGCATAGAGCGCGGCACGGCGGCGGTCAACCAGGACGTCGTCATCTGCAACCATAACATCATCGACCTCAAAAAGCGCAGCAAGCTCGTCAACCTCTATCAGATCGAAGGGCTTTCGCGCGCGCCCGTCGAAAAAGCCACGGCGGGAGACATCGTCTGTTTTTCGGGCATGGAAGGCATCAACATCGGCGATACCGTCTGTTCGCCCGAAAAGGTGGAGGCGGTGCCCTTCGTCAAGATCAGCGAACCGACGGTGGAGATGACCTTTTCCGTCAATAACAGCCCCTTTGCGGGGAAGGAGGGCAAATTCGTCACCTCCCGTCACCTTCGTGAACGGCTGTACCGCGAACTTCTGCGCGACGTTTCCCTGAAAGTGGAAGACACCGACAGCGCCGAAGCGTTCAAGGTGAGCGGCCGCGGCGAAATGCACCTCTCCATCCTCATCGAGACGATGCGCCGCGAAGGGTATGAATTTCAGGTCAGCACGCCGCGTGTGCTGTATAAGACCATCGACGGCAAACTCTATGAACCGGTGGAGCGGCTCATCGTCGACGTGCCCGACGACGGCACGGGCGCGGTGTTCCAGAGCATGGGCGAGCGCAAGGGCGAGCTCGTGCACATGAGCGCGGTGGGGTCGCGTATGCGCCTCGAATTTCTCATTCCCGCGCGCGGGCTGTTCGGCTATAAGAGCGAATTTCTCACCTCGACCAAGGGCGAAGGGGTGATGAACTCCATCTTCTTTGAATACCAGCCTTACAAAGGAGACATCAAGCGCCGCGACACGGGTTCACTCGTCGCCTTTGAGACGGGCGAAGCGGTCACCTACGGGCTCTTCAACGCGCAGGACAGGGGGATACTCTTTATCGACCCCGGCACGCAGGTCTATGAGGGCATGATCGTGGGCGTTTCCCCCAAGACGGAGGACATCAACGTCAACGTCTGCAAGAAAAAGCACATGACCAACACCCGCGCGGCGGGCAGCGACGACGCGATGCGTCTCAACCCGCCCAAGCGGATGAGCCTCGAAGAATGCCTCGAATTTTTGAACGACGACGAACTTTTGGAAGTGACGCCCCTTTCCCTGCGTATCCGCAAGAGCATTCTCGACAGCGAACTGCGCGCCAAGGCGCGTGCGAAGGAAAAGAAGGCGCAGTGACCCGCATAAAAGTGCAGATCCGCACATACAATATCCCCGACGGCGCACGTCGCCGCAGGGGGTATTTTTTATGGAAGAAAACAAGGAAGGGACGCAGCAGGACAGCGCGCTCATCGAAGGGCGCTCCAAGATCGCCATGGAGGGCGTCGCGTCGGTGGACGGTTTTTCCTCTTCGCGCATCGATCTGACCCTTACGGGCGGAGGCAGGGCGCAGGTGACGGGGGAAAACCTCAAGATCGTCGCCTTTTCCCGCTCGGGCGGCACCTTCTCCGCCGTCGGCAGGATAGGCGGGCTGCGCTATACGGGCGGGCAAGGCAAACTTGCGGGGAAACTGTTCCGTTGAACGCTTCCTCGCAGATCGCCGTCTGCCTCGTCTGCCTGCTCGAAGGCGCGCTGGCGGGGATCTTGTACGGGGCGGAAGAGGCGCTCCTCTTCTTTATTCCCAAAAAGGGGGTGCGCATCGCCGCGGACATACTGTATTTCCTCTTGCTCGCGGCGGCGTGCGTCGCGCTCTCGGCGCTCTTTTGCCTGCCCGCGTACAGGCTGTATATGTTCCTCGCGATCGGGGCGGGGTTTTTGCTCGAACGCAAAAGTTTGCACAGAATACTTGCTTTTTTTGCCGCCAAGCTGTATAATAAATGCAGGAGAGGCTCCGAAAAAACCACGCGAGGGCCTTCACGGCAAAATGAAGGAAGAAAAATTCAAAAAGATCGTGATCGGAGGGACGGTGGCGGCGGTGCTGCTTTTGGCGATCCTCGTCATCTTTCTGATCTATCAGCTGGCGATGCTGTCGCAAAAGCGCTCCCGCATCGAAGAGCTGCGCGACGAGATCGCACGCTATGAGGCGATCATCGAAGATCAGAACGCTTCGATCGAAGATCAATATACCGCCCGCTGGTGGCTGGAAATGCGCGCAAGAGAGCTGGACATGATCCTCGCGGGAGCTTGAAATCATATGAAAATATCGGCAATCGACACGGGTTCCAATTCCGTCCGCCTGCTTATGTGGGCGGACGGTCGTTCTATATATAAAAAGATCGACACGACGCGCCTCGGGGAAGGGCTGGCGGAGACGGGCAGGCTTTCTCCCGCCGCCATGCGGCGCACGGCAAAAGCCATCGCCGCATTTTATGCGCAGGCGGAGAAGGAGGGGGCGGAAAAGATCTATGTGTTTGCGACCGCCGCCGCCCGCAGGGCGGAAAACGGCGCGGAATTCGTCCGCCTCGTGCGGGATATGTACGGCATTCCCGTCGAGATCCTCTCGGGCGAAGAAGAGGCGGAGGTAGGCATCCTCGGCGCGCTCGGCGGCAATGACGGCGGCGTCATCGACGTGGGCGGCGCCAGCAGCGAAGCGATCGTGCGCACGGGCGGGAAGATCGTCTACGAAAAAAGCCTCGACCTCGGCGCGGTGCGCCTTTTGGAGCTTGGCGGCGGCGATCTTAAAAAGACGGAGGCGCTCATTTCGGACAAACTTTCCTTCTACGGCAAAATACCGCAAAGCGCCTGGACCGCGATCGGCGGGACGGCGACTTCTCTCGTCGCTCTCGAAAAAAAACTCGTGCCGTATGCCGCGGAAAAAGTGCACGGCACGCGCCCGCGCGTGGGGACGGTCCGCAACGGGGGGGAAGGGCTCTTGCCCAAGCCGCAAAAGCGGGGGTGTGC
>CALWCR010000123.1 GCA_944376445.1 uncultured Clostridia bacterium | reverse complement strand
TAGTGCGTGCCCTTAATAGGCAAAAAAGAGGGAGAAAACGCCGCTAAAACGCTGCGCGTTTGTACGGCGGTGTCTCCCTGCCTCACGGAAAATCGCAGGCGTCAGCTCGCCGAGATTTTCGTGAATTCAAGTGTGAATAGGAGTTGTTATGGAAATCAAACGTAAAGGATCGCTTTTATCGTTTCGGCCCGACATCAAGGTGCTGGACGCGACGCTCAGGGACGGCGGATTATGCAATAATTTTGCCTTCACGGACGATTTTGCCCGCGCGCTTTATCGCATGAACATCGCCGCGGGCGTCGATTATATGGAGATGGGCTACAAGGCTTCCAAAGTCATGTTCGACCCTTCCAAATTCGGAAAATACAAATTCTGCGACGAGGACGCGCTGCAAACGATCGTGGGCGAAAACGATTCGGACATGAAGATCTCGGTCATGGCGGACGTGGGCAGGACGGATTTCAAGCGGGATATCGGCAATAAAAAGGACAGCGTCGTCGACATGGTGCGCATCGCCTGCTATATCACCGAGATCCCCGCCGCCATCGAGATGGCGGAATACTGCGCGGGGCAGGGGTATGAGACGGCGGTCAACGTGATGGCTGTTTCCAAGGCGCGCGACGAGGAGATCGACGCCGCCCTCGAAATGCTGGGGCAGAGCTCCGCAGACTGTATCTATCTTGTGGACAGCTACGGTTCCCTCTATCCCGAACAGATCGCAAAACTGACGCTCAAGTACCTCGAAGCGGGCGAAAAATACAAAAAGAGCATCGGCGTGCATGCGCACAACAACCAACAGCTCGCCTTCGGCAACACCATCGAGGCGGCGAGCTGGGGGGCGAGTATGCTCGACTGCACCGTCAACGGCATGGGCCGCGGGGCGGGCAACTGCCCGGCGGAGCTCCTTCTCGGGTTTTTGAAGAACCCCAAATACCATCTGCCGCCCGTGCTGCGCTTCATCACCGACTATATGCTGCCGCTGAAAGCGCAGGGCGTCGTCTGGGGATACGACGTGCCCTATCTTCTGACGGGCAGGCTGAATATGCACCCCTCTTCCGCCATTGCCTGCGTGCGGGAGCGCAACACCGATTACGAGGCGTTCCACCGCGCACTTTTGGAAAAGGACTGAAACCTTTGCCTGTATCAATACCCGCTATAAGTTTTTCTGATACCCGCAATTTGCGTGCGGGCGGGAAAATCGTTTGCGCTAACGCGCATATCCGTATATAATGAAAACCGCTAACTTTTTGAGGTTGTTTTTATGTATAAGATCGTAAAAAAGAGAGAACTCAATCCCACCGTCACCCTCATGGAAGTGGAGGCGCCCTTTATCGCCCGCAAGGCGGAGCCGGGGCAGTTCATCATCCTGCGCGTGGACGAAGAGGGGGAGCGCATCCCTCTGACCATCGCCGACTTTGACAGAGACAAGGGAACGGTCACCATCATTTTCCAGATCGTCGGGGGGACGACGGAGCGGCTGAACCATCTGCCCGAGGGGGGCTTCATCCACGACTTTGTGGGCCCGCTCGGCGAGCCCTCTCATACGGAGGGGCTGAAAAAAGTCGCCGTCGTCGGCGGCGGCGTCGGCTGTGCCATCGCCTATCCCGTGGCGAAAAAACTGCACGCGCAGGGCGCCGAGGTGCATTCCGTGGTCGGCTTCCGCAGCCGCGCTCTTGTCATCCTCGAAGAGGAGTTCAAGGGCGTTTCCGATCTCTTTAAAATGATGACGGACGACGGCAGCTACGGAGAAAAGGGGCTGGTCACGGACGCGCTCAAGGCGCTCATCCAAGCGGGCAATTCCTATGACGAGGTGATCGCCATCGGGCCCGTCGTCATGATGAAGTTCGTATCCCTTCTGACCAAACAGTACGGCATCAAGACGGTGGTGAGCATGAACCCCATCATGATCGACGGCACGGGTATGTGCGGCTGCTGCCGCCTGACCGTCGCGGGGCAGACCAAATTCGCCTGCGTGGACGGGCCTGATTTTGACGGGCACGAAGTGGATTACGACGAGATCCTGAAGCGCGCTTCCACTTATAAAGAATTTGAAGGGAAAGAACGCGAAAAGGCGTGCAACCTCTTTAAAAAGGCGGACGGGCTTCAAAACGGATAAAACGCGGCGCCAAACGGCGGCGCATGGTGCTTTTTGCCCCGCAGCGGGCGGAAAAGAAGGAGAAAAACATGGCGAATATGTCTTTGAAAAAAAATCCGATGCCCGCGCAGGCGCCGGATGAACGGAATAAAAATTTTTATGAAGTGACGTTCGGCTATACCGCCGAAACGGCGATGGACGAGGCTCGGCGCTGCCTGCACTGCAAGACGAAGCCTTGTATGGGCGGCTGCCCCGTGCACATCCGCATCCCCGACTTCATCGCAAAGGTCGCGGAAGGGGATTTTGAAGGGGCGTACCGCATCATCCAGGAGTCGAGCTCTCTGCCCGCGGTCTGCGGCAGGGTATGCCCGCAGGAGACGCAGTGCGAGCAAAAATGCGTGCGCGGCGTGAAAGGCGAACCCGTCGCCATCGGCAGGCTGGAACGCTTCGTCGCCGACTGGCACAACGCAAACAGCTGCGATCTGCCCGTCAAGGCGGAGCCGAACGGGCATAAAGTCGCCGTCGTCGGCAGCGGGCCCGCGGGGCTCACCTGCGCGGGGGATCTTGCCAAGCGCGGGTACGCCGTCACCGTCTTCGAGGCGCTGCACCTGGCGGGCGGCGTGCTCGTGTACGGCATCCCCGAATTCCGCTTGCCCAAGGCGATCGTGCAAAAAGAGGTGGACAACCTCGTCGCGCTGGGGGTGAAGATCGAGACCAACATGGTCATCGGCAGGGTGCTCTCCGTCGACGAGCTGATGCAAGAATACGGCTTCGAGGCGGTGTTCATCGGCAGCGGCGCCGGGCTTCCCCGCTTTATGAACATCCCGGGCGAAAACCTCAAGAGCGTCTATTCCGCCAACGAATTTCTCACACGCGTCAACCTCATGAAGGCGTATAAAGAAGATTCCCGCACCCCTGTTTTGCGCGCAAAGCGGGTATGCGTCGTCGGCGGCGGCAACGTCGCCATGGACGCGGCGCGCTGCGCAAAGCGGCTGGGCGCGGAAGAGGTGTACATCGTCTACCGCCGTTCCCGCGCGGAACTTCCCGCAAGGGCGGAAGAAGTCGAACACGCCGAAGAGGAGGGGATCGTCTTTAAATTCCTCACCAACCCCGTAGCCATCCTCGAAGGGGAAAACGGCATGGCGGCAGGCATGACCTGCGTGGAGATGGAACTCGGCGAGCCGGACGCGTCCGGCAGGCGCCGCCCCGTCGTCAAAGAGGGGAGCGAATTTACCATCGGATGCGACGCCGTCATCATGGCGCTCGGCACTTCGCCCAACCCGCTCATCAAAAACACGACCGAAGGCCTGCAGACGCAAAAGTGGGGCGGCATCGTCGCCGACGAGGCGGGACAGACCTCGCGCGAGGGCGTCTTTGCGGGCGGCGACGCCGTGACGGGCGCGGCGACGGTCATCCTCGCCATGGGCGCGGGCAAATCCGCCGCCGAGGCGATCGATCGCTATATCCGCGGAAAAGAGGAAAATAAGTAAAGGCTCCGCCGCGGAAAGTGCGGCGGCAAAAGGATACGGCCCCCGCCGCGAAAAAGGCGTGGGATAAAAGAGCGCAGGCCCCGCCCCCGAAAAGGGGCGGGGGCGCAAAATCGTAAGGCGAAAAACCGGCGGCAAGATAAAGACGGCCGCAAAATAAAATACCGGTCATAAAACAAAAAAATGCCCGCGGGAGCTCCCGCGGGCATGATTTTTATCGTCAGTGTTCGAGCGATTTTTCGATATAGGCGGCGACTTCGCCGATGTCGAGGCGGATCTGCGCCATCGTGTCGCGGTCGCGCACGGTGACGGAGTTGTTTTCCAGCGTGTCGAAGTCGATGGTGATGCAATAGGGGGTGCCGATCTCGTCCTGGCGGCGGTAACGCTTGCCGATGGAGCCCGCCTCGTCGTAGGTGACCATGAACTTCTTGCTGAGGAGGCGGTACACTTCTTTCGCCTTTTCGCCGAGGTTCTTTTGCAGGGGCAAAACGGCCGCTTTGTACGCGGCGAGCGCGGGATGGAAGTGCATGACGGTGCGCACGTCGCCCCCTTCCAGCTCTTCCTCCTCATACGCTTCGCACAGCACCGCCAGCATCAGCCTGTCCGCGCCGATGGAATATTCGACGACATAGGGGATGTAGTGCTCGCCCGTCGCGGGGTCGAGGTAGTTCATGTTCTTCCCCGAATATTCCTGATGGCGGGAAAGGTCGTAGTCGGTGCGGTCGTGGATGCCGTTGAGCTCGGACCAGCCCATCGGGAAGAGGTACTGGATGTCGCAGGCGGATTTGGCGTAGTGCGCCAGTTTGTCGTGGTCTTTGAAGCGGAGGTGTTCTTGCTTGAAGCCGAGGCCGAGGAGGAAGTTTTTCGCCTTCTCCTTGTATTCTTCGTAATACTGAAGGTCGGTGCCTTCTTTGCAGAACCACTGGTGCTCCATCTGTTCAAATTCGATGGTGCGGAAAATGAAGTTGCCCGGGGTGATCTCGTTGCGGAACGCTTTGCCGATCTGCGCGATGCCGAAGGGCACTTTGGCGCGGGTGGTGCGCTGTACGTTCAGGAAATTGACGAATTCGCCCTGCGCCGTCTCGGGGCGCAGATAGATCTTGTTCTGGCTCTCGTCGGTCACGCCGCGGGAAGTCTCGAACATGAGGTTGAAGGTGCGTATCGGCGTCCAGTTGTGCTTGCCGCAGTTGGGGCAGGCGACTTTGTGTTCGGCGATGTATGCCTCCATCTCCTCGTTGGTCATCGTGTCGGGGTTGACTTTGCCCTTGGAATGCGCCTCGATGAGGTTGTCCGCGCGGAAGCGCGCCTTGCATTCCTTGCAGTCCATCTTCGGGTCGGTGAAGGAGGCGGTGTGCCCGCTCGCTTCCCATACGCGCGAATTCATGAGGATCGCCGCGTCCACGCCGTAAGAGTTCTCGCTCTCCTGCACGAACTTTCTCCACCATGCGCGCTTGATGTTGTTTTTGATCTCCACGCCGACGGGGCCGTAGTCCCAGGTGTTGCCCATGCCGCCGTAGATCTCGCTGCCGGGGAAGATGATGCCCCGCGCCTTACAGAGATTGACGATCTTGTCCATCGTGACCGCTTTTTTGTCAGCCATATCCGTATACCTCGCTGCTTGCTTGTGTTCAATACTTCCATTTTAGTCTTTTGGCGGAAAAAGTCAACGTTTTTCGCCCCGCTCGGCGCAATTTGCCCAAAAAAGGCCCGCCCGTGCGGGCGGGGGTCAGAGATGAAAGATGCGTATCAGCAGGGGCATACCCGTCATGGCGACGAGGATGGTGACGAAATACTGCAAAAATTTGTACCATAAAAGATCGGGGAGCAGCGATAAGAGCAGGTAGGGGATGGCTGCGAGGGTGAAGGTGAGCCCCAGCCGCACCGCGCGCTTCCACCATTTGTCCGTGTCCGCAAAGCGGATGAATTTGTCCTCGACGATCAGCCCGATCGCGCTCGCGAGGGCGACTGCGGAGATCTTGAACATGGATTCCGTCGCCGTGCGCGGGATAAAGAGGAGGATGAAGGAGAGGGCGGCGAGCAGGAGATAGACGGCGAGGCGGATATTGTAAAAGCCGTGGTAGACGATGTGCCATAAAAACGCCATGCCGATGCCGACTGCAAGCCCCGCCAGCACGTCCGAAGGGTAGTGCACGCCGAGATAGAGGCGGGAAAGGGCGATGAGGAGGATAAGGACCGCCGAGGGGATGGCGATATAGGCTTTGCGGATGCCGAGGGAGAGCGAGGCGAAAAAACCGCCCGAGGCGGTCGCGTGCCCGCTCGGGAAGGACATATCGGGGTCCAGCCCGTCCGTCAAAAAGACGTCCGCCTTCGTCACGGCGCCCGCCGCGTAGGGGCGGAGCCGCCGCACCGCGCTCTTGACGCCCGTCGTTATGAGGCTGGCCGAGAGCACGGTCACGAGGGCGCGTTCGCCGAGCTTTTTGTCAAAGCAGATGAAGATGACGGCGATAAGCCCCGCGACGACCATCTCTTCGCCGAGGAGGGTGAAAAAGCCGAAAAATATGTCGAGAAAGCGGCAGCGGATGTGTTCGAGCGCCTGTAAAATGAGGGTGTCCATGTCTGTTTTCCTTGCGGGAGATCCCCGTGGAAAAAATTATAGCACAAATCGCCGCCGCGGTACAGTGTTTTTTTGCCTTTGCCCGCAATTTGTGTTATAATACAGCCATGTTATCCGTTATATCGCAAAAGAAGGAAGGGTTCCGTTTTTATTTCGTTCTCAAAGACGGGAAAGGGGAATACGGCGGAGGGCTCACGGAAGAGGGGCTGCTCGTCGCCGACGCCGCCTGCCCGCAAAAAGAGCTCATGCTGCGCACCCTCGTCAACAAGTGCATGAACGACTTTGTGCCCCGCGCCGCCGCGCGGGACGAATGGGGGCTCGATCTTACGCGGTTCGGCTTTTTGAAGGAAGGGGCGCTCTTTATCGCGTCGGCAAAGACTTTCCGCCTGCCGCACGATTGCGGGCATTGAGGGAGTTTTTGCCCCCGCCGCTTGCAAATTGCCCGCGGCTGTGGTAAAATAGTGGATGAATAAGCACAAAAGAGAGGGAAAAAGAGGATATGTTAAGCGACATCGAGATTGCAAAGAACTGCAAAATGAAGGACATCGGCGAGATCGCCGCCATGCTCGGGCTCAAAGAAGAGGACATCGAGCGCTACGGGAAGTATAAGGCGAAGATCTGCGCCCGCCCCGCGGGCAGGCGCGGCAAGCTCATCCTCGTCACCGCGATCAATCCGACCGCTTCGGGCGAGGGGAAGACGACCGTCTCCATCGGCCTTGCCGACGGGATGCGCAAGCTGGGCAAAAAGGTCTGCCTCGCCCTGAGAGAGCCCTCGCTCG
Source organism: uncultured Clostridia bacterium (assembly GCA_944376445.1). Taxonomy (GTDB): domain Bacteria; phylum Bacillota; class Clostridia; order Christensenellales; family Borkfalkiaceae; genus Borkfalkia. Next base: position 10,217 of record CALWCR010000123.1, on the reverse strand, counting down.
GCCCGGTGTTCGGCATCAAAGGGGGCGCCGCGGGCGGCGGCTATGCCCAGGTCGTGCCCATGGAAGACATCAATCTGCACTTCACGGGCGATCTGCACGCTATCACGGCGGCAAACAATCTGCTCTGCGCCGTCGTCGACAACCATATCTTCCGCGAAAACGAATTGGACATCGATCCCGACAAGATCTATTTCCGCCGCTGCCTGGACATGAACGACCGCTCTCTGCGCAACGTGATCGTCGGGCAGAAGGGGGAAGGCAAGGAGCGCGAAGAGCATTTCGAGATCACCGCCGCGAGCGAGATCATGGCGATCCTCTGCCTGGCGACCTCTTTGGACGACCTCAAACGCCGCCTCGGCGACATCATCGTCGGCGAGAACAGGAAGGGAGAATACGTCTTTGCGCGCGATCTCAAATGCGACGGGGCGATGTGCGCCCTTCTCAAAGACGCCGTCAAGCCCAACCTCGTGCAGACGCTCGAAGGCACGCCCGCCATCGTGCACGGGGGGCCGTTCGCGAACATCGCCCACGGCTGCAACAGCATCCTCGCGACCTATGCCGCCCTCTCCCTCGCCGATTATACGGTGACGGAAGCGGGCTTCGGCGCGGACCTCGGCGCGGAAAAATTCCTCGATACCAAGTGCCGCGTGGCGGGGATACAGCCCGACTGCGTCGTCGTCGTCGCGACGGTCAAGGCGCTCAAACTGCACGGCGGCGCGGACAAGTCGGCGCTTTCCGAGGAAGATCTGTCCGCGCTCGAAAAGGGGCTTCCCAACCTCTATAAACACATCGAAAACATTCAAAATATCTATCATAAGCCCGTCGTCGTCGCCATGAACCGCTTTGCGAGCGACACGCCCGCGGAGATCGCGCTCGTCATGGAGAGCGTGCAAAAAGCGGGGGCGCAGGCGGTCTTTACCGACGTGTTCCTCCGCGGCGGGGAAGGGGGCAAAGAGCTCGCCGCCGCCGTCCTGGAAGCGGCGGAAAAAAAGAGCGAGCTCGCCTTTTCTTACGATTTGAACGACCCCGTCCGCAAGAAGATCGAGGACATCGTCGTCAAGGTCTACGGCGGCGCGGGCGTCACCTATTCGGAGACGGCGGCGGAAAAGATCGCCGAGGCGGAGGCGCGCGGCTACGGCAAGCTGCCCGTCATCATCGCCAAAACGCAGTATTCCCTTTCGGACAACGCCCGCCTTCTCGCCCGCCCCGAAGGGTTCACGGTGCACGTCCGCGACATCATCGTCAAGGGGGGCGCGGGTTTTATCGTCGCCGTCGCGGGCAGCATCATGCTCATGCCCGGGCTCGGCAAGCACCCCGCCGCCGAGCGCATCTATGTGGATGAAAAGGGCGAGATCGAGGGGCTGTCGTGACCGCATAAAAGTCCGGAAATTTTTTGGAGAGAATAAAATATATGCCTGACATCAAACCATTGCCCGAAGCGGCCAACTTTATCGAACAGATCATCAACGAAGACATTGCCTCGGGCAAATTGCGCCCCGACCAGGTGCAGACCCGCTTCCCGCCCGAACCCAACGGCTATCTGCATATCGGGCACGCCAAGAGTATGTTCGTCAACTTCGGCACCGCCTTAAAATACGGCGGCAAGTGCAACCTCTTTTTTGACGACACCAACCCTTCCAAGGAAAAGACGGAGTTCGTCGACGCCATCCGCGCGGACATCCATTGGCTGGGCTATGAATGGGCGCGCGAATGCTATGCGTCCGACTTTTTCGATACCATCTACGAATACGCCCTGCGCCTCATACGGGAGGGCAAGGCGTTCGTGTGCGACCTTTCCGCCGAAGAGATCAAAAACACGCGCGGCACGCTGACGGAGCCGGGCGTGGAGAGCCCTTACCGCAACCGTTCCGTCGAGGAGAATCTGCGCCTTTTTTGCGAGATGAAGGAGGGCAAATATAAGGACGGGGAGAAATGCCTGCGCGCCAAGATCGATATGGCTTCCCCCAACCTCAATATGCGCGATCCCGTCATCTACCGCATTTTGCACGCTTCCCATCACAGGACGGGGGACAAGTGGTGCATTTACCCGATGTACGACTACGCGCACCCCATCTGCGACTATCTGCAGGGGGTCACTCATTCCCTGTGTACGCTGGAATTTGAAGACCACCGCCCCCTCTACGACTGGGTGGGGATCTCTCTCGGCTTTTCCCCCAAGCCCCGCCAGATCGAATTTGCCCGCCTGAACATCACCAACACGGTGATGAGCAAGCGCTATTTGAAAAAGCTGGTGGAAGAGGGGGACGTGCACGGCTGGGACGATCCGCGTATGCCGACGCTGGCGGGCCTTCGCAACCGCGGCATCCCCGCGGCGGCGGTGCGCGACTTCTGCTCCCGCATCGGCGTCGCCAAAGCCAATTCGGAATGCGAATATTCCTATTTTGAGGCGTGCGTGCGCGAATACCTCAACGCCAACGCCGAGCGCGCGATGGCGGTCTTGGACCCCGTCAAAGTGACGCTCACCGATTACGAGGGGGAGGAAGAGCTCGAATTTGACGTCAATCCGCTCGATCCCGCCGCGGGCAAGCGCAAAGTAAAATTCGGCAAACACCTCTATATCGACGGGTCGGATTTTTCCCTCGATCCCCCGCCCAAATATTTCCGCCTCAAAAAGGGCGGGTATGTCCGCCTCAAAAACGCCTATATCATCCGCTGCGACGAGGCCGTGCAGGACGAAGAGGGGAATGTGAAGGAGCTTCTCTGCTCCTATGTCCCCGAAAGCCACAGCGGCAGCGACACGAGCGGCATCAAGGTCAAAGGGGTCATCCAGTGGGTGAACGCGGACGAGGCGGCGGAGGCGGAACTACGTCAATATGAAAGCCTTTTGCGCGACGCCGACTATGCGGGGCAGGATTTTACCGAGCGCATGAACCGCGAGAGCGAAAAGATCGTCGCGGCGAAGGCGGAGCCCTATCTCGCGCAGGCGGAGGACGGGAAGGCGTTCCAGCTCTTGCGCACGGGCTATTATAAGAAATGCTGCGAAGACGGCAAGCTCGTCCTCTCCGAGATCGTCTCCCTCAAGGACAATTTTAATAAAAAATGAGGGTGAAAAAAGAGCGGTACAGAGATTGACATTTGTCATGTAAACAGATATAATGGATACAGACGGGCGGGGCGGCAGCCTGCGCCTTGCCTAAATGATTTAAGAAAAAGGGAGAAAGACCGTGAAGATCTGTAAAAACTGCGGACAGCAGACGGACGACGGCAAAGTCCGTTGCCCGCACTGCGGATTCCTGTTTGAAGAGGACATGGACGGAGTGCTCCGCGAAATGAAAAACAATCTGCAAACGTACAAGAGCGAGCTCGCTTTGCAGCCCGCTCCCGTACAGCCCGCACAGCCTGCGGAACCTTCGCAGCCCGCTCAGGCGCAGCAGCCCGCCGGGCAGCCCGCTCAGGCGCAGCCCGCGCAGCAGCCGTTTGCCTCTTCCCGCGAGCGGTTCGAGCTTTTGAGCGAAGTCGCCCAGCTCAAGGGAGAGATGCGCGTCCTGCAAGGGGAGATCGAACGGATGCACGCCAACAACGCCGGCAGGCCCAACCAGGGCACGGTCGCGCCCGTTTCCGTCGTCTATGCCCAGCAGCCTTCCGCGTCTGCGCCCGGCCAGCCCGCGCCCGGGGTGTACACCCACTACGCGGCGCCCGCGCAGCAGCCCTATACGCAGCAGCCGTATGCGCATCCTTATACGCAGCAGCCCGCGCCCGCCTATGCCTATGCGGCGCGCCCCGCGGAAAAGAAGCGCAGCACCAACCGCATCGTCATCTCCATCCTCTGCATCCTCCTTTTGGGGCTGAGCATCGGTATGTTCTTCCTGCCGTGGGTGGAACTCGCTAAAGACGTCGGCGCGACGGGCTTCCAGGGCATCTTATATATCTTCGACAAAGAGAGCGAAGACATCGCGGAATTTGCGGCGATGCTCGTCTCCATCGATATGCACGAATACGCGGGCGGCGCGAAGATCTCCGAGATCATTCAGAAAGTGTGCCACTACACCGTGCAGTGGGGCGTCGTCGTGTACGCGGCGTGCCTCGTTCTCGGCATTTTCCAGCTTCTGAGCCTCGGCGGCAAGATCAAGGCGCGCGGCTGGCACAGGTTCTGGGCGTGGCTCTCCTTCATCGTGGCGCTCGTCCTCTTCGGCATCTGCTGCTGGACGTTCGGTTTCAAAGCGATCACCGTCTGGTTCCTCCTCGGGGCAGGCGCGAACTTCGTGCGCGGGCTCTTCCTCTGCTTCTATAAAAAGGGAAGGCGTCCCGAGGGCGGCTTACAGTAATCGCCGCGCGCGGCGCACGCCCTTGCGCCAAAGAAGAATATGAATATACTCATCGATGTCATTTTTGTATTGTTCGTGCTGCTGATGTTTTTCCTCGGTTACAGGAAAGGCTTTCTGACCAAGGCGTGGTGGCTCATCGACCTCGGCCTCATCGTCGTCTGCGGCATATTCATCGCTCCCAGCATCCTGGCGCCTTTGAAAAAGACGTCCATGTATGCGGGGCTCGAATCCAACCTCTCTTCCCTCGCGGGCAGGTTGAATATCGAAGACGCCTCTTCCCTTGCGGACCTTATCTTCAACATCTGCATCTGGCTCGCGTTGGCGATCGTCATCATCATCGTCATGGCGATCTTCAAGTCTCTCCTGCGCAAGCTCACCAATTATAAGGCGTTTTCCGTCATCGACAAGGTGCTCGGCGGCGTTTACTCCGCCGTCATCGTGACGGCGTTCCTAATCGCGCTCGGCGCCGTCGCGGGGACGTTCGTGCAGTTCGCGCCCGTCGCTTCGGCGAGCGAAATGTGCTCGGAGACGTACATATTCCGCTATGTCTTCGGGTCGAACCCTTTCCAGCCGCAGGCGGACAAGTATCTCGACCTCGGCGGGCTCATTTACAAGCTCCTCAATAAATAAAGGAAACGACGTTTCGGGCGGCTCCGCGTATGCGGGGCCGCCTTTGCGCGTTCCGCCGCGTTTTTTGCCGCGCGTTTAGCTGCGGAAAATTTCCGTAAATTTCCGTAAATTTCCGCCCCCGCCGCGCGTATGCGGCGGGGGCTGCGTGCGCATAATAGGGGATGTAAGGAGGATCCGTTTATGCAGTTTAAGGATTCAAAGACGTATGTGAACCTCGCCCGTTCGTTTGCGGGGGAAAGCCAGGCGGGGATGCGCTATCAGCTCATCGCAAAACTCGCCGAGGCGGAAGGGTATGCGGTTTTGGCGGAAAATATCCGCACCGTCGCGAAAAACGAGACGTATCACGCGAAATCGTTCTTCAACGCCCTCTTGCAGAAGGCGGGGAGCTGCGCCAATATCGACTTAAACGCCGGCTATCCGTTTCATTTCGGAACGCTGGAAGAAAACCTCGCCTTTGCCGAAGAGGACGAGCGGGCGGAGTCGCAAGACATCTATCCCGCTTTCGCCGCCGACGCCGAAGCGGAAGGTTTTGCCGATATAGCGGCGCTCTTCAAACGGGTCGCGGGCGTGGAGCGCGAACACGGCATCGTGTTCGGCTATCTGTGCGGCGCGCTCAAGGAGGGCACCCTCTATAAGCGGGACAAACCGACGCTGTGGGTATGCGCGGAATGCGGATACCGTGCGACGGCAAACGAGGCATGGCAGGTGTGCCCGCTGTGCAGATCGGGCAGGGGGCACGTCGAGATCCGCTTACCGTTTGATACAAAATAAGGAGAAAAAGCATGAAGAACAGCAAAGAAACTTCTTCCAAGAGCGCGCAGAGCAAGAGCGCTTCGGGCGGCAAATGCTGCTCCAAGAGCACGCAGAAGGGCGCGAAAGCGAGCGCGAAGTCCAAGGAATGAAGAGAGAAAAGGCACGCATAGGGAAGATGTGCTCTCCCTATGACGAAAACGGCAGCTATACGGGCGCGCCCGAGGAGGGCGGTATGCCCGTGCAGGATGCCGACGATCTGTGAGGCCGCCCAAAGCGGCAAAAGGAGGGGCAGCGCTGTGCGCCGCCCCTTTTTTCGGCATATGCAAAAAAAGTGAACGTTTCGCTCAAAATTTGAAAAAAATTGAATAAATTTTCGTCCATCTATTGATTTTTTCCGCTTTATTCTTTATAATTATAATCAGAATAAAAACAGGGAAGGGGTAATTATGTCTAACAGCATAAAAAAACTGATCCAAAGCGGCAAAACCGCCCTCGGGATCGAATTCGGCTCCACCAGGATCAAGGCGATCCTCGTCGATGAAAACAACAATCCCATCGCTTCGGGCTCGCACGAATGGGAGAACCGCCTGGAAAACGGCATCTGGACGTACACGCTCGACGATATCTGGACGGGCGTGCGCCACTGCTATCAGGAGATGGCGGTGGACGTCAAAAACAAGTACGGCGTCGCCCTTACGACCATCGGCGCCATCGGCTTTTCGGCGATGATGCACGGCTACATGGTGTTCGATAAGGAAGGCAAGCTGCTCGTGCCCTTCCGCACCTGGCGCAACAACAACGCCGCGCCCGCCGCGGATAAGCTCACGGAGCTCTTCCGATATCACATCCCCGCGCGCTGGTCGGTCGCACACCTCTATCAGGCGATCTTAAACGGTGAAGAGCACGTCAAAGACATCGACTTCCAGACGACGCTGGAAGGGTATGTGCACTGGAAGCTGACGGGCAAAAAGGTCATCGGCATCGGTGAAGCGTCGGGTATGTTCCCCATCGACATCAAGACGGGCAAATACAATCCCGTCATGCTCAAACAGTTCAACGAGCTTGTCGACGGCAAGGTCCCCTTCAAGATCGAAGACATCCTGCCCGAGATCCTCGTCGCGGGGCAGGAAGCGGGCCGCCTCACCGAAGAGGGCGCAAAACTTCTCGACCCGTCGGGCAATCTGCACGCGGGTATCCCGTTCTGCCCTCCCGAAGGGGACGCGGGCACGGGCATGGTCGCCACCAATTCCGTCAAAAAGCGCACGGGCAACGTGTCTGCGGGCACGTCCGTGTTCGCGATGATCGTCCTGGAAAAGGAACTTTCCAAGGTGCATCCCGAGATCGACCTCGTCACCACCCCCGTCGGCGATCTGGTCGGCATGGTGCACTGCAACAACTGCACTTCCGACATCAACCAGTGGGTGGACGTGTTCGGCGATTTCGCGCGCCTCATCGGCGTCAATATGAGCAAAGCCGAGCTGTTCAACGCGCTGTACGTCGAATCGGAGAGCGGGGATAAGGACTGCGGCGGCCTTCTCGCATACAACTATTTTTCCAATGAACACATCACGCAGGTCGATGCGGGCAGGCCCATGTTCGTGCGCACCTCCGAGAGCAAGTTCAATCTCGCCAACCTCTTCCGCGCACACCTCTTCTCCGCGCTCGGCGCCCTGAAAGTGGGCTGCGACATCATGCTCAAAGACGAAGGGGTCAAGCTGGACGCGATCACGGGGCACGGCGGGCTCTTCAAGACGCCGCACGTCGGGCAGAGCTATCTCGCCGCGGCGATCAACGCGCCCGTCACCGTCATGAAGACGGCGGGCGAAGGCGGCGCGTGGGGCATCGCCATCCTCGCAAATTACGTCGTCACCAAGGAAGAAGGGGAATCGCTCGCAGATTATCTCGATCACAAGGTGTTCGCGGGGCAGGAGGGGGTCACCCTCGCGCCCGATCCCGACGACGTCGCGGGCTTTGACGAATTTGCCAAGCGCTATGTCAAGGGCTTGCCCATCGTGCGCAAGGCAGTCGAATGCATGGATTAAAAATCGCGGCAGGCGCGGAAGGGTACGCCCTTTCGCGCCCTGACCGCCCTTTAAAACGGTATTAAAAGGAGTCGGAAATATGTTAGAAGAACTCAAAAAGAAGGTATTGCAGGCAAACCTCGACCTCGTCAAGCACAAGCTCGTCCTCTTCACATGGGGCAACGTCAGCGAGATCGACCGCGAGAGCGGGCTCATCGTCATCAAACCGAGCGGCGTTTCCTATGACGACATGACGGCAGACGACATGGTCGTCGTCGATCTGAACGGCAAAGTCGTCGAAGGGGATCTCCGCCCTTCCAGCGATACGCCCACCCATATCGAATTTTACAAGGCGTTCCCCAACGTGGGCGGCGTCACGCACACCCATTCCACCTTTGCCACGGCATGGGCGCAGGCGGGGCGCGACATTCCCTTCTACGGCACGACCCACGCCGACTATTTCTACGGCGATATCCCCTGCGCGCGTTCCCTTACCAAGGAAGAGATCGAAGGGGAGTATGAAAAGAACACGGGGCTCGTCATCATCGAGCGCTTCAAAAAGGACAAACTGGACCCCATCGAGGTGCCGGGCGTCCTCATCAAGAGCCACGGCGTTTTCGCCTTCGGCAAGGACGCGGACGGCTCCGTCTACAACGCGACGGTCATCGAAGAGGTCGCCAAGATGGCGTTCATCACCGAACAGGTCAATCCAAACGTGCAGCGCGCGGACAAGTTCATGATGGATAAGCACTATCTGCGCAAACACGGTAAAAACGCCTATTACGGCCAGAGCAAACACTGAAAAAATGACGGCGGGCATCCGCCGCGCGCAATAAAAAATAAATTTTCGAGGTAAATAAAAATGAAAGAAAAGATCGTATACTGGATCACCGGTTCTCAGACGCTGTACGGGGCGGACGTGCTCGAACACGTCGCGCAGCATTCCGAAGAGATGGCGAATTATGTCAGCGAACACGTCCCCGTGACCGTCAAGTACCTGACCACCTGCAAGAGCTCCGACGAGATCGAAGCCGCCGTCAAGAAGGTCAACGACGACGAGAACTGCATCGGTATCATCACCTGGTGCCATACCTTCTCTCCCGCGAAGATGTGGATCCGCGGCCTTTCCAAATTGCAGAAGCCGATGTGCCATTTCGCGACCCAGTACAACGAAAAGCTGCCCTATGACACCATCGACATGGACTTCATGAACGAAAACCAGGCTGCCCACGGCGACAGGGAGTTCGGCTATATCGTCGCGCGCCTGCGCATGGACAACAAGGTCATCGTCGGCTATTATAAGGACGAAAAGGCGCTCAAAGAGCTCGCCGACTGGTGCAAAGTCGCCGCAGGCTACGCTTTTTCCAAGAAGGTCAAAGTCTGCCGCTTCTCCGATAATATGCGCGACGTCGCCGTTACCGAAGGGGACAAGGTGGAAGCGCACATCGATTTCGGCTGGCAGGTCGACTATTATCCCATCGGCGACCTCGTCGAATATATCGAAAAAGTCACCGAAAAAGAAGTGGACGACATGATGGCGGAATACGCCAAGAAATACACGATGGGCACCAAGCGGCTCGACGTCGTCCGCGAACAGGCGAAGTACGAGATTGCGATGGACAAATTCTGCAAGGAGAAGGGCGGCTACATCGGCATCGTCGACCACTTCGGCGCGCTGCACGGGCTTAACCAGCTCCCCGGCCTCGCCATCCAGGATCTGCAGAGCAAGGGCTACGGCTTCGGCGCGGAAGGCGACTGGAAGATCGCCGCGCTCGGCGCCGTCATGCAGTATATGGCAGGGCAGAAGGGCACGGGCCTCATGGAGGACTACACCTATGACCTCGTAGACGGGCTCTGCCTCGGCGCGCATATGCTCGAAGTTTCCCCGCAGTTCGCCGCGACCAAGCCCGAGATCCAGGTGCACCCGCTCGGCATCGGCGGCAAGTCCGATCCCGCGCGCCTCGTCTTTGAAGGCATCGCCGCGCCCGAAGCCATCGCCGTCTCCATGATCGACATGGGCGACAGGATGCGCCTCATCGTGCAGAAGATCGAGCTCGTCAAATATCCCAAGAAGATGCCCAACCTCCCCGTCGGCGGCCTGATGTGGAAGTACAAACCCAACTTCAAAGAGGGGGTCGCGGCGTGGATCTATGCGGGCGGCGCACACCACACCGTCGTTTCCTCGCAGCTTTCCGTGCAGGATATGGTCGACCTCGGCAATATGTGGGGGATTGAAGTCGTCGTCATCGACGAGAAGACGGAGATCAACCAATTTAAGAAAGATCTTGCCTGGGCGGACGTCGTCTGGAAGCGTAAGTAAGACGCATAAGGCACTGAAAAGGCAGAACGGGGCGGCGTTGCGTTGTGCAGCGCCGCCCCTTGAGTGAGCCGCGCTTCTTTGCGGCGCGCCTGCCTGCCGAAAAAGGTGCGGGCGGGGCGCTTGTTTATCTCAAAGAGCGCGGCGGACGAAAGGAAAGGCGGAACAAGGATCATGCTCTATAAGAAATATACTTTCGGAGATACAGAT
>CALWCR010000122.1 GCA_944376445.1 uncultured Clostridia bacterium | reverse complement strand
AACGCGGGCCGTACTTTCGGGCGTGCCCGTATCGCGCCCGTACGGCATACTGTACGGAAAAAAAGGGCGCGCCTTTTTTTCGGATCGGAAGGCGCGGGGAGGTTTTTGTATGTGCACGCTCGGCGAAGGGGAGCAGATCGAGGAGCTTCTGGAAGGGGAGCTGAAAATCATCCAGAACGTCTCTTACTACCGTTTCACGAGCGACGCGGTGCTCCTTTCCCGCTTCGTCAAGGGAAAAAAGGGGGACAAGGCGGCGGATTTCTGCGCGGGCAGCGGCATCGTCGGGCTGCATTTTTACGCCCTCAACCCGCACATCTCTTCCGTCACCTTCTTTGAAATGCAAAGCGAACTTGCCGACATGAACGCGCGCACCCTCACCCTCAACAAGCTGGAGCGCTTTCCCGTCGTCTGCACCCGCATCCAGGACATCGGCAGGGAGTACGACGACGCCTTTTCCCTCATCCTTTGCAACCCGCCCTATGAGACGGGCGGCTTTGCGGCGGAGGAATACAAGAAGGCGGTCTGCCGCAAAGAGATCACGGTGACGCTCGCCGAGATCGTCGGCTGCGCCTACCGCAAACTCAAATTCGGGGGCAGGCTCGCCCTTGCCAACCGCGCGGACAGGCTCGCCGAAGTGCTCTATTGCATGAAGGCGCACGGCATCGAGCCGAAGCGCCTGCAATTGGTGCGCGGGCGCGCGGGAGCGAAGCCCTATCTCGTCCTTGTCGAGGGCACGAAGGGCGCCAAAGCGGGGCTCGATATCCTGCCCGACGCCGTCAACGTCAAAAATCAAAGCGCCACAGGCGCATCGCATACGGCCGCCGAAAGGGGCAACAATAAGCGGCCTTAACAAACGGCAGTAAAGCGGCATTAACAAACGGCCGCGGGAGCAATCAGACATGGTCACATTTGTCGCTACGCCGATCGGGAACCTCGGCGACATCACCCTGCGCGCGCTGGACGCGCTCAAAGAGGCGGACGTCGTCTTTTGCGAAGACACCCGCCATTCTCTCAGGCTTTTGAACCATTTCGGGATCAAAAAGCCGCTCGCGTCGTGCCATAAGTTCAACGAGCTTGCGGCGGCGGAAAAACTTGCCGCCCTCGCGGCGGAGGGCAAAAATGTCGCCGTCGTCACCGATGCGGGCACGCCCGTCATCTCGGACCCCGGCAATCTCCTCGTCAACGTGCTCCGCGAGCGGGGCATCCCGTACACCCTCGCGCCGGGGGCGTGCGCCTTCGTGGCGGCGCTCGTCTTGTCCGGTTTTCCTGCCGACGTGTTCGCGTTTTTGGGTTTTCTTCGCGGCAAGAAGAGCGAAAAGCTCTCTTTTTTGCGCGAATATGCCGCATTCGGCGGTACCCTTGCCTTTTATTCCGCCCCGCAGGACGTGGATGCGGACGTCGCGCTTTTGTACGAAGCCTTCGGCGACAGGGAAGCCTGCGCCGTGCGCGAGATCACCAAGGTGCACGAAGAGGCCGCGCATTTCCGCCTCGGCGAGGGGCTGGGCGGGGAAAAGCGTGGGGAATACGTCCTCCTCGTCAGGGGGGCGCAAAAGCGGGAAAATCCCCTCAACCTTCTTTCCGAGCGCGAACACATCGCCCATTACGTCGCTGCGGGGATGAGCGAAAAAGAGGCGCTCAAAGCCGCCGCCAAGGACCGCGGCGTCTCCAAGAGCGCGCTGTATAAATTCACCCTGCATACGGACGAAGAATAGGAGGGGAAAGGGATGGGCTATACCGTTTCGCAAAGGCGCATCGCCCTGCACGGCAGGACGGTCGCGGCAAAGTTGTATGTCAGCGGAAAAGGGAAAGACACGGCGGTTTTTTGCCACGGCTTCAACGGCAGCGGCGACGATTTCCGCCGCGAAGCGGCGCGCCTCGCGGCGGCGGGCTATAACGCCTGCACCTTTGATTTTTGCGGCGGTTCCGTGCGGGAGGCGAAAAGCGGCTTTTCCACCCGCCAAATGACGCTCGGCAGCGAGGAGGAAGACCTTGCCGCCGTCGTCCGCTTTTTGACGGAAGAGGGCGTCGCCCGCAAGGGGCGCATCCTTGTGGTCGGCGGCAGTCAGGGCGGGCTCGTCGCGGCGCGCTTTGCCGAACACGGAAAAGATATCGGCGCGCTCGCGCTCCTCTATCCCGCGCTCTGCATCCCCGACGATTGGCGCAGGGCGTTCCCTTCGGATGAAGACGTGCCGCAAAGCCATACCCTTTGGGGCATGGAGATAGGCAGGGAGTATTTTCTCGCGGCGAGAAAGATAGACGTATTTTCCGAGCTCGGGCATTTTGCGGGGCCCGTATTCATCGCCCACGGCGATCGCGACGAGGTCGTACCCTTTTCATACGGCGAGCGGGCGGCAAAGCTGTATAAAAGCGCCGAATTTGTCCTTTTTCACGGGGAAGGGCACGGCTTTTCCCCGCAGGGCTCAGAAAAATTCGCGCAGCTTTTAGAGGCATTCATGGAGCGCGCTTTTCCCCGCTGAGCGGCGCTTTTGCACGCTTTTTTGGGGAACGTATATAAAAAACCGCGCCATATTTTCAAGAAAACGGCGCGCGGGGAGGGAAAAATGCGCAAAGCGGAGAGAGAAGTTTTTGGCGGCGAAGAAAAATTTGCGGCGCTCATGCGCTGCCCGTATATGACCATTGCCATAAACGGCGGCGGCGCGCCCTATCAGGTGCCCGTAAATTTCGGCGCGGAGCGAAGAGAGGACGGGCGGCTCGTCCTCTATTTTCATTGCGCGCGCGAGGGGACCAAGCTCGAACTGATCAAAAAGGACGCGCGCGTCTCCTTTTCGGCGGCGAATATGCTGCGCGTATTCAATAAAGGCGCCGCTCCCTGCGGGTATACGACCGACTATGAGAGCGCCTGCGGGCAGGGCAGGGCGCGCTTTGCCGAGGGAGCCGAGCGGCTCAGAGGGCTTTGCGCGCTCATGGCGCATTATACGGGCGAACGCTTTGAAGAAGCCGCGTTTGACGCGCACGCCCTCGCGCTGACCGAAGTCGTCTGTATCGACGTGGAGCATTGGACGGTCAAGCGCCTCTTGCACTGAGCCGTGCCTATATATTTTTTATAGAAGCGTTTTGCGCGGACGCCCCTTCTTTGAAAGGGGCGTCCGCGCGTCTTTTTTTCGTTTTGGCGCGATATTGCGCAGTTTTTGCATAGAATAAAAAAATTTTATGAAAAGTATTGCAATTTTATACTTAATAAAGTATAATGGATGTATCAATGCGGGAGACCGCAAATATAAGATAAGGAGTGAGTGGCATGAAAAAGAAACTGTTGATCTTGCTTTTGGCGCTATGTATGCTCTTTGCGTTCGGCTTCGTCATCGCGGGCTGCGAAGAGGGTGCGCAAGGCCCGCAGGGCCCCGCGGGGCCGCAAGGGCAGGCGGGCGCGAACGGCGAAGACGGCAAAGACGGCTCGGGCTGGCTTTCGGGCGAAGGCGCGCCGAACGCACAGACGGGCGGTAATGTAGGGGATTTTTATCTCGATGAAGACAGCTTCGGCATCTATAAACTGACCGAAGACGGCTGGGAGCCCGTCGGCAGTATCATGGGCGCACAGGGCGAACAGGGTGAAAAAGGCGAACAGGGCGCGACCGGCCCTGCCGGTCCTGCGGGCCCTCAAGGCCCCGCAGGAGCAACGGGAGCTAACGGCGAAAAGGGCGAGCAGGGCGAGCCCGGTAAAGACGGCGTAGGCGTCGAAGACGTCGCCGTCGAGTACGGTTATAACGAAGACGGGCAGGAAGTCATCATCTTCACCTTCACCTTCTCTGATGACACGCAGAAAGTCGTCACCGTCCTCATCCCGCGCAAGGTCGAAACGATCAACGGGCTGAACCAAGATTATTGTATCAAGACGGACGGTTCTCTTCCCGAGCTGTCTCTTTACGTCATGTTTACGGACGGGCAATGGGATATGATCCCGCTCACCGAAGAGATGATCGTCAACGATGAGTATGGCGAACCCATCGACTTTTCCGTGGCGGGGGAAAAACATCTCTATGTCCGCTATCAGGGGATGGAGTGGGATGGCTATCTCACCGTCTATGAAAGCGCGGATTCCGTGATTGGATTCGGCGTTTGGAACGGGAACCAAATCATCGCCGTCATCGGCGAAGACGGGCAGTATACGCCCGATTATACGGGCCTTGAGCTTATGGTGACCTATGCGGACGGCAGGCAGGAAGAGCTGCCGTTTGACGCGGACGGATTGCAGATCACAAACGATTATACTTCTGTCGGTACACAGTTCACGCTTTGGTTCCAATACGGCGCTTATGAGACGCAGGCTTATGTTATGCCCGTCACCGAGGAACAGCTTACGAGCGGAGAAACATATCGCTTAGAAAATGGATACATTAACGAAATCTACAGTACGCCTGTCTATTGCAAGCTGGGTGAAGAGCCGTTCCCCGACGCGTATATCGTGTATGAATTTTATACCGATGATGAATGGGGCGGCAGCAGCCGTTATACCTACAATGTGCCGCTGACGTCGGATATGCTCTATACCGTGGAAGGGGAGACCCCGTTTGACAATATGACGGTGGGGAGCAATACATATGCCGTCCGCGATCCGTTGAGTCAGATCAATGATACGTTTGATATCGTCGTCTATGACCCCGCACAGGCGGAAGTGACCGATATCTATTTGAACGGTCCGAGCGAAATCCTCGTCGGCGAAGGCAGCTACGACAATTTCACGCTGCGAATATATTACAGCACGGCCGATGGGGATACTGTTTGGGAGGATATTCCCTTTATAGAAGAGATGATCGTCTCGGGCAGCATCGACTTTGACACTGCGGGCGAATATGAGATCGAAGTCGAATATGAAGGGGTCAGGACCCACAGCTATTTCACCGTCTTCGACCCCGACCTTTGCAACATCAGCAACCTTTATATAGTGAATCTGTTCGGGCTGCGGATGGAGAAAGGAACGGATATCGAGGCTTTCCTGCAGGAAAATCTCATCGGCAAAGAGTTGACAATCAACTATTATGAATCCGTGGACGGGCAATTTAACAAATTTGTGCCCGTCACGCGCGAAATGATCGACATTACAGGGTTTGACGCGGATCTTGTCGGGTATCAGACGATCACCGTTTCCTACACCCTCCCCGGTCAGCAGATCGGCAAGAGCGCGGAGATCGACATAGAAGTCTATATCGACCTTACGGGCATGGAACCGATCGCGACGTATAAGTTACCTTTCCCCGCTACAAAATTGCTTGGAGCAGACACGGCGTCTCTCTATGAGGGGAACATCATTTCGATTTCTTATAACGGGGAGTCCGTGGCGCAGCTTGCGTATGAACAGGAAGGCAACGTCATTTCCTGCGGCATGGACGGCATATATTTCTACTTCACGATCCCCGAAACGGGAGATACGGCGGGTATATATGTTCCCGAAGGCGAGCCCAAGTCGTATATGCTGGACGATCTGTCGACGCAGATGCGCTTCGATCTGTATGAAGAGGCGGGCGTGTATGTTCTGTATATGTTCAATCCGGCAGCGGGCGAGAGCGGCGAATGGGTCGCCTGCCTGACGCTCGGCGCCGTCAAAGGGGAAGACGGCTACTATCCGTTTATGGAAGGAAGCGTCGAGTTTGTCGAACCCGCAGACGGGGAGACGGTCGGCTCCGCCATCATCCATTATTGATCTTTCTGCCGAAAGAGAAAACCTATAACAACAAAGAGGCGGGGAGCGCTTTTTGCGCTCCCCGCTCAATTTTTTTATCTGCGTTCAGTCGTCGTCATCGTCATCGTCATCGTCGTCAAAGCGGCCCGAATCGGAAGAGGAGCCGTCTTCAAACACATAGTGGTACTTGCCTTTCAGAATATAGACGGAAAAGCGCACCTCGTCGCCGCCGATGTTCCCGCGGGCGCGCAGCACCCGCCGCCCGTCCTCCGTCTCGTCCGTAAAGGTCAGCCGCTCGCGCCTGCCGCCTTTTTCGATGGTCAAGGTAAGTTCGAGCTCGCTTTCGTCCTCTTCGTCCTCCTTTTCGTACTCCGCTTCCGTGCGCTCGATCGTTTTGCCCTCTTCCACCACGGTATAAACGTAGTAGACTTCTATGCCGCTCTCGTCCTCTTCCGTCTCCCGCTCCGTCTCCTGTACGGCGCGGATATAGGAATTTTCGCCCGTATAGGCGGTAAATTCGAGGGCGCCGCTCTCTTCGCTCTCGTCCTTATCCGTCTCGCTCTCGGCGGTATAGTTGCCCTCCACGGGGTACGTCCTGCCTTCGACGAGAAGTTCTCCCTCGATGGAGTAATAGGCTTCGCTCTCTTCTCCGTCCTTGTCGCCGCCGCGGAATATCTTGTCATAATATAGAGTATATCGCACGGTCTCGCCCAAAAGGTCGAGATAGGAGATGTGCATCCCGTAGGGGTACTTGTCATTGCCCGCGGCGGGGGTCTCGCTGATGCCCCCTTCGCCGAGCAGCCCCTCCACGAGGGAGAGATAGCGGTTTACCGTGTCTATCTGCGCCTGCTGCGAAGGGGACGCCGCGGCGTTTTTCGTTTCGGCAGAGGAAACAGGCAGGGCTTTAACGGAAAGCGCCCGCAAAGCGTCCGTTTCGGCGGGATCTGCCCGCAAAGAGCCCGTTTCGGCGGGGAGCGCAAAATTCTTGGCGGCCATGCTCCCGCCCGCAAAATTCTTGGCGGCTATGCTCCCGCCCGCGCCTTCGGCTTCTGCCGCCAAAAGGGAGCCGACCGACGCCGCGCCGTAGGCGTAAAAGGAATCCGCGTCGGTGATCTGTTCAAATTTATTGTTCAAAGAAGGGGAAAGGGCGTTCTTTTTTCCGAAAAACACGGGCAGCAATATACTCAAAATAATGACTGTAGCGATGAGCGCCGCCGCCGCCGCGATGAGCGGGGTGCGCGTCTTTTTGATCCCTTCGCTGCCGCCGTGGGCATAGGCCGCCTGCGCCTCTTCTTCGCGCATCCCCAGCCCGCTGCGGATATTTTCTTTCACCTTTTTGTCGGGCAGAACTTTGTCTGCGCCTTCGGCGAGCATTTTTTTGATGCTTTTCATATCCTGCCCTCCTTTTCCAATTCTTTTTTGAGTTTTTTCAGCGCTTGATTGTTTTTCCATGTCACCGTCGCGACGGGCATGGAGAGCATGGCCGCAACTTCGCGCCGCTTATATCCCGCCACCTGGCAGAGCATGACGATCTCGTATTCGTCTTCGGGCAGCAATTTTGCCGCCACGTCGAAGATGAAGGGCAGCTCCGTCTCCGCCGCGCCGTATTTGTAGGCGTCCTCGTCAAAATCCGTCGCCACTTCGCGGCGGTACTTTTTCAGGTGGTTGAGCGCGAGCGAACGGGCGATGGAGCACAGCCAGCCGATAAAGTTGGTGCCCGCCGCATATTGCCCGAGGGATGCGATCGCCCTTAAAAAGGTCTCCTGCAAGATGTCTTCCGCGTGCATCTTGTCGCGCACGATATAGAGGATGGCAAAGTAGGCGGGGCGGTTGGTGCGTTCATAGATGTAGTCGAACGCCTTCATATCCCCCGCCCGCAGCTGCGCCACGCTCCGTTCGAGTCTTTCGTCTTTCATATCCTTCCTTATGATCAACAATCTTAAACGCCTGAATTGTTGGTGAAACGGAAAAATTTTTTTATTTTTTCTATATTGATGATAACAGCCCGCCGCCGCTTTCGTCAAGAAGAAAAAAGGATAAAAAAATTTTTTTTATTTTTTCCAACAAAACGGGGCGCTGCGGTTGTTATTCAGTTGAGGCAGGGAAATTCCGGACACTCCCGCCGAGACGAAAAAAAGGAGAGTACGAACATGAAAAAATTCTTTACGGCATTGGCTTTGGCGCTCGCACTCGCGCTCACCCTCGGCATTTCCGCCTGCGCGGATAAGAGGGGCGGCGGGCTCGGAAATTTTGCAGACCCTACCGACGCGGGATCCGTCTATGCTTTCAGCGCCGCTTCGGCGGGCATGATCATAGACGCCGCCGCTCCCGAAGGGGAGCAAGTTCCCGAACAGGGGCAGCCCGAAGGGGAGCAGATTCCCGAAACGCAGCAGCCCGAACAGGAGCAGCCCGAAGGGGAGCAGGCTCCCGAAACGCAGCAGCCCGAACAGACCCCCGAACAAGGTCAGACCCCCGCGGCGGGAGAATTTTCCGAACTGGACCGCTACATGGCGCTCGTCGGCAGTTTGCTGGAGAGCGGCGGCTTTTCCATGAAAGAGAGCGCTTCGCAGCGGGAAGGTTATGAAACGGAGATGCGCGTCGCCTTTACCGATATCGAGGGGCAGACGCGGCAGTATGTGATGTATTACAACAGCTTTGCCCTTCCTTCCGACGATGACGATGACGACGATTGGGACGATTGGTTTGACGATGAGACGGAAGAGGAATTTGCCATCGAGGGGATCCTCGTCGTCGACGGCAGCGAATATACGGTGCGCGGCGAACGGGGCAGCGAATCGGACAGGGAGAGCTTTGAAAGCGAAACGGAGTTCACCGTCGACCTCGGGGGCGGCCGCAGGATGGTCGTTGAGCAGGAGGCGGAAGAGGACTACGAAGACGGCGAATACGAACAGGAATACAGCTACTCCGTCTATGAGGGCAGGACGCTCGTCGAGCGCAGCGCCTTCTCCTATGAGAGCGAAGAGGGCGAAACGGAGCTCAAGATGCTCTCGTATAAAGACGGCGTGACGCAGACCTTCTATTTTGAGAGCGAAACGGTGCGCGGGCGCGAGCGCATTCTCCTGCGCGTAGGCGCGGGGCGGGAAGCAAAGACCTATCTCGTGACGGCTTCCGAAGGCGGTTATATCTATGAGCCCTTCACCCGCAGATAAAAATACGTGCGCAGATAATGCGGGGCAGATAAAATAAGGACAAAAAAAAGAGGCGGGCGGCAACATCGTTGCCGCCCGCCGTTCGCGTCTTGTTATCAGATGTCGATGGTGTTGCCGCCGATATTTTTGAGTATCTGTTCCAGGCATTCGATGGCGGCGTCCAGCGTCTTTTCGCCGATCCCGTCAAAGGCGGGGTCGAAAAGCTCGTCGTGCTCCTCGTGGTCGCGGAAAAAGGCAAACGCCTTTTCCGTGAGCGACACTCTGAGTTCCCGCTTGTCCGTTTCGGGCGGGGTAAAGCGCACATATTCTTTTTCGGCGAGCGACGTTAAAAGCTGGCGCACGTTTTGCCGTGTGCCGCCGAACGTTTCCGCCAGCATGGAAAGGTTCATGCTGTTTTCGGGGAAAGAACGCATCGCCATCAGCAGCATATACTGCCGCAGGGTAAGTTCGTCGAGGACTTTTCCCGCCAGCGGCTGCCACAGATTGACGATACGGAACATCATCGCCATGATCAACTGTTTCTTTTTCAATTTTTTCATAAAATAAGCCTCTAATGAAAAGTACGAAAATATTATACCGAAAAACGGAAAATTTGTCAAATAACGCGGGTATGCGCGTGCGCTTCAAATAGAATTTTTTTTGTAAAACAGATCGGAAATTTGCGGAAAATACATAATTATGCCCATAAATCACACCACGTCGCCCGCCTTTGTGAAAGTTTTATACTTTTCCTGTTTGAATTTGTCATATTTGCCATTGACAGCAAAAATTCGCGCGTGTTATAATTACATTATAAATTGTCAAGGAGGGAATTATGACAAAGAGGCTCAAAACGGCTTTGGGCATCGTGCTCGGCGCCATCTTGCTGGTGTGCGCCGCGCTCTGCGTGCAGTTATGGTCCTTTTCCGCAGGCGCGGAGACGGACGGCGCGCGCGACGTGCTGCACGATACCGTCGCCGTGCACGACCCGTCTGTCGTTCTTGCATATGAGGACGAAGACGGCAACACTTTCCCGGAGGCGGGGGGGGGTAGAAAGAAAGTCTATTTTGTCTTCGGCACACAAGTGGCGCAGGCAAAATCGTATGACCTTGTAAACTGGACTTCGTTCACCAACAACCTCAACATCGCTTCCAACACCCTTGCCATCCTCGCGCACGAGGCAAACTATGCGCGGGTCGGCGGCGCGCCTTTGAACGAGGGCAACATCATCGAAAATCTCTGGGCGCCCGACGTCATCTGGAACGAGACGATGGGCAAATGGTGTATGTATCTTTCCGTCAACGGCGAAAATCAGTATTCGTCCATCGCGATGCTCACGGCGGATGATCTCAACGGCGCGTGGTCCTATGGCGGCACCGTCGTCTATTCCCGCATCACGGCAGACAACGTGGCGGATACCGATTATCAGAAGGCGACGGGCTCTTCCTCCGTGCCCGAAAAGTATTCGGTGTACCGCAATTCTTATGCCAACCTCATATACGGCGTCAATGCGATCGACCCCGCGGTCACGATCGACGAAAACGGCGATATGTGGATGAGCTACGGCTCCTGGTTCGGCGGCATCTATATGCTCAAACTGGACAAGCATACGGGGCTCCGCGACTATTCGTACACCTATGAAAACGACGTCACGGACGCGAACGGCGACAAGATGGAGGAGAGCGAGTTCACCCAGGCCAATTATAACAATCTCGGCAACTTTACCGTGCATGAGGATAAATACCTCGGCATCCATATCGCGGGCGGCCATCATTCTTCGGGGGAAGGCTCGTATCTTCTCAACATCGGCGATTGGTGGTATCTGTTCCTCTCCTACGGCGGCTATGCGCCCGACGGCGGGTACAATATGCGGGTATTCCGCAGCGAAAAGGTGTACGGCCCCTATACGGACGCGGCGGGCAACGCGGCGGTCCTTTCGGGATATGTAAACAATACGGAAGGCTCTGCGGGTATGCGCGTGATGAGCGGCTATACCTGGAGCTGGTGGGAGCATTCCTATATCGCGCAGGGGCATAACTCCGCCTTTGTCGACGACGACGGCAGCGCCTATCTCGTCTATCACAACAAATATACGGACGGCACCGTCTTTCATGTCATGAAGGTGCACCGCCTCCTCGTCAACGAAGACGGCTGGCTCGTCACCGCGCCCTTTGAAGCGCTTGCTTCCGACGGCGTCGCCCTCGGGCTCACGGCGGAGGAGATCGCGGGCGAGTACGGCGTTCTCTACATGACGCGCAACAGCGGCAACTATAACTCCGTCTGCAAAGAAAAAAAATACACGCTGGCGGCGGACGGCACCGTTTCGGGCGCGCATACGGGTACGTGGGAATATGACGACGCAACGGGCGCGTTCACCATCCGCACGGACATCGATGACCGCTATCATAACGGCTATCTCCTTCGGCAGACGCTTGAAGGCACGAACATACAGACGCTGTCCTTTACGGCGGTCAATACTTCGGGCAGCGGCATTTCTCAGTATACGTACTGGGGGTACCGCTATCCTTCCGAAGAAGTCGCGGCAGAATATGCGCTGAGCACGCTCAGTATCCCGCAGAAGGCGCAGCTCGCCCTCTTCGGCAACATATCGTTTGAAAGCAAGTATTGGCACGACATCACGGTCAGCGTCGCCAAGACGGCGAGCGGGTTTGACGTCTCCGTCAACGGGGAGAGCACGAGCCATGCCGTCGCCGCGAGCGAGCAATACGCCGAATACGATGCGGTCGGCGCGGGGCAGGCATTTTTGGCGATGCCCGGGCTGAGCGGCGGCGTCTCGGTATCCTTCGATTATACGGGCTACGCGAGCGACTGGACGGCGGTGCTTTCGGGCAGCTATAACGGCGCGCCGTTCGAGGTGAATCTTTCCACCCTCGAATACGACGGGGTATCTATTTTTGAATCGAGCGGCACGGCGGGCAATTACGGCGCGTTCGCCTCTGCGGTGCACGAGGCGTTCTATACCGAAGGCACTGCCCGCGCGACGGTCGCTTTCCATGCGGACGGCTCTGTGCAGTTCTTCCGCGACGGCGTGCTCGTTTTGACCTATGACGCGGGCGCCGCCTTCAACGACAGCAGCCTTACCGTCTCCGCGCTCAACGGCGCCGTGCGCGGCGCGCTCAAAGAGGGGACTCTCTCTTCCGCTTATGCGATGAGCAACGTCGTCCTCGCCGCCACGGAGAGCGGCGGCATGGACATCGAGCTCCCCGCGGGCGTGGAAGAGGTGATGACGGTCGCGGGCAATGCGAGCGGCATTTCCGTCGGCGCGGTCGCAGACGCCTCGCAAAAGGGCGTCGCGGTGTCCTTTATGCTTTCAGAGGCGATCCCCGATCTGGGAACAAATCCGAATAATGACTGGAAGGCGATGGCGATCGTTGCGGGTGGCTTGCATATCACCATGCCGAATCTGGAAAAATTCGACGGGGACACGTTTATAGCGAACTGCACACCGGCGCATACGGAAAACGGCGGGGCATGGAACAGCTTTTTGAATAACGTCTGCTATGTTACGGTTTCCGTTTCGTCGAGCGGTGTAGATTTTTATAAAAACGGTCTGCGCGTCGTCTATTATGAGGCGACGGATAGTATGGGGAGCTCTACGGTCGGCAGCTTTGCGTCCGAGCTTCTCACAGCGATTGAGGAAAGCGGTTTTACTTTCGCCGGTGCAGTTATTCAGGCAAAAGACCTCATCGTCACGGACGCGCTGACGGCGGAAGAGGCGCAGAGCGTCTATGCGGCGTATCAGGCATATGCGGGCGAAGAACAGCTCCCCGAGCTGGATATTGTGCTCCCCGCAGGCGTGGAAAAAGTGATGACGGTCGCGGGCAGTGCGAGCGGCATTTCCGTCGGCGCGGTCGCAGACGCTTCGCAAAAGGGCGTCGCGGTGTCTTTTATGCTTTCAGAGGCAGCTACAAGCGACTGGGATTCGTTTGCGGTCACAGCCGGTAATATCAAGATCACCTTGCCGAATTTGGATAGCTGGAGTGCGGAAGGTAATTTGAAGACGCACAATAAACATCCCGAGGCTTCCAACAAGGTAAACGGCGGCGAATGGGATTCGTTCTTGAATAACATCTGTTATGTGACCATTTCTGTATCTGCGGACGGCGGGATTTCTTATTATAAGAACGGCACGGAAGTGATACGCTATCTTGCGACGGACGCGCTCAATTATAACAATGAAGGGGCAACAAATTCCAAGGCGAATGTCGGAGATTTTGCATCCGCGCTCCTTACCGCTATCGAAGAGAACGGCTTTGTCTTTGCCGCGGCGATCCAGGCAAAAGACCTCATCGTCACGGACGCGCTGACGGAGAAAGAGGCGCGGAGCGTCTATGCGGCGTATCAGGCGATCGGCGCATGGGATTGCGCGAAGGACGGCCATAAATACCAAGAGACGGCGCGCACGGGCGACGCCTGCACGGGCTTTACGGTCACGTATACTTGCTCGGAATGCACGGACAGCTATACCGCCGCCGACCTTACGGGCGTCGTCGGGCACAAATATTCGTGCGTGCATACCGATCCCACTTGTGCGCAGGCAGGCTCCGACGTATACACCTGCTCCGTTTGCGGGGATACGTTCACGGTCGAATATCCTCGCCTCGCGCATGAATTCGGCGGCTGGAAGGTGACGAAAGAGCCTACGGCAAACGAGACGGGCGTTCTTACGGGCACCTGCAAAAACTGCACGGCGACCAAGCAGGAGACCCTTCCCGTTTTGAGCGATACCGCTTACGAGGTCGCGTCCGTTGCGGCGACGTGCTCGCAGAGCGGCTACGCGACGTATACCTATACCTTTGAAGGCACAAAGTATACGGCCGCCACGGTGACGCTTCCCGCGCTCG